>JAEUQI010000006.1 GCA_016789145.1 Blastocatellia bacterium | reverse complement strand
GCTCCGCCGATAACGGCTCCGGCAATGGCCGCATATTCGATCAAGGCACCGGTTTTCAGACGATGAATATTCTCGATATCTACGGTCGCGTCATCCGCATTTTCAGCTTCGAGATCGAGCTGTTGTCCGGCGACCATGCCCTTTGGCGTGCTCGAAGCGGCGGCGAGGCCTTTCAGCAAGCGAACGCGGATCTCCGGCGGCAGGCTCTCTTCATCGGCGATCGCACCGAACGCCATCGCCTGCAGAGCGTCGCCCGCAAGTATCGCCGTCGCCTCGTCAAACTGCTTGTGGCAAGTCGGCTTACCGCGACGCAGATCATCGTCATCCATCGCCGGCAGATCGTCGTGGATGAGCGAAAACGTATGGATCATCTCGATCGCAGCCGCAGTGCTGACAAGCTTCGATCTCTCAGCACTGAATACCTGTCCGCTCGCAAAAACAAGCGCCGGACGAAATCGTTTGCCGCCCGCGAACATGCTCCAACGCATCGCCGAATGCAGTCGAACAGGCTCGACATCAGACGCGGGCAGCAGTCGCTCGAGTTCGCTTTCGACATCGTTGGCAGCCTCGATCAAAAAGGCGTTGAGTTCAGACATTGGAGAAATTATGAGTGATATCGGTCGTTGTCACAATCTAGCTTTGCTGAAGTTCTCCCAATATTGCGATGAGCTCGCCTTCGTCCAAAGTATAGGTCTCGTTACAAAATCCGCACGTCATCGCCGTCTGCTTGTCTTCGGCCAGCATCGACGCAACTTCATCGATGCCAAACGAAGCGATCATCGCACGGGCGCGTTCCAACGAACAATTGCATTTGAATGTGATGTCCGATTCTTCGAGAACCTCGAATTCAATTATGCCGAGAGCAGAGGCGATAAGGTCGGACGTGGTGGCTCCGTCCGCGATAAGTTTGGTAACGTGCGGTGCGTGTTTGATCGTATCTTCGATCATCGTGATGATGTGCTCGTTAGCTCCCGGCATCATCTGAACCAACACGCCACCGGCGGCCGCTACGAATGGTTCCTGATTCTGAAGCAGCACACCGACCATTACGGCCGACGGAATCTGCTCCGAATTCGCGAGATAGAAAGCTAGATCTTCGCCGATCTCGCCGGAAACTATCGGCACGGAGCCGACATACGGTTCGGTATTGAGACCAAGTTCGTAGCCCGATTCTCTAATGACGTGAAACATGCCGTTGCCGACGATAGCGCGAACGTCGAATTTACCTGCCTCGTTTGGTGGTACATCTAAGAGCGGATTGTGAACATAGCCGCGAATGCCGCCGCTAGAATTAGATTCGGCGATGATCGAGCCAAGCGGTCCGTCGCCCTCGACCTTGATCGTCAGCCGATCGGCGTCCTTGAAGCTTGCTCCGAGCAGTGCCGCACCGGTCATCGTGCGACCGAGTGCCGCCGTCGCGGTTGGTGATGTCTCATGACGGCGAAATGCCTCGGTTACAGTATCGGTTGTGATAGCCGAAATCACACGAACGGTGCCATCAGCGGCAATAGCCTTTGCGAGTCTGTCCATTGAATATAGTGTCGGAACTTTATTGCCGATGTGTCAAATCACGCAAGTTGAACTATCACTTTAACTTACACTCTCAGTTGTTGCATCAATTGGGGTTAACACAACATATTGCGGAAAAAAATTGTTGACTTTGTACGATGGTTTGGCTAGACTGCCCTTGCTTGACCATGGCTGTGGAAAACTGCCAAAACGAAACTAATTCATCATCTGCCAACAGTTTGAATTCCCCTTTTGGGAGCCGAATGTTAAAATTTAGTTACGCCTTTTGCCCAAGGAGAAACTGCTAATATGAGTGCCGCTTTTGACTCGAACTACGACCGATCTGTCTCTAATGAAACGTCCGCCGGAAATTTCGGCGTTGCGCCACAGCGCGAATATGCACCGCTTGGGTTGAACGCGCAAAAGGTTATCGCGAAGCGTTACGCACTCAAAGACGAGCACGGTGAACCGCTTGAAACTTGGACTGATATCGTTCGACGCGTCGTCGGCCACGTCTCGCGAGCCGAGACCGATCCGATTAAGCAGAATGAGTTTTATAACGATATGACCTCGGTGATGCTGGCTCGCGAGTTCGTGCCAAACACACCTTGCTTGGTCAATGCAGGCAAACCTAAAGGCCAGCTTGCGGCGTGTTTTGTCCTCAATGTACCCGATTCGATCGAGGGCATCATGGAACACGCTCAGAACGTCGCGATCATTCATCAGACCGGCGGCGGCACAGGAATGACGTATGAGTTTTTGCGGCCAGCGGGATCGATGGTCAATTCGACACGCGGCGTTGCTTCGGGGCCGGTTTCGTTCATGAACATCGTTAACCAAACGACAGAGGTCGTCAAACAAGGCGGCGTTCGTCGCGGTGCTAACATGGGCATCTTGGCGGTTGCTCATCCTGATATTCTGCGGTTCATTCACGCAAAGAATGATCAGACGAGCCTGACAAATTTCAATATCTCGGTCACAGTTACTGACCTATTCATGGACGCCGTCGATAGCGGAACTTGGTTCCAGACCGAATTTAAGGGCGAACCGTGGACGCAGCCTATATTTGACGCAGCGACAGGCGCAGACTATGTCGTTTATCGCCGTCCCGATGGCTCGACGGCGAACTTTGCCGACAAATTGGCGTTCGAGACGGCAGATATTACCGATTGCATTATCGAAGAACCGCCGATGCCTGGAATGGTCTTCGCTCCAGACATTTGGAACCGCATAATCGCATCCGCACATAAGTACGCCGAGCCTGGCATCATCTTCATCGACGAAGTAAACCGACACAATCATATGATGGCGTCGATGGGCCCTATCTATGCGTGCAACCCGTGCGGCGAGCAGCAGTTGCATTTCAACAATTCGTGCAATCTCGGCTCGATCGATGTGGCAAAATTCTATACAAAAACAGCGGACGGGGAAGGCACCGTTGATTGGGAACGTCTATCACATACTACACAGCTCTGTACTAGATTCCTTGACAATGTCGTTGACGCGGGTTATTTCCCATTGCCTGAGATCGACGATGTTGTGAAACGCACGCGGCCTGTCGGCCTTGGAATTATGGGCTATGCAGATCTTTGCCTACGGCTTGGTGTGACCTACGGCAGCGAAGAATCGATCCAGTTAATGGAGCGAGTAATGGGTTTTGTCCGTCGTGAATCGTGGTTAGCAAGCCTTCGGATCGGCCGCGAGAAGGGCTCTTTCCCTGAGTTCGAAGCCAACCGCGACGCTTATGCGAAATTCATCTACGAAGACCTCGGCATTCCGCGAGACATTCCGTTGACGCCGCGAAATTATGAGGTTACAACGATCGCACCGACCGGAACCATCTCGCTTGTCGCAGAGACTTCGTCAGGCATTGAACCCAATTTCTCTTGGGCTTACGTTCGCCAAGACACGCTTGGTACTCGGACCTATGTCCATACGGCGGCGGCGGAAGCACTTGGCGTTTCGGTCGATCAAACCGACGAAGATTCGATCAAAGCCGCTGCCGAGTACGTTGTTGAACACGAAAGCGAATTACCGTCGCATTTCATTTCGGCAATGGAGATCAAGTCGTTCGAACATGTAAAGGTGCTGGCAGCGGCTCAAAAGCACGTCGATAACGCGATCTCAAAGACCTGCAACGGCGCAAAAGATGACACCGTCGAATCTGTCGATGAACTTTACCATCTCGCCCGAAAGCTCGGCTGCAAAGCCGTAAGTTATTACCGCGATGGCAGCCGCGAGGGGCAGGTATTGAACACGATGAAGAAAGAAGAAGAGAAAAGGGGAGCAGGCGAAGAGGAGACGTATGACACCTCTTCACCTATTCTCCCGATCGCCTCTTCTCTTTCTCGCGTAGAGCGTCCTCGCGAGTTGCAAGGTTCGACATGGCGTATTCCGTTCGAGGGGCAGAATCTTTACGTGACGGTCAATCACGATGGCGTCAGCATTCGCGAGATCTTCTGTGCCGGACCGATAAGCCCCGGCGTTGGCTTGCTCGCATCGAAGATGTTGCGTGGCGGTTTCGATGCTAAAGAGGTCGCTCATTCGTTGAATAAAGTAACCTCGACACACGCAGTTTGGTTCAACGAACGCCTGCTCACATCGCCCGAACAAGCCGTCGCCGAATGCTTAATGCTTGTCAGTCGCCGTTTGCAAGGTCTGCCTGAGAGTGAGCGGCAATTGAACAAATCGCTAACGTCTGAATCCGTCGGTATGTCATCGATGATCGGCGTTTGCCCGGAGTGCAGCGGCCAGCTTGAACATGCTTCTGGCTGTGACTCATGCCGAGATTGTGGTTATTCTAAATGTAAATGATGTCTGTTGACATTTTGTTTAGTGTTGCCCGCTCCGAGGAAAACGAAGCGGGCAACTTTTTTGATTTCTTATATTTATGCAATCGCTGACGTACGGTGAACTGATCCGCGGAAACCGAAATTTCCGCAATCTGCTCACCGGACAGTTCATATCAGAACTCGGTAACTGGTTCAACTTTATTGCCGGTCTGGGCCTTGTTCGCCTTGTTTCCGACGCATCGCCGATGGCAGCCGGGATGTTTTTCTTGGCGAGACTGCTGCCGTTTGCCTTAGTTTCACCTATCGCCGGAACGTTCGTAGATCGGTTTTCGAGACGAACAGTAATGCTCGCGACCGACCTGATCCGCGTCGCGATCGCGTTGTCATTCCTGTTCGTTAATGATGCAGATGATCTGTGGATAGCTTATCTAGCAACCGTGCTCTTACACGTTTCCGGAGCATTCTTTGACGGAGCAAAGAACGCAACGGCACCGAATCTAACCGGAAAAGAAGGCTTGCTAGCGGGCACAGCGTTGATGTTCTCGTCACGCTTTGTTCTGATGGCGATCGGCTCCGCTCTTGGCGGTTGGGCGGCCGCGATCTTTGGGTACGAAGTCGCATTCATCATCAACGCTGCGTCGTTCCTGATCTCTGCGTATACCGTTTGGCTAATTCCTGAGGAAGCAACTCGCGACGATGAGACCGCCGAACGAATGGCGAATAAAGATTCGAGGGAGTCGTTTTTGACCGAACTCAAAGAAGGCGTCATATATTCGGTCAAGAATCATTTCGCGCTAACAATTCTGCTGATCAACATGATCTGGGCAGTTGGTGGCGGAGCGATCAATGTCATCTTCGAACGCTTGGGCGGCGTATATTTCGCAGAGACTGAGGCGTGGAACCCCGATGCAGCGGTCGGATTGCTTTGGGGATCTGCTGGTTTGGGCTTGACCATCGGCATGCTGCTCGCACATCGCGTGTCGGGCTGGCTAGATCGGAAAGAACGTCAAGTGTGGTTCGTAGGCTGGGCGTTGATCATCCACGGCGTCGTTTTCGCCATCGGTGCTTTCATGCCGTCGCTGTGGCTGTTTGCGGTATTCGTGCTTGTGTCAAGGGCGATCGTCGGCGTTGAGTATGCAGTTCATGAAACAATGTTCCAGCGCAGTTTGCCCGATAAGATACGCGGAAGGATCTCGACGTTGGATCGAGGAGCAGAGCTTACAGTGTTCGGGTTTGTCAGCTACGCCGCGAGTGGGTTGATGTTCGTCATGACGCCTCAAACGCTGACGATCCTGTCAGGAATTCTATCGGCGATGGCCGGTGTGGTTTGGTTTATGAGGCAAAAGGGGCGTCGCGACGGACTCTAAGCCGTTATCATTATGGCTTTGGTTCCGGTCAATTCCGACAGATCCTTGGTGAACACCGAATCGACACGACGGTGTTCCATCACAACATCTACGATGTCTTGTGAGGTAAGCGAACCGTATTCCATCATGCTGATCGCCCATTTCTTCATGTTTGACGCTCTGCCCAACAACTGATCGAGCATGCTTAGGTATTGCGAGCGAGTGGCAGTCGGGCCGCCAAAGCGGCCGCTCATCGAGCTCTCAAGGCCGTCCCAGAATGTATCTTCGCCTCGGATCCATTCTTCGGCCCACGTTCCGCGACCTGCGAAGTCACGCATTGAATTGACATGCGGTTCGGGCAAACGTAGGAACAACAGGTCGCTGTAGCGTTCGATCGTCTTAACGTTCGAGACCATCTCTTCGGCGGTCGTGTTTGTGATCTGAGAGTCGGCAAAGCCGATCCGCTTGTCCGGCTCCATTGACCAGAATCGCCTGTAAACAACGGACAACGGCTGCCTCAACTGCCTAGTCTCTTCGTTGAACGATAAGACATAGTTCCCGACTTCGATCGCCAACATCGCCGCTATCGCCTGGGCTCCGGGTGAATTGAGCTTGTCAATGTTCCGGCGGATATTATCGAACCACCACGCATCGGTTTCCGAGAACCAGTTCGAAAGAGCCGCATTCTGCAATCGATAGCCCGGCACATAAACGTCATCGAGTATCACGTCGATGTCATCATTGCTGAGCGAATGGTCGAAATTACCGACTTTCGCCGTGCAGCGAGCTTCGTTTGAGCGGAAAATGTCGTTTGCAGCGACGCGGACGTTCATTCGACGCAGGTACGCGGCGATCGCGGATTCGGGCGAGAATGGTATCGCGACCGAATCGAACTCGAGCCTTCGAAGAATGTTCAACTCGAACGCCATTGCCCACTTCGGCGAGGTATGCGTACTATTTAGCATGCTAAACGGCAACCTCCTCAGTTCGCTCGGCCGACGCTTCCGCTGATGTCTCGACCGGCGGAAGTTCGAGGAAAGCGGCAACGACTGATGGATCGAATTCGATCCCTGCCCAATCGACCAGGTGCTTGCGAGCCAATTCATCTGACATTGCGGCACGGAACGGGCGGGCGTTCGTCAGCGAAAAATACGTATCCACGACGCGCAATAATCGCGCAGAAATTGGGATCTGGTTGCGTTCGAGTCTGTCAGGATAGCCGCTGCCGTTCCAGTATTCGTGGTGCCAGCGGACAACGAGTTGGACGCCGCGGCCGAGGCCGAGTTTGGCGGCGGCTTGTTCGCCGATGACAGGGTGACGTTCTAGGTCGAGGCGTTCTTCGGCGGTCAAGATGCGGGCTTCGCGGATGTAATCGCGGCCCATGATCCGCTCGCCGACGTTACGGATGAGTGCTGCCTGTTGGAGAACTGACCTGTCAAAGTCGCTCAGCCCGAACACAACCGCGAGTTCATCGGCACGCTTCGCCAATCGGACTGAATGCCCCGCAGGGAAGCACTCAAATTCATCGCAGTCTTCGGCAGATCTAACTAGTTGATGGTCCGATTCAATAAACTTCATTCGCAGGATAAAGGCAACATTTAGTTTGGCCCTTCTGGCACCAAAATATCAAGTCTCAATGTCGCTAATGTTGCCAATAATTCCGCTAACTTTTGATCTCCGCAAGCATTTCTCTTGCCTCACGGTTGCTCGGGAAGATCGCGAGTAGTCGGTTGAGTTCGCCTTCCGCACGTTTCATTAGGTTCATTTGAATGAAGAACTCGGCAAGCATCAGCCTGTATGTTGGGTTATTACTATCGAGCTTCACGGCTGTCTGCATCTCATTTTCGGCCTTATGACGCTGTTTGTCGTTTGCCGCGAGAGCTTTGCCGTAGTAGGCACGGTACTTCGCGTTCTTAGGTGCGAAATGAGCAGCACGGGCGAGGAAGGTCTCCGCAGCCTCGGCGTTGCCATCCATCAATAGGCTGAAGCCTTGCTCAAAACTCTCGTTCGCCTGCTGCATTTGAACCGACAACTCCTCGTATGTGCCGGCCTTCTGTTGCTTCTCTTTCTCCGCAATCTCGCGCCTGATCTTGAAGTCGTAAGTCTCACGCGAGTCCGTCGAGCGCAGCGTATCGTGAGCTTGCGAGAGCTTGGTGAATGCGGCTTGGACACGGCGTAACATCTCATCGCCCGCCTTGTGAAAATGGTCGGGGTGAAACTGTTTGGCGAGGTTGAAGTAAGCTCGCTTAATGTCGGCGATCTCGGCTTTGTGCTCGACACCTATTAGGTCGTAGTAGGTCTCAGCGTTCTCGACGCGATCTAGGTATTCGTCGACCGTGATCGCCGCTTCTTCCACGACCGGAACCGCGGCTTCGACCTTCGGCTCGTCCTTCTTAGGAGTTGGGGCTGCTGTAACGTGCAGCTTTGCCTCTTGCTTGAGTTCCAGCTTGGCTGATTGCAAATTGGCAACGGACATTTCACTGAATGCGGGATTCCATTCCTGCCTTATCAAATAACCGCCGAGCCATAGAACGTAAAGCGACTTTACGGCTTCGTGCTCGGGAATGCCGGACTGAGGTGCAAGGTCGCGGGCCCGCAACGGCTCATCGAGAAACATCGAAAGTAGCTTCTGTTCATTCGGCAACAGTTCTATATCGCGTCCGACCTTGCCGCCCAACTTGAATTCCTCATTCAAACTGCGAAACCGCCGTAGCACTGTGTCGATCGGCAGAACGCGAGCTGCGTCGACAAGCATTTTGCGGACCCGAATGTCGAACTCAAGACCATCTCGAAGGCGGACTAACGATGTGAACGTCCACTGTCCATCCGGCCATGATAGGGCGTCGATCATTATTCCTTCGATCTGCGCGACAAACAGGCGTTCAACGTCATCCTTGCTGAGGAAACCTGTATCGACAAGAAATGAAGTGAATTCAAAGTCGTTCTGGAAATTTGGTATCTTCAGAATGTCCTCGCGACTCATCTTTCCCCGATTCAACATCCGCTCAAAGATCCGGGAAGAACGAGAATTTGAAACGGCGAACTTAAGGCGGCCCGCCTTAAAGTAGAATATGCACTTCTTGTCACCATGGGCACACCGCAAGCTTCCGTCGAGTTTGGCCTCGCGGATCTCCGCTGCCAATTCGGCAAACGGATGCGTCAGGAAATTCCCCTGAAGTTCGAGTTCTGATTGCGGTGTCATGATCGATTTTGTGAGAACTAGACGGCTCGCGTGAGCCACTACTAATAATAACAAACAGTGCCGCCAAAAGTTAAGACTTAATTTTCGCGTAATTGTCACTGATTTGTTAGCATTCCTTATTACGAAAATGTCGGTAGAGATCAATATTCGCGAATGCACGACAATGGATGAGCTTGCTGCTTGCGTCCAATTGCAACGTGATGTTTTCGCGTTGCCCGAAGTCGAATTGTCGCCCGTTAGACATTTGATCGTCACTAAGAACGCCGGCGGATTTTCGCTCGGAGCTTATGATGGCGATCGTTTGATCGGCTTTGGCTTGAGCGTGCCGGCATTCATGCGTGGCGAACGTGCGTTTTACTCTCATATGACAGCCGTTCATTCTGATTATCAAAGCCACGGGATCGGCGGCAAACTCAAATGGGTACAGCGTGACCGAGCTTTGGCCGAAGGCGTCCGCTATATCAAGTGGACCTTTGAACCTATCAAAGCACGCAACGCTTATTTCAATCTCGAAAAGCTTGGCGCCACGATCTCTGAGATTCAGGAGGATTTCTACGGGACCGACTATTCGACAGCACCTGAGATGTCAGGTCAAAGCTTCGGACTCGCAAGCGATCGTCTGTTTGCTGAATGGCACCTCGAAAGCCCTAAAGTCATTGCACTTGCCAATGGCGAAAAGTACATCGAAGGACGCGAACCAACTGCGACGGTTCAGATCATGAATGACTGGCTCGGCTTGGTTGCGAGCGATCCTGAAAAAGCAAAGGCTGAACAACTGCGTATTCGCAAGGAGTTTCAAACGGCGTTCGATTTTGGAATGGTCTGCCGTGGATTTTATCGCGACAACGAACAGCCGGCTTATCTACTTTACAAGGATTGATATGCCGATATTTGAGATCGATCCTGACATCCGTAGGGCGAAAACGCTTTCGTCAGAGTTTTACACTGATCCGCACTTTTTTGAATCTTCCAAAGAGAAGATCTTCGCTCGTTCATGGCACCTTCTCGGCCATTCATCGTCATTTAGTGATCTAACTCCTTTCGATTTATTGCCGAATTTCCTGAGCGAACCGCTCTTGATCGCCAAGGACAACGACAATGTTCGCTGCCTGTCGAATGTATGCACGCATCGAGGTAAATTACTTGTCGAAGAACCTTGTACGGCGAATCTCATTCGCTGCGGCTACCACGGCCGAAGATTCTCGCTCGACGGTAAATTCCTGTCGATGCCTGAGTTCGAAGGCGTCGAGAACTTTCCTTGCGACGATGATAACCTGAGGCAGTTGCCTGTCGCCAAACATTACGGATTTCATTTCACCTCGATCGATCCGATCGCCAGCCTTGAGAGTTTCCTCGGCGATGGCTCGATAGCGTTTGGTGAATTTGTTTTCAAAGATCTAAATCTGGCCTCTACACGCCAATACGAGATCGATGCCCATTGGGCCCTATATTGCGAAAACTATCTCGAAGGCTTTCACATTCCATACGTCCATAAATCTCTGAACGAGATCGTCGATTACGGCACATACACGACCGAGCTTTTCCGTTATTCGAGCCTTCAAACCGGCTATGACTCCGACGGAAATGTTGCTGCTCGTTACCTTTTTGTTTTCCCCAATTTGATGTTCAACTTTTATCCTTGGGGCATTTCCGTAAATGTCGTTCGGCCTGTATCGCCGTCGAGAACGATCGTCGAATATCTCAATTACGTCGGAGACGAGAATATGCTCGGCCAAGGTGCCGGCGCCGATACGCACTCGGTCGAGCTTGAGGACGAAGCCGTCGTCGAATGCGTCCAGAAAGGCATTCGCTCGCGATTTTATTCGCACGGCCGTTACTCGCCGACGCGAGAGACGGGTACGCATCATTTTCATCGTCTGATAGCCGAATTCATGAACTAGCATGAGCGTAAACAAAGAAATAGAACAACTTAGAACCGAGATCGAACGCCATAACGCTCTCTACTATCAAAATAGCGAACCCGAGATCTCAGACTTCGAATTCGACCAACTGCTCGAGCGTTTAAAGTCACTCGAAGCCGAGCATCCTGAACTCATCACGCCCGACAGCCCGACGCAACGCGTTGGCGGCAAGGCTGATTCGCTGCGGCCTTTCAAACACACGGTGCCGCTCATGTCTCTCGACAACAGCTACTCGCTCGATGATCTCAGAGCGTTCACCGAACGCTGCGAGAAGCTTGCTGAGGGCCGAAAGCTCGATTATGTTGCCGAGCTCAAGATCGACGGACTTTCCGTCTCATTGCATTACGAGAACGGAATTCTCGTAACCGGCGCGACTCGCGGTGACGGTTCACAGGGCGACGAAGTCACGCAAAACGTCAAGACCATTAAGAGCATTCCGCTCAAACTCAAGGTCGATGCTCCCGTTCACGCTGAGATCCGCGGCGAGGTCTTCTTGTCTCGCACGCAATTCGCTCGCATCAATGCCGAGCTTGAGATGCAGGACGAAAAGACCTTCGCCAATCCGCGTAATTGCGCCTCCGGAACACTCCGAATGCTCGATTCGGCTATAGTCGCTTCGCGTCGGCTCGATATGTTTCCATACGACGCTTACGCAGGTAACCAAAAGATGTTCGCCAACCACGCCGAGGTTTTCGAATGGTGTGAACGCAACGGTTTCAACGTCAATCCGCATCGCCGCGTTTGTGCGAATTTTGACGAACTCGCCGAGTTCATCGCCGAAATGGAAACAGTTCGCGACTCGCTCGATTATGAGATCGACGGCGTTGTCGTCAAGGTCAATTCGACCGCGTTGCAAGACGAATTTGGCTCAACCAGCAAAGCCCCGCGTTGGGCTATCGCCTACAAATATTCAGCTCGCCAAGCGACGACTCGTCTGCTCGACATCACTATCCAAGTCGGCAGAACCGGTGCGTTAACTCCTGTTGCTAATCTCGAACCTGTTCTGCTCGCCGGAACCACCGTTTCGCGTGCTTCGCTGCATAACGAAGACGAGATCAAGCGTCTCGATCTGAAGATCGGTGATTACGTGATGATCGAAAAGAGCGGCGAGATCATCCCGCAGGTTCTCAGCAACGTGCCGTCGAAACGCGACGGCAGCGAGCGAGATTTCGTATTTCCGACAAGCTGCCCTGTCTGCAATTCGCCCGCGACGCGTCCCGAAGGCGAAGCCGTTCGTCGTTGCACCAACGACATTTGTCCGGCTAAAGTTAAAGCTCGCATTCTCTACTTCGCCGCTCGCAAAGCGATGGACATCGAAGGTCTCGGCGAAGTCCTAGTCGAAACGCTCGTCGACAACGGCATGGTCTCAGACGTTGCCGGACTCTACGATCTCACCGTCGAACAGATCGCCGGACTCGACCGAATGGCTGTCAAATCGGCGTCGAATCTCGTCGATCAGATCACTACGAGTAAGTCTCGCGGCTTGCAACGCCTGCTGTTCGGCATCGATATTCGCCACGTCGGCGAACGAACTTCAAAGATCCTTGCCAATCATTTCCGCTCGATCGACAATCTCGCAGCAGCTTCGATCGAAGAACTCGTTGCCATTCCCGAGATCGGCAACACTGTCGCGGAAAGCGTCCACGCTTGGTTCCGTGATGAGCGAAATCGTCGGCTCGTCGAACGCCTTCGCATCGCCGAAGTCGTCATGGAAATGGACGCCGCCTCGACCGCAGCTCTTGACGAACGCTTTGTCGGCAAGACTTTCGTGCTCACCGGCAAACTCGAAGACTACACCCGCGACGAAGCCGCCAAACTAATCGAAGACCGCGGCGGCCGCGTCTCATCATCCGTCAGCAAGAAAACCGACTTCGTTGTCGCCGGTGAAGACGCAGGCTCGAAGCTAACGAAAGCCGAAGCCCTCGGCGTCACAGTTCTCGCCGAAGATGAATTTCGCTCGATGATTGGATAGTATATGAACATCATGAACAATTTCTTTACCGCAAACGTAGCCGATACCGATCCCATAGTTGCCGATGCCATCAATAGCGAAGTTCGTCGCCAGACCGATGGTTTGGAGCTAATTGCTTCGGAGAATTTTGTTTCCGAAGCCGTGCTGCAGACGATGGGCACGGTTTTTACGAACAAGTATGCCGAAGGCTATCCTGCGAAACGCTATTACGGCGGTTGCGAGTTTGCTGACGTTGTCGAAAATCTCGCAATCGATCGCGCGAAGCAGCTTTTCGGCTGCGATCATGCGAATGTTCAGCCGCATAGCGGTGCTCAGGCAAATATGGCCGTATTGCTTGCGGCTCTCGAGCACGGCGACACGATCCTTGGCATGAGCTTGGCTCACGGCGGTCATCTTACGCACGGGCATCCGCTGAATTTCTCGGGCATCAACTACAAAGTCGCCGACTATGGCGTCAATCAAGACACCGAACAGATCGACTACGACGAGTTACAGAAAAAGGCAGAAGAATCGCGTCCGAAGCTGCTCATCTGCGGTGCCTCTGCGTATCCGCGGATCATCGATTTCGAACGCATCGGCGAGATCGCTCGGAGCGTCGGTGCGTTGGTGATGGCGGACATCGCTCATATCGCGGGGCTTGTCGCCGTTGGCCTGCATCCTTCGCCGGTTCCGCATTGCGATTTTGTGACTACGACAACGCATAAGACTCTTCGCGGACCTCGCGGCGGAATGGCGATGTGCAAAGAGCAATTTGCGGCCGACCTGAACAAACGTGTCTTCCCCGGCGTCCAAGGCGGCCCGCTTATCCACATCATTGCTGCGAAAGCGGTAGCATTCGGCGAGGCTCTTAAGCCTGAGTTCAAGTCTTATCAGCAACAGGTTCTCGATAACGCCAAAGCACTTGCCGAAACATTGACCGCAGCCGGCCTTCGCATCGTCTCGGGCGGCACTGACAATCATCTTCTGCTCGTCGATGTTTACATGGACGGCAAAGGCATCACCGGCAAAGAGGCGGAAAAGGCTCTTGACGAGGTCCACATCACCGTCAACAAGAACACGATCCCGTTCGACACTCAGAAACCGTTCGTCGCCTCAGGCATCCGCGTCGGAACGCCTGCCCTGACGACTCGCGGCATGAACGAAGACGACATGCGTGCCATCGGCAACATGATCGCCGCCATCATCCACGACCCTGAGTCCGAAGATGTCAAAACAAACGTCCGTCGCGACGTCGCTGAGCTGACGTCACGCTATCCAATGTACAAGACTGAGCATAGTGAACGTGTATCGATCACCAGTCTTTAATTCCGCCAGATCTTAGTTACACCGTGGCTGCCGATCAAGGCAGCCATTTTTCTTTGTCCTGACCTTGTCCGGGGCTTGTCCGGACAGTGCTCCGGACAGGGAAATCATTGTTTCTAAATGACTTACGCGTTTTGCACGCTGTTTTTCGCTCGATTTTCAGAAAAAAAATTCCAAGCCGTGTTTCGGCGCGGGGTTTTCTCGCATTTTCCGTGAAACGCCGATCTTGCCGGAACGCCGTATCTCTAGCGATATCAACAGTTAACTTTGAGCAGCCGATCAGGCGATCAAAAGCCGTTTCAGAATTTCTTGGAACGTGTAACTCTATTGGTATCAATAGTTACCGTTACTTCTGCGAATTTCATCAAAGGCACGTTTCAGAGCTTTTTGAAACGTGTAAACCGTTGATAGTAATAGTGTTACGAGTACAACACGTCCATTTTTGGCCGAATTTGAAAAAAAATGTAAGACAATGTCTTACAGAAATTTTCGCGAACGGGCTTTTGCTTCAGTTATCAAAGATCTAGTTGCCACATGAATTGCGGTCATTATTCAGCATATCATAGATGGTACGCTGTTTCAATGAAATTCTGCGGGCGAGGCTCCATTCGAAGCCCTTGATCGAAGGTTCCTCGGCTATGCCCCAAACGCAGTGCGGTCGCGGCTTGCCCGACCGTCGAAAGCCCATACAAAGACTCCCGGAGGTTATGCCTCCAGTTCTTCGCCTTGCGTGATCAAACAAATTAAAGCAGAATCCAACAGGTCTGCGTATGTTTCGAATATCACGAGACAATCCTGCTTATTACTTAACAGCAGTCACCAAAGACCGTCTGCCGATATTTCGAACGGACGCTTTGGCTCGCTTGATGTGCGAAGCGTTAAGTGAAGCTCGGCGTTCCGGCAAGTTTCTGATATTTGCCTACGTGATAATGCTCGACCATTTGCATTTGGTGACCGACAGCAAAGTAGATTCGAAGGACATATTTCGATTTGTGAAAGGCATAGGAAGCCGCCGGATAATTGACCATCTGAAAGAGAACGAACATCGAGAATCGCTCGAAAAGTTAAGAATACCGCACCAAAGCGACGGCTCGGATTTTATGGTTTGGCAGAAACACCCGAACACGAGGCTGCTTTGGAGCGAACAGATGTTGTGGCAGCGTATTCAATATACACATCTAAATCCTGTTCGAGCCGAACATGTCGATCATCC
This sequence comes from Blastocatellia bacterium, assembly GCA_016789145.1. Lineage (GTDB taxonomy): Bacteria > Acidobacteriota > Blastocatellia > Pyrinomonadales > Pyrinomonadaceae > OLB17. The sequence goes on along the minus strand of JAEUQI010000006.1, from coordinate 45,993 downwards.
GAACGATTGGATGTGGTCAAGTGCTCGCATTTGGAACGGAAAGCCGCTCGAAAATGAACCGCTATTGGTTGACCGCGACAAGATCCAATGGCATCGGTGAAGAGTGGAGGCATAGCCTCCGAGAGGTTTTAGGGGTGATGCTTACGGTCGGGCAAGCCACGACCGCACTGCGTTTAGGGCGTAGCCAAAACCAAGTACTACAAAACCTCGCATTTTCGCCATACCGAGCATATAATCAGCAACGTGCAAAAAAGTCGCTTTGTTTCCTTTGTACTATTGGTCATCTTTGGGGTTTCGGTCACGACATTCCCCCAGACGAGCCAAACTCGCGTGATGCCTCCTGATTTCAATTCGGACAACTGCACGTTGTTTCCGGATGGGAATTATTGTGAATGCTGTGTTGAGCATGACAAGGATTATTATTTTGGCGGAACGGAGAAGGAGCGGCGGGCTTCGGACAAGCGGCTTTATCGGTGTGTGAAGCAGAAGAATAAGTTTGTCGCCGGGATAATGTATCTAGGCGTGCGGATCGGTGGCGTTTCGTGGTTGCCGACGCCGTTTCGTTGGGGATTTGGGAAAAAGAAGATAAAGCAGCCGGTCGTCGTAAAGTGATGCATCCGAGGCTACAGATCTTATTCGATCGTGCCTATCAGAATGTTCGATTCTGAACTTTGCATGGTGAGAAAGACGTTTTTGTCATCGTTTGAGATCGTGAGGCTTTGCAGTACCTCACCGGGATCGGCAGTGAAAATCTCTTTTGTCTTTTTCGTGGCCGTATCGAGTAAATAGACCTTGTCCCGATGAAAGAACATCACGCGTCGGCTGTCGCTCAACCACATTGCGGTCTCGCCAAAATCGGTCATTTGCTCGTATTTGTTGTTAACAAGCGAATAGATCAATACTCCCGAAAGATCCTCGGCCCGGCCCATTCTGCCGAGAGCTATCTTGTTTCCGTCAGGCGAGAAAGAGTAGGCCAGTGCCCAGGCATTAGGGACGCCGTCGTCGGGCATCTGAAACGGAGTCTGCTCACTGAATGGAATGCTCGTGTCCCATATCTTGGGAAAGCCTTCGTTGATGTTCTGCAATAGTCGCTTGCCATCGCGAGAATATATCGACAACACGCCGAATGTGTTTGGGTTCGAGGTGACACGAGCGAGGCCGCTGCCGTTCGCATCAATAGACCATGTCTCGCTGGTGCCTGAGCGATCTGAATAAAAGATCAGGCGACCACCGTCAGGCGACCATTTCGGTGCGCGATCTCGGTGAATGTCGTCTGTCAATTGGATCAGGCCTTTGCCGTCGGTTCGGATCAAGTAAAGGTCTGCCTGTCCGTCTTTGGTCGAATCGAAAGCTAGCCGTTCGCCGTCGGGTGATACCGACACATTGCGATCGAGCCGAGCTCCGGTCGTAACCTCGGACGGACGGCCTTTGAATGCCTCTTTCTTTTCGTCAAACTCCATTTTGACGATATTGGATCGGCGTTCCATCTGCACGAACGCGAACATCTTACCACCCGGGGCAAACGCCAGATGCTGGCTGTAGGCTGACGGCAGTGTAAAGGGCTCGGCCGCCCCAAGTACCTCGCCCGACCGTTGATCGATGCCGACCCGCCAGAAATTCATATTGCCCGCACGATTGCTCGCGAAATAAAGGTGCTTGCCATCCACCGACCAGACGGGATTCCAGTCCAAAGCTGCATCGGAGGTGACCGGCGTCGCTTCGCCTCCGGACGACGGTATTGTCTTGATGTCGCGAATGCCTGCATGATCTAGTGACCAAAATGCGATCCTCTCGCCTGATGGTGACCACGCCGGTTGAACCGCGTCGCCCTTGTAGATCTCACGCCGCTGGCCCGATTCGAGATCCAACACCCAGAGAGCCGCGATGTTTGAATGGCGATAGATCGGATCCTCGAATCCGGACATCGAATAGACGAGCTGCTTTCCGTCGGGCGAAAACGCAGGATGGTAGCCGGAATCGGAGACCTTGCGGACATTCTCACCTGTCGCTCCCATCAGAAAGATGCCGCCGCCCGACCGCTCAGAACGAAAGGCGATCTGGTCGCCGCTCGGCGAATAGACCGCCTGCAGATCATCGGCATCGGAACCTTCGGTTAGGTTGATCGCATTGCTACCGCCGATCCTTTGAAAGTAAACGTCCCAGTTTCCGGCACGCCGACTCGAAAAGATGACCGTCTTCCCGTCAGGCGAAATGTTAGGCAGAACCGCATCGCCCTCGCTGGTAAACTGCGTAAAGCCTATCTTCTTTGCCGCGATAGCCGAGCCGGCAGGAGCGGCACCCTCGGAGAAAAAGGCGAAGTAGGCGATCGCGGAACATACCAAAAGAAAAGCAGCGGCGACCGGCATTAGGTACTTTGGAAATGGTCGCTTGGGCTCGGCAACCGTATGAAATGCGGCTCCGCTGATAGTTCTTTGCTGAAAACCAATGAGAGCTTGGCGTGCCTCTTGAGCCGATTGATAGCGGTCCGATGCCTTTTTGGCGATCATCCGAGCGACGATCCGATCGAGCTCGGCAGGAATGTTCGACCTCGTCGCGGTGATCGACGGCGGCGTTTGGTTGATCGCGGCGTTGTAAAGTGCACCCTCGTTCGTGCCCGGAAACGGGTGCTCGCCCGACAACATCTCATACAACACCATTCCGAGGCTATAGATATCGGTACGAAAATCTAATTTCTCCCCGAGAGCTTGTTCGGGCGACATATATGCGACGGTGCCCATGACCGTGCCTGCCTTTGTCAGATCTCGAGCCAAGATCTCTTTCTGGCCAACTAGTTTGGCAAGGCCAAAATCGAGAACCTTCACATAGCCGTCGTGTCGGATCATGATGTTCGCCGGCTTGATGTCTCGATGGATTATTCCAACGGAATGCGCGGCTTCGAGCGCAGCGAGCGTTTGAAGAACGATCTCGACTGCTTTTTCCCAACCTATTGAACCTTCGGAGATGAGTTCCTTCAGAGTCTTTCCATCAATGAATTCGGTTGCGATATAGCTCACGTCACCCGAATGCTCAATGCCGTAGATGGTAATAATGTTCGGATGATTCAGTGCCGAGGCGGCGAGGGCTTCCTGACGGAGACGGCTTTTGCGTTCGGGATCGGCGGAAAAAAGTGCCGGCAGTATTTTCAGAGCTGCCTTGCGGCCGAGATTGACGTCCTCGGCCATATATACCTCGCCCATTCCACCTGAGCCAATGTGTGCGACAACGCGATAGTTGCCTAAGACACTTCCTACCAGATCGCTCGAATTTTGATCAAAAAGCAGCGACGCAGCCAGGTCTTCGGGCGGCGACTCCATGAAATGTTCAGATCGGCTGTGAGAATCAAGCAGTGACATCACTTCGTCGTGCAACAAAGTATCTGCTTCGCATGCTTGGGCAACAAAGCGCTTCCGCTCGTCCGGATCGACATCCAGAGCGGCATGGTATATCTCCTCGATCTTAGCTAGTTCTGACACCTCTCAATCGATCGCCGAAAGCTCTCTATGCAGCCACGACTTTGCAAATTTCCAGTCGCGCATCACAGTTTCATTCGATATTTGAAGCACTTCGGATGTTTCCTCAACTGTGAGGCCGCCAAAATAGCGGAGTTCTACAACACGAGCCTTCCGAGCATCGAGCTCGGCTAGCCTGTTCAGAGCATCGTCGAGAGCGACAAATTCGTCTGCACGCTCTTTGGTGATAACTGCAACATCTTCCAATGAAACGACGACGCCGGCGTTACGCTTCGCCGCGGAGCGAGCGCGAGCATGATCGACCAAGATATGCCGCATTGCCGTCGCTGCAACTGCGAAAAAATGAGAACGGTCCTTCCAGTCCTTTTTTCGATCACCTGCCAATTTCAGATACGCTTCGTGGATAAGGGCGGTCGTTTGAAGAGTGTTCTGCCCTGACGGCTGGCTATTCATGTAATTGCGAGCCAGACGACGCAATTCGTCATAGACGAGCGGCATCATGCGATCAAGCGCATCGTTATCGCCGCCACACCACTCAACCAGAAGCTTCGTGATCTCGTTCTCGCCTGCTGTTCCCACTCAATCGAAATTATAACTCATTAAGCCGCCCCAAATATCCATTCAACGCGCACATTTTCTCGACTTTGATGACAGTTCTTACGCGTTAATTCCGTTTACATGATTGAAAGAGATCATTGTGGGCAATTCAGTTGCTTGATCTAGAGAACCTGGTCATTTATTCGACTCGGACGGTTTTATTTGGAGTTAGAAATGAAATACATACATCGCAGAAACTGGCTGTCATTATCCGTACTATATTTAGCTTTTGGAGCGATCTTGGCGATGGCCCAACTAGGAATTGGCATCGTTAACGTTGACGCTTTTACAAGCGGTTCCGAGAGCATAAAACAGAGTGTTTATACCGAGCGATCCGACGACACGACTGATTTGTCGCCATTGGCAACGATCACGGTAAATTCCATAGCCGATCCGGGCAACGGAACCTGTGACGCGGCGGAATGCACACTTCGCGAGGCTATCGCGGCTGCGGCTCCCGGTGACACGATCGTTTTCGGTTCACCAGTTTTCGATTCGATCCAAAAGATCACGCTTACAAGCGGACAATTGCTCATCGACAAGGACCTCACCATTAACGGCACCGGTGCCAGCCGGCTGACGATCTCGGCAAATCGTCAGGGCCGCGTTCTTGAAGTTTCGGCTGGTGTGGTCACGATCCGAGGCATCACTTTTACCGAAGGTCGGGTCTCCGCGGGCTCAAACCCTAATGGTTCCGGGCCGGCCAGGGGCGGCGGTATCTTAAATCTGGCGAACTTGACACTTATCGAATCGACGATCACCAACAACGAGACGCTGGGCGGAACAGGCGGCCCCAACGGAAGGCCGTGGGGAGGCGGGATATTTTCCAATGGGAGTCTAGCTCTGATCCGCAGCACGGTTAGCTATAACCTGTCATTCAGTGAGCTGCTGCCGCAAAACCCGCCCGCAGGCGGCGGTATCTATGCTGCAGGCACCGTCGTAATAAACGGCAGTACGGTCTCGCACAACGAAGTCTCGAGGTGGAGTGCAGCGGGCGGCGGTATTTACAATATCGGCCAAACGACTATCCTCAACAGTACGATCAGCGATAATCGAAATCAGGGACTACGTGGAGGAAGCTCAGGCGGTGCCATTTTCAATGCAGGTGGAGCGACATTAACGGTACGATCGAGCACTATCGTTAATAACACCAGCAGATCCGGGCCGTTTGATAGCGGTGGGATATCAAATATTGGAACCTTGCGAATGGGCAACACGATCATTGCCCGGAATTCAGCCCCTAACAATTCTCCACCGAATATTCGCGGAACGGTCGAATCGCTAGGCCATAATCTGATCGGCAATACGAACGGCACTACAATTATCGGCGACACAACGGGAAACATCCTTAATCAGGATCCTCAACTCGGTCCGCTTGCTAACAATGGCGGGCCGACGCCGACATATGCTCCGCTGCCCGATTCGCCGATCCTGGATGCCGGCAGCAACTTACTCGCCGTGGATGAAAACGGTAATCCGCTCGCAACCGACCAGCGTGGCGGAGCAGTTGTCCGCATCAGCGGACCGTCGACTGACATCGGTTCGTACGAAAAGTCGTTGGCCGAGGTCTCGGTCTCAGAATTTAACGGAGCGAACATTCCTGATGGCGGCACTTTCGATTTTGGCGTTACAACCACGCTTAATCCGATCACAAAGCTATTTACTGTAAGGAACGATAGCAGCTCTACGCTCGGGCTCGGTCAGGTGAGCGTTCCGGCGGGTTTCACGCTGCTTTCAAACTTACCGTCGGTGCTACCTCCGAACACGAGTGCAACTTTTCAGGTTCGACTCAACGCAACGGAACAGGGAGCACCAAGCGGAACGCTGAGTTTCGAAACGAACGACGAAGACGAGAACCCGTTCAATTTTACGATCACCGGAACGGTAGGTGCACCGCCGACGACGGCGGTTGCTTCGATAACGCCGCTTTCTACTACTCAAAACTGTACTCCGCTCGACATCGGATTCAGAGTCATATTCACTCAGCCTATCAACGGCGTCAACCTCGAGAACTTCGTCGCCGTTGACATTAATAACACGCTTGTCGACGAGCGGCCCGTGGTTCTGATCGACGAAGGCAATTCGAGCTACGTCGTCTATGTAAAGGTGCAAAACAGCAGCGGACAGCTTCGACTCGATGTCGTGAACCGCAACGGGACCAATGCGATCATCACGAATCTGCCCTTTGCGGGCCCGACGGTCAGTGTCTTTTCGTCGCCGCTGCGTCCGTCGATCGAGCCCGTGACGCCATTACCGGTTCAGCCGAATTCCACCGGCAATCAGTTGACGGCCTCCGAAGACGATCTGGCGTACACTTGGTTCCTGACAGCAGGCGGTGGAACGATCACGAGTTCGAATCAGGTGCAAACGATCACTTTCACGGCCGGGAACCAAGGTGATATGACCTTTTTCTTGCTGGTCGGTTCCGGGAACGGATGTACGGCATCGACTACGTTTGTGGTTCCAGTCGCTCTTGTGACAGATCCTGTCGTAACTAACAATAACGACAGCGGACCTGGCTCGCTGCGGCAAGCGATCTTCGAAGCAAGGGCCGGCAGTACGATCACATTCGCAAACAATGTACGCGGGACGATCACTTTGACGTCCAGCGAGCTGCTTATCGAAAAGAACTTAACGATCAGAGGGCCGGGTGCCAATAGGCTCGCAATTTCGGGCAATGATCAGCGCCGCGTTATTCATACCGCTCTTTCGGCGAATGTCACGATCGAGGGTCTGACGATCACGGACGGCCTAGCGACGTCACAAAGCCCGCAGGGCGCCAACGGCGGAGCGATACTCAATCGCGGCGGAACGCTTGCGATCAAGGACTCGGTCGTCTCAAGCAGCACCGCCGACGGTGGCGGTGCGATCGTGAATTTTCTTTCATCCGCCAGGTTGACCGTCATCGGCAGTACATTGACAGGCAACAGCGCACGTGTCGGCGGAGCTTTTGTCGAGGTCGGACAATCCAGTTCGTTCCTAAACTCGACGATCTCGGGCAACTCAGCGACCGAATCGGGCGGCGGTATGTGGATCGATTTCACATCTCAAAGGACCGTCAATATCGTTAACGCGACGGTCGCGAATAACACCGCGGTCAACTCCGGCGGCGGCGTTTTTGTGCGTCCGGACACATTCGGGGTCGGCATTGCGACCGTCAACTCGCTAAACTCGCTGTTTGCACAGAATGCGCTGACCGGACCAAATCCGAATGCCGGGCCGGATGTTTCGGGACGTCTCATCTCATTCGGTAACAACTTGATCGGGAGAACGGCCGGCACGGACATAACCGGCGACACGACCGGTAATATCATCGATCCGGTCGGCGGCGCACGTCTTAGCCCTCTTGGCTCATACGGCGGCGGCACGCTCACCCACGCATTGTTGTCTTCCTCTCCTGCCATAAATATGGGCAATAGTTGTGTGGTAAGTAGCAGTTGTGTCGCGCCTTTGCTCGCCACACTTCCGACCGATCAGCGTGGAGCAGCACGAGTCGGGATCGTTGACATAGGTGCGATGGAATTTAACACTCCGCAGAATGGCGGTACATATCTCGCCTATCCGAATTCGAGCACTCAGGGTATTCCGTATGCGTTCACACTTACAAGTAGCAACGCAGGCTTTACCTACGCCGTTACCTCCGGTACTTTACCGAACGGCCTATCTCTGTCATCGTCGTTGGCTCCGCAGTCAACGGTGACGCTAGTCGGAATACCGACACAAACCGGCACGTTCGATTTCGCGATAACTGCGACGAACGGCGTCGATTCTATCGTCACGAACTATCGGCTCAATGTCCTTGGCCCAACATCGGGCACTGCATCCATTAGCGGCCGGCTTATCACTAATGGTGGCTTAGGGCTACGGAATGCGTTTGTGGTACTGGCTCTTCCGAACGGAGCTTCGAAGATCACGAAGAGTTCTAATTTCGGCTATTATCGATTTGACGATGTGCCGACCGGACAAACTGTGATTATCGAAGTTCGATCAAAGCAATATACCTTCTCGCCGATGGCGATCGCCGTGACCTCCGATATAGCTAACGCTGATATCGTCGGCTCGCTGGCGAGCACAAACTCGGGCGGCTCGCTTTGACCCAGGCGACCTTTTGCTTGTTAACGGAAGATATTCCGGCTGATGAGCAATACCCTAAAAGCAAAGGGACAGTAACGGCTTTGGGCAATGCCCGACCATTACTGTCCCTTTGTTTGATCTTTTCTAAGAACTACTCCGGAAAGTTCCCGGCATCGTAGGCGTCCAAAACGTCGCGAGCCTCTTCTGATTCAAATTCCCACGCTTTTTGTTCGAGAGCAATGACCGCAATATTTGTATAAAGCGGATCGTCTAAAAGCGGTGCGATGAGCTGAACTGATAGCATCGCGAGAGTTTCGAACGCAAGAGCTCTGATCTGTGGAACTTCGGTCTGGCGAATGATCTCAGCAATTTCGCTTGGCGAGAAACGCTCGGCAAGTACGTCTGTGAGCTTATCAAGACCGACAAAATCATTTGCCCTAATCGATCGCGAGGCAAGCAGAATAAAGACCTCAGCCGACGCGCTGCGATCAAGCAATACCCGCACGCACGTATCAGCGAGTTGTTCTAGCTCAAGTTTCTTTTCTGCGGCAATTGTCGGCGTGGTCGAAACTTCGTCAACTGCATTTAGCAGATCGGTGACTTCCCAATCGGCTTTGGCGTCGTAGTAGAACTGTTGATTTTTAGCGAGCGGAGTGACGGCACCTGTAGTGAGAGTACCTTCTATAAGATTTTTGGTTACGGGCCGCAAACCTTCCCAGATGGTCGCAACCCTTGTGCCTAGGTCTTTGATCATAATGTCAATAGATAGAGTTTGCTCTTAGCTCAGCAGCAAGTCAAGAAGCGATCAATGTCCGCGATGCTGTTTTGCCAGAGTTTCCGCCATACGGCTTTCGACGTCCGCAAGAGCGGCTTCGACATCGTCGGCTCCCTCGGTCACGACGGCGACAAGTGCGAACGGAGCGGCACTGATGTGGCGAAGTTCCCACGCCGTATCGCCGTCGGTTCGGTCACGGGCAAACCACAGCCCATCGATCTTGCCCCGCGAGATTTCGACGCCGTCAAAATGCTCATTCGACGGTTCACAAAGCAAAACACGGCGGAGTTCCCAGCCGTGTTTCGCGTAAACCGAAATTATGCTTTCGACTAGTTGTCGGTCGATCATTTTTTGGCGTCAGCCGCTTTGTTCGATTCCTTGGTCGCAGGTTTCGGAACGATCGGCGTAATGTTCGTGTTTGCGGCAGCGTTTGGCATATTTGCCGGCTGTGGGCCGCCGCCGAGAGCGTTTGCAGCTTCTTTCTCCTTCATATCGCGGCCTTTGCCCGGCGATTCAAATGTACCGGCGAAAAGCTCGCCCATTGCGAACTTCCACGTACCCTCGACTTTGATGAACGGAAGATCTTCCCAACGAGATTCCTTCGCATTCCAAACCTCGACCGCGCCGTAATTTTCCTTGATCCGCTCGTCGCGGATCTCAGGCAGCTTTTCCGAGAAAGTCGTCGCTGTAAAGCCGTTCTCAAACACCTTTTCGATAGGGGTATTGTTTTTGCCCGATACCATTTCGGCGAAATCAAGCGATTTCTGCGTCATGGTCGCCTTGATCTGCTCGGTATTCTTACTCTTGACTGCAGCGTACAGCCGTTTATATGCCTCGGTCGGCGAATCGGCACCTGAGCCCGGAGCCGCCGGACCACTGCCGCAAGCAATGAATGTAGCAAACGCGAATAAAACTAAAAGAAGAGCCGTAATTCTGTGCATAATACTTCGATCTATAGTTCCCTGAAAAGAATTATCTTGAACTGAAAGTATAGATTTCGACGCGACGATTGTAAACGCCGCCTTACATAAATGGAATTTTACAATCGTTTGCAACAGGAATATCATCGAAACCGAGACTTAGAGAATAGCAATGAAGACATGTCCTAAATGTAGTACGCAGTATGCAGATGACACATTGTCGTTTTGCCTCAACGACGGTACGCCGCTGGCCGGCGCCGCTGCCGACACGCCAACTGTCGTTTTCAACGAATCGGAAACGGTCGTTCGCGGTGCGGGGCAATCGGGCTCTGATTGGCAGCAAAGCCAAGCAACGCACTACATACCCCAGCAGCAAGTGTCGCAACCGCCGCCAACGTCGGGCGGCAAAAGCACAATGGTCATAGCCGCAACGGCGGCGCTGGGCCTGCTCGTACTTGTCGGAGTTGCGGCGGTCGTCGGTTTTATTTACTTCAATTCATCCGGAACCAACGTTGCGGTGGCAAATACTAATAGCTCGCCGGTGCCTTCGCGAACGCCGGAAACGAACAAGGCGGCAAACACGGTCGCTACTCCATCCTCTTCGCCAAAAATTAGCAGCCCAACACCGTCTGTCTCACCGACGCCGGGCCTTTCGACTTCGATAGATAAGGCTCCTACGAACTTCACTTCCAAACGGTTTGAGTTCCCAAAAGGTGCATATTCGTCGAATATCTCCGACAGTCTTGATGTCGGCGAGCAACGAACCTATCTCGTGGCCTGCCGAGCCGGGCAAACTATGAACACTAGGGTTGAGCGAGGTTTGCCGTGCATCACCTATTCGAACGGCGGCAGTGCCCTGCGATGGACGACGTTTTCTGGCGACAACAGAGTGACGATCAAAAATAACTGCGATCAACGAACCGGATTCGTGATCTCGGTTTCGGTGATCTAGTCAGATGAAAGCTCTCCGATTTATCGACGGCGAACTCTCACTAGCGGAAATCGAAGTTCCGCGAATTGCCGGCGAGGCGCTCGTCCGCGTTTCGCTTTCCGGCATTTGCAACACCGACCTCGAGATCGTACGCGGTTACGCCGGATTTTCGGGCACCATCGGGCATGAATTTATCGGCGTCGTCGAGGAATGTTCTGATGAACCTTCACTTGTCGGCAAGCGCGTCGTTGGTGAGATCAACGCCGGCTGTGGTGTTTGCGAAAAATGCGCCGGCGGCGATCCGCGGCATTGTGAAAAACGCACCGTCGTTGGTATTGTCGCTCGCGATGGAGCACATGCGGAGTTCGTATCGCTGCCCACTCGAAATCTAATTGCTGTGCCGGACAACGTGCCGGACGAAAAGGCGGTTTTCGCCGAACCGCTCGCCGCTGCAATAGGTATATCTGAACGCGTAGATATTGACCCTAAGGATAAAGTCGCCGTGATCGGCGACGGTAAGCTCGGCCTTTTTTGCGCCTTTGCGATGAAGCAGTTCACTGACGACGTAACTCTCATCGGTAAACATCAAAGCAAACTTGCTATCGCCGAAAAGCGCGGCATTCGGACGGTTCTCCTCAGCTCCGTTGACTCGGAGTATTATCAAACCTTCGACATCGTCGTCGAAGCAAGCGGCAGCGAAAGCGGTTTTGCAACTGCGATCGAGATGGTAAGGCCAAGAGGCACGATCGTTCTAAAGTCGACGTTCCACGGCACACCGACATGGCCTGCGTCGCGGATCGTCGTTGACGAAATATCGATCGTAGGCTCACGTTGCGGCAGGCTCGCCTCGGCGATCGAATTGCTCGAAAACGGCGCTGTCGACCCGAGCGATATGATCGATCGCGAATTTCCACTTGCTGACGCCGTCGAGGCAATGGCCGCCGCCGCTACAAAAGGCACTCTCAAGATACTACTTCGCCCATAGATAACAATATTCTGCTGCATCGCCGCAGCACTTTGCTATCATCTAACGTGAAACTCTACGCGGCCTTTGGCCGAATAACGTTATATGAAGCTTGATCGAATCCGTGCAAACGTCGTCCTTTTCGCCATCGTTCTCGCTGCCTCAGCGGCAAATTTCGCGCAAACGCCACCTAACTTTGCCGCGATAGCTAAGCAGGTCGAACCCGCCGTTGTCAGTATCGATACGAAGCGAACGCGTAATTTACCGATCGCCCAAGGGACGCCGCGTCCGGGCGACAATGCGGATATAGAAGACTTTCTCCGCAGGCAGCTCCAGCAGCAGCCTGTTTTTGGTGTCGGCAGCGGGTTTATTGTCGACAAAACGGGCTATATCGTTACAAATCGCCACGTTGTCGCCGGCTCAGGCCGCGTCCTCGTGCGACTGGATAATGGCGACGAGTTCGATGCAAAGATCATCGGTACCGACCTCGAAACAGACATCGCTGTGCTCAAGATCGAAGCAGGACGCGAGTTGCCGACCTTAAAGTTTGGCGATGCGGGAAAGATCGAGATCGGCGAATGGGTGCTTGCGATCGGTTCGCCGTTTGGGCTGGCCAAGACCGTGACTGCCGGTATCATTTCGCAAAAGCGTCGCGAGACGCCCTATACGTCGCCGTTTCAACGATTTATTCAAACTGACGCAGCCGTAAATCCCGGCAATTCCGGCGGCCCGCTCGTAAACTTGAGCGGCGAAGTTGTCGGAGTGAATTCGCAGATCGCCACTGCCTCGGGCGAATTTAGCGGAGTAGCATTCGCGTTGCCATCGGACACGACCGAGATGGTCTATAAGCAGATAATTGCAAATGGCCGTGTACGCCGCGGTTATCTCGGAGCGTTTCTCGACAGCGTTAAGCCGGAATACGCAAAGGTCTTCGGATTGCCCGAGAAAAGAGGTGCGATCATAATCGACATTCGCGACAAGAAATCGGCAGCGGCTCTCGCGGGGCTTCAGATTGGCGATGTTGTCACTGAGATAAACGGAAACAAGATCGAATCTTCAAACGATATGATCTCACGGATCGCTGCTACGACGCCTGAACAGAGCATAGCCGTCGTCTACTTTCGAGAAGTTGGCGACAAGTTGGAGCGTCGAGAAGTAAACCTCAAACTCGGCGAGCGGCCGTCCAACGACCTGCCCGAAACCGACACAACGGGCCGTAGGACATTGACCGTCAGTACGCCGACGACGCCGAAACCGTTTGGCTTGACGGTCGCCGAATACACCGCGGCTATGGCGGAGACCTATCGGTTTGGCACTCAGAAAGGGCTGATCGTTCGATCGATCGATCTTGCACATCCGATCGCCGATGTTCGCAACACACAAGGAAACCGCGCCCTCGAGGAAGGCGACCTGATCCAACGCATCAACCGCCAAACGGTCACTGATGCAAAGACCTTCACTGACATTGTGTCTAAATTCAAGCCCGGCGACCCTGTTGTCTTGCATCTGCTGACTTACATCCCGCAACTGGACGCGACGCAGTTGAAGGTAGTGCAGTTTACTGTCAAGTAAACACGCTATTGTGTGCCTGTTGCCACTTTTGATTTTGGACATTAGACTAGTCGTTTATGGCAAAAGCAAAAGTGGCGGCTAAGCCGACCGTAAAGAAATACAGCAATTACATCAACGGCGAATGGGTCAAACCTCAGTCGGGCGAATATTTTGACAACGTCAATCCGGCTGACACAAGCGATATCGTCGGTCGTTTTCCGTTATCGAATGCAGACGACGTTAACTCAGCGGTCGAAGCGGCCAAGAACGCAGCGACGCGTTGGCGGCGAACTCCGGCACCTAAACGTGCGGAAATTCTGTTCAACCTCGCAGAAATTCTTCGCGACAACAAGGACGAATTCACGACGCAGATGACGCGTGAAATGGGCAAGGTCACGAAAGAGGCCGGCGGCGACGTGCAAGAAGCGATCGACTGCACCTATTACACCGCGGGCGAAGGCCGTCGTCTTCACGGTTTCACGACTCCGGCTGAGATGCCGAACAAATTCGCAATGGCTGTTCGCCAGCCTGTCGGAATTTGCGGGCTCATCACGCCGTTCAATTTCCCTATGGCGATCCCGTCGTGGAAACTGATACCCGCACTCGTTTGCGGAAACACCGTCGTCCTAAAATCCGGCGAAGACGTGCCGCTTTCGTCGCTCAACCTCATCAAAGCGTGCGAACAAGCAGGCATTCCAAAAGGCGTTGTAAACCTCGTCAATGGTGCCCGCGACGCGGGTGCTGCGCTGGTTGAGAATCACGACGTTCGACTTATCTCGTTCACAGGTTCGACCACGACCGGACGCGTGATCGCTGAGCGTTGTGCTCACGACAACAAGATCGTGTCGCTCGAAATGGGCGGTAAGAACGCCATTATCGTTATGGACGATGCGGACGTTGACAATGCCGTCGAAGGCTCTTTGTGGGGAGCTTTTGGTACAAGCGGACAGCGTTGCACCGCTTCGTCACGATTGGTTGTTCACAAGAAGATCTACAAGAAATTCTGCGAAAAACTCGTCGAGAAAGTTAAGAAACTCCGAGTCGGCAACGGCCTTGATCCGCGAACTGACGTCGGCCCTGTGATCAATCAAGCTCAGATGGAGAAGATCCTCGGCTACATCGACATCGGTGCGAATCAGGACAAAGCCACGCTTGCGGTCGGCGGCAATCGCTTGACGAAAGGCGACTACGGCAAAGGCTTTTTCATCGAGCCGACCGTTTTCACCAACGTCAAACCGACGATGCGTATCGCTCAGGAAGAGATCTTTGGCCCAGTCACCTGCGTCATTCCGTTTTCGACCCTCGACGAAGCCATCGATATCGTCAACGGCGTTGCGTATGGCCTCTCGTCTGCGATCTACACGCAGGACGTTAACCAAGCCTTCTACGCGATGCAGGAACTCTACACCGGAATCTGCTACGTGAATTCAGCCACCATCGGAGCCGAAGTTCACTTGCCTTTCGGCGGAACCAAAGGCACCGGCAACGGCCACCGCGAAGCCGGCACACAGGTCCTCGACATCTTCAGCGAATGGAAATCGCTCTACATCGACTACTCGGGCAAACTGCAGAAAGCTCAGATCGACGAAGTCGAGATATAAAAGCTAGGTAAGCGAATTGAGAGGCTGTCTGAAAAGACAGCCTCTTTTTGCTGTCCGCACTGTCCGCGGCGTTCTTGCCGTTCGCGTCGTTCCTGCTGTCCGCGGCATGTTTCACGACCGTTCGTCCGTACGAAATGCTGGCCGTTCCATTGGAACGACTTTTGGCTCAAAACGACGATAAGTGTATGTACTGCAATAACTTACCTTGTTGCGAGCTACAAAAGCGTTCCAGCGGCGTTCCAAGAGTTTGTGGAACGGATAACTGTCTGTGTTTATTGCACTTACGGCACTAAGACGCCCAGAATCTGCCATTTTCAAAAAATTGTAAGAATATGTCTTACAGCGATTTCGTCCTGAAATAGGTTGTCATCTGTCCCACACAATTCGTAGCAGGAAACCCATCCTAACCAATTCACAATATTTAGATTTCAAAGATCTTGGCGCGATCAAACGTCACGCATATATGACAGTGTATCATATATACAACATTTCTAGGTTTTTTTTGCTATCGACTGCACACGGTTATGTTCAATAACTTCCTTTAGTGCCGCTTAGACTCAGGTCTTTGCAGCGCTATAATCTCGTAAATAATCCAATCGGAAACTTGCAATAAATGTCGATCACCCAAGCTCGCGAGATACTAAAGCACCAATTCGGCTACGATTCGTTTCGGCTTGAGCAAGAGGCTGTGATCGAGGCGGTTTTGGCGAAGAAGGACTGTGTCGTGCTGATGCCGACGGGCGGCGGGAAGTCGCTGTGCTATCAGATACCGGCGATGATCTTTGATGGTCTGACGGTGGTTGTTTCGCCGTTGATCGCGTTGATGAAGGATCAGGTTGATGCACTCAAAGCCAATGGCGTCGAGGCTGCCTTCATCAATTCTACGCAAACGGTGAGCGAGCAGACTGCGGTCATTCGCAGCGTTCGAAACGGCCAAACGAAGTTGCTATACGTTGCTCCCGAACGCCTTGCCTCCGGAATCGATCGATTCTTGGATTTCTTGAAAGAGATCGATGTCTCCCTGTTCGCCATCGACGAAGCTCATTGTATTTCGAGTTGGGGACACGATTTTCGGCCTGATTATATGCAGCTTGGCGTGCTGAAACGCGAGTTTCCTGGCGTGCCGCTGATCGCATTGACGGCGACTGCGGATACACTCGTTCGCAAAGACATTTTCGAACGGCTGAACATCACTCATGCTGACCTGTTCATTTCCAGCTTCAATCGGCCAAATATTTTCTATTCGGTAGAGCCAAAGCGAAATTCGTACGATCAGCTTCTAAAATATCTTCGAAACCGAAAGGACGAAAGCGGCATCATTTACTGCCTGAGCCGGGCGTCGGTCGATTCGCTTGCTGAGGACCTTCGCGACGAAGGCTTTAGTGCACTTCCCTATCACGCAGGCCTCGACAAAGAGACTCGCGATCGGCACCAGGAATCGTTTCTAAAAGACGAGACAAAGATCGTTGTCGCCACGATCGCGTTTGGAATGGGCATCGATAAATCGAACGTGCGATTCGTCGTGCATATGGACCTGCCGAAGAATATCGAGAGCTATTACCAAGAAACAGGCCGTGCTGGCCGCGATGGTCTGGCGAGCGAGGCTTTGCTGTTTTTCTCTTGGGCAGATGTAATAAAACTCAAGAAATTCGCTCAGGTCGATGGCAATGCAGAGCAATCTGCGATCATGCTGAAAAAGCTCGATCAAATGGGCGAATTCGGCGATCTTCGCTCATGTCGTCGAAGGTTTTTGCTCAGGTATTTCTCCGAGAACCTAAGCGAGAACTGCGGAAACTGCGACAATTGTACGACAGCCGTGGAGACATTTGACGGCACGATCATCGCTCAAAAAGCTCTGAGCGCGGTCGCTCGGACAGGTCAGCGATTCGGTATCGCTTATCTCGTTGATTTCCTGCGTGGTTCCACCGCGGCAAAGATCCGTGACGAACACAAGAATCTAAAGACCTACGGCGTCGGTGCAGATATTTCTAAAGACAACTGGTTCGACTATTTCAAAGATCTGCTAGCTCAAGGTTTTCTCGTTCAGAACGATGGCGATTTTCCAACGATCGCCCTGAGCGAGACGAGTATGGACGTACTCGCAGGCAGAACTAAGGTTCAGTTGAACAAAGCGAGAGAGAAAGCATCGGAGCGAGCAAGCGTCGAGACTGTGGCCGAACATCCGCATATTCCGGAGCTTTTCGAAAGCCTACGCACACTGCGAGCGACAATGGCACGCGGAGAGAATGTGCCGCCGTATGTCGTTTTCTCGGACGTTACGCTGATCGAAATGGCGACGTATCTGCCGCAGACTGCCGATCAAATGCTTCGAATTTCCGGCGTCGGTGACGTGAAGTTCGATAAATACGGTGCTGATTTCTTGAATGAAATTCGTAATTATTGTTCGCGAAACAACCTCGCGTCTCGCATCGACCTCAAATCACGCCGACGCGAGCGCAAAGTCCGACCAAAACGCGGACAGAACGGCCGCGACACGTATCAAACATCGCTCGATATGTTCCGCAGCGGAATGTCGCCCCGCGAGATCGCTAAAGAGCGCGAGATCGGTCTATCAACCGTCGAAAATCACCTGACCAAATTCATCGCAACCGGCGAGGTCTTGCTCAACGATCTGGTTGCACTGGAAAAGGTGCCGACGATTCGCAAAGCTATCGTCGAATGCAGCGACTCGCAGGCTCTGTCACCGATCAAAGAAAAATTAGGCGATGACTACTCGTACGGAGAGATACGAGCTGTCATCGCCTGGTTAGATGCGGGGCTTGATTCGCGAAGTGCGTCGCCCTCGGTGGTATAGCCGACAGTGGCTACTTCTGGATCATCACTTCTCCCGTAAACGACTCGTAATAGTCAACGTCTGTAAACTTTGAATCCGTTGGAAAGACCTTTATCTGGACCTTTGTCGGCACGCCAACAACGAGTTCGACTCTTACACTTGTTGCGACCGTTTTCTTTCCGGTCGGGAAAATAACAGGATCGCTTGCGAAAACGACGGCGTCGCCATTGGACTTGGTCTTGTCTGAGCGCATAAGAACTTTGACGATAGAGTGGCTCGAAGCATTCTGCCTCACGAGGAATAGTCCAAGATTCACGTCGCAGCTAGTTGCCGCCGTAGAGCATCCGATCGCGTCCTGTCTCGGAATAACCAACCTTGTTCCCATCGGCGCACTAGGACGCGAATACATCAGGTTCACGTCTGTGCCGGCGTTACCCGCACTGAAAAGAATACCTCCGGTCGAGACTTTACCCGGATCGATGCCTGGACCAATATCATTGCCCGGACGGCGAAGCGAATACCAGATCGCACCGTCGCCTCCGCGTGCGGTACACACAGCGTTCACATTCGTTTTGGCAGAACCCGTGTCGCATGACGGACCGGACGTAAACGTGCCGTTACCGATCGTCTCAAATGGCCCAGTCCAGCCCGTCTTGAGATTATAGACACCTCGCTTCAACTTTTTGTCCTTATCAACGAAATAGAGGTCCATCGCGGTACCGAGGCTGTGCAGCTTCACACTCGTAGGATACTCAGACGTTGCCTTTGCAAAGTTAGGAACAATGGTATCTTTTGCCGAACTCCGAGAAAGGAGCGAAAGATTTCCGCCGGGAAGATTTACTACACAGGCTAGGTTGTAGTCCTGTATCTCTACATTTCCGCCAAAATGGACCGTCGAGTTCCCTCCGAGATCGCTACATGAGATCCAACTATTTTTACCGACCTCGTCTTCCCAGTTGAACCAACCGACCCACTTTGCGGGCGAAAAATTTCGGGCATCCCACATATTGCGCGCGATCCGGCCGCTGGTATTGACAACGTAGAGTTGGCGCGTCTCGCGGTTTAAGGCCGTCGCCGAAACGTTTGTCATAATGATGCCGCCGATATTCGCCCACGGCCCCCACGCATCATTAATGCGGTCGATCTGCGAAACGCCTTTTTCAATATTTCGAACGTAGCACTCAACGACATTCGGGATCGGCTCCATACAGGATGGTGACGAGGTAAGAACACCGCCCACCTTTGTCCATTTCTGTGACGTCTTGTTTCCGTACCAGGATTGGCCGCCGTCTTTGCTTCGGGTCCACCAGAGAGCATTATCGTTACCTCGGACCATCACATGAATTGTCCCGTCATCGGTGATCACGACCGAAGGCTCTCCGATGGCAAGCCCATCGGGTATCGGTGCCCAATCCGACCATGCGGCATTCGCAGTAAGCGACATCAACGTAACGGTAAGAGCGAGAACGAACCAATTTCTAAATATCTTCATCATTTATCTCCTCAACATTTAATTCGGGTACAACAACGGCCTTTGAGCAGCCTGAAGTTTCACGCAATATTCCCTCATCGTTTCCGGTCGCTCGATAGATAGAACCGCACAAAGGACATGTCGAAGATGCAGCGTCCTGCGAAACGAGTATTCTCGTTTCGCGTACCCTTTCGACCGCGATCCTCCGAATAATTTTCATAGTGGTTACAAGATCATTTTTCGATCTGATTCGGTTATAATCTGGTTACCCAAAAAAGTACTGAAGATTTTCCGAATTTTTGACTTATGAGTTCCGAATTTGAGGGGCAACCTGTTGAGAATGCAAAGGTTATCCGATTTGGGCGACATGAATTCGACATGTCGTCAAATCTCCTTTTGAATGGCAAAAGCGTTGTGCCGATCGCACCAAAGTCCGGCGAACTGCTTTCCGTTCTGCTCGAATTTCGCGGAAAACTCTTGTCTAAAGACGAACTGATGGAGCGAGTTTGGAGCGATTCGTTCGTAGAGGAATCAAACCTAACGCACCATATTGCAGCACTCAGAAGGGTACTTGGTTCCGATGGCGATTGGATCGAAACGGTACCGCGACGCGGTTATCGATTTCGTGAAAGCGGAAAAAAAGAACTGGTCGAAGTAGTATTTCGTGACGAAGAGAAGGTCACAGTTGTCGAATACTCAGATGAGCCGTTGACTATTTCTCGACTTCGTTCCAAAACAGCTTTATTCATATTTGCGTCGATCGCCATAGCCGCCGTGATCGCCTCGGCAGCATGGTTCGCGACCGAAAGATCCCCTAGTCCGCTATCCTATGGATCTTCAACAGTTGTTACTACGCTGTCAGGTAGTATCAACTCCATCGATGTTTCTCGCGATGGTCGGTTCATCGCCTACTCGTGGAGTCCCGATAAAAAGCCGCCAAAGATATATGTTCAAATGGTCGGTTCTGCTGAACCGCTGCAATTGACCGACGCTGAAAACGACTACGCTCCAGCCTGGTCTCCCGACGGCAAACAGGTTGCATTTTTGCGCAGAAAAGGTGGCGTCGCAGGCATCTACTTGGTCCCTGCTCTCGGAGGTAGCGAACGCAAGTTGGCGGATCTGAATTCACCGTCGCCTGTAGGCTTGACGTGGGCACCTGACGGTAGATCCCTCGCTTTAAGTGATGTAGGTAGCACGGAAACTGACATTCGCGCCATCGTATTGTTCGATTTGAGTACGGGCGAACGAAGGACCGTAAGTCGCCCGCCCGCCGACTCCTATGGGGATTTCAAGCCGTCTTTTTCGAATGATTCGAAGAAATTAGCGTTCAGCCGCGAGAACAATGCCACATCACAGATCATTGTGTCTGATGTGGACAGCGGTACCGAGACGCTTGTCGCCGTAGAATCGACTTTCGCACAGAGTTTGGTCTGGAGTAAGGGCGACGATGCGATCCTGTATTCAGCCAAACGCGGCGCCGTCGCCGAGCTCTTTTCATGTCCGGTAAGCGGTGAACAAAAGCCCGAAAAGGTCGCGGCTTTGGGCACGCAGGTATCGCGAATTGATTCTGCAGATAGTGGACGCACGCTAATTATTCTCAATTCAATTCGCGACATGAACATTTGGCAAACGACCATAGGCGACAACGGCCGATCTGATACCGACGCTAAGCTCATATCGTCTCCGCGGCTTGAGGAGTATCCGGCGTTCTCGAACTTAGGTGACAGGATCGCTTTCAGCTCAGACCGTTCCGGCACCGATGAGATCTGGATAACCGACCGCGAAGGCAGAGATGCGTTTCAGCTATCCCAATTTAACGGACCGGTCGTTGTTTCCGGTACCTGGTCTCCAGACGATACGAAGATCGGGGCTCATGTTTCTATGGGCCAGGATCAGGATATTTACTGGCTGAGCACATCAACCGGATATTCAACCAGGCTCACGTTTGGAGGAAAGAATTTCATACGTGATTGGTCGATAGACGGAAAGTGGCTATATTTTGCGACCGTGGACAATAACGTGTCGAAGCTGCAGAAGGTGAACGTTGCTACCGGCGAGATCCTTACGGTAGCGGACAATGGAGCCAACTTAGGTGCCGAATCGTTAGATGGGCGCTTTGTCTATTTCGTTAAGTTGAACGAGGGCGGCATCTGGCGCGTACCGTCCGGCGGCGGGCCCGCTGAACTTGTCGGTGATGGCAGTCAATTCGCAGGTCTTGCAAAAGCAACTGTGATCACAGGAAGGACCGGGCTTTTTTTGAGCGATAACGCAGGTGATCCAAGAATGGTAACAGATTTTCTAGATCTATCGACAGGACGTCTGACAAAATTGACCGGCCGAACAAGGCCGACCGGTCTTTCCTTTGATATTTCGCCCGATGGGAAACAATGGCTTAGTTCCCGCACCGACTACCTAGCCTCAGAGATCGTGCAAATGTCAGCCAAGTAACGGGCGAAAAACGTCTAAGCAGCGAGATCAGCTTCGATGCTGGAGCGGAGACGTTCGTCGTCCGGCGTCACGTCGGGAGCAAATCGCGAGATGATCTTGCCATCTTTACCGACTAGAAACTTCTCAAAATTCCACAAGACATCAGTTGGATCCTGACGCGTATGGCCGAAGTTGCGTAATCGTTCTTCCATGCCTTCGCCGTTGTTGACGTTGGTCTCAGGCTGAGCCTCGATCAACGATGCGTAAAGCGGATGGCGGTTTTCGAGGATGCCTACTTTCGCGAACATCGGGAACTGCACGTTGTAATTCGTCGAGCAAAACTCCTTGATCTCTTCTTCGCTGCCCGGTTCTTGGCCCTTGAAATCGTTTGACGGAAACGCCAAGATCTCAAAGCCTTTGTCACGATACTCTTCGTACAGGCTCTCGAGTCCTTCGTACTGCGGCGTCAAACCGCATTTCGAAGCCACGTTCACGAACAAAAGCGTCTTGCCCTTGTATTGTTCCAAGGTCGTTTCCTGACCATCAATTGTTTTAACCGGAATTTCAAAAATGTTATCTGCCATAAAAATAATACCTCAATGAATTTTCTCGAAATTGTCCGCGCTATTCAAATCACGCTCGCATTTCCGTTAATCGCCATCACGTTTTATAATCATCTATTCGCTATTTATCAGTATTTTTTTAGTTTAGGAGCTAACAATGAAGATCGGATTACCGAAAGAGATCAAAGATAACGAATATCGTGTCGGGCTGACGCCTGCTGGTGTTCAGGCATTGGAGAATGCAGGCCACGAAGTATTTGTTCAGAAGACCGCGGGCGAAGGCTCGGGGTTCAAAGACGAGCAGTACATTAAAGCTGGTGCACAAATGCTCGACACTGCAGATGAGGTCTGGCAAGCCGGCGACATGATCGTCAAGGTCAAAGAGCCCGTCGCACCTGAGTATCCAAGAATGCGTGAAAACCAAGTGCTTTTCACGTATCTGCATCTCGCACCTGAGCTTGAGTTGACGAAACAAATGCTCGAACGCAAGGTCACCGGCGTTGCGTATGAGACCATCACCAGCGGTCGTCGCTTGCCATTGCTGATACCGATGTCTGAAGTTGCGGGCCGTATGTCTGTCCAAGTCGGAGCTACATACCTCGAGAAAATGAACGGCGGCAAGGGCATCTTGCTCGGCGGCGTTCCGGGAGTACCGGCTGCAAACGTCGTCATCATCGGTGGCGGCATCGTCGGTACCGAAGCCGCAAAGATGGCTGTCGGTCTCGGTGCAAAGGTAACGATCATCGATCGCGATCTCGATCGCCTGCGTCAGCTTGATGATATTTTCTTGTCGAAAGTTCAAACGCTCGCTTCGTCGCGTTATCAGATCGAAGAAGCAATTTCGCATGCTGATCTTGTCATCGGTGCCGTGCTTGTTGTCGGTGCCGCGGCTCCGAAACTTGTCACACGCGACATGCTGCACCTGTTGCCGCAAGGCTCGGTTCTCGTTGACGTTGCTGTCGATCAAGGCGGCTGCTTTGAAACGACACATGCGACGACGCACTCAAATCCGACGTATTACGAAGAAGGCGTTCTGCACTATTGCGTAGCCAATATGCCCGGAGCCGTTCCGCGTACATCGACATTCGCACTGACGAATGCGACTTTGCCGTATGCTCTCGCCCTTGCCAACAAAGGCTTTGAGCAAGCGATCAGGGACGATGCAGGCCTGCAAGAAGGCGTTAACACCTACGCCGGCAAGCTAACCTACGAAGCCGTCGCCACGTCGCAAGGCCTCGAATACACGCCGCTCGATACGCTGATCGATCTGAAAGCAGCGGTAGCCTAGCTCGGAGCGCCGACACTCTTGTCGGCATGAGCGTCGCTTCGACGCGAACCGAAGAAGCCGACAGGAGTGTCGGCGCTCCAAAATGTACGAATTCGCAGTCACACCAGCAGTCACGCAGCTTCGCCGTCCGGGCGTGATCATTACTGAGGTCACGCCGGGGACGGTCGGTGATGAGCTGGAGCTGCGGGCGAACGACCGCATCGTCAAGGTCAACGGCCGTTCGGTGCGTGACTATCTCGATTTCCGCTTTCAAACCTCCGGCGAAACTGAGCTTACATTCCTGGTCAAAAAATCCAACGGCGAAACCGAAGAGATCGAGTTCGACCGCGACGAAGGCGAAGACCTCGGGCTAATGTTTGAACAGATCGTGCCGCGTCAATGTGCGAACGAATGTCTATTCTGTTTCTGCAAAGGCAATCCTGAGGACGCACGTCCGTCGCTGTTCGTTCGCGACGAAGACATACGGCTTTCGTTCCTCTACGGCAACTACACGACGCTGTCGTCGATCACCGACGACGAGATGAAACGCATCGTCGAGCAACGTCTGTCACCGCAGTATGTGTCCGTCCACGCAACCGATCTTAAGACACGAGCGTATCTGTTAGGCGTTGAGGAATCGCGAGCCGATATTTCAGATAAGCTGCAAACGCTGCTCGACAACGACATTGAGATCCACGCTCAGGTCGTGCTGTGTCCCGGAATTAACGATGGAAAACAGCTTGAGAAAACACTTCGCGACCTCGCGGCTCTTTATCCAAAGGTAGTTTCAACGGCTGTTGTGCCTGTTGCTCTGACGCGGTACAACACCGACGAACGACTGACTCGCGTCACGCCCGAATTCTGCCAGCGAACGATCAAAGAAGTAGAAAAGCTTCAGAGAGAATTCCGCAAAACGCTCGGCGTAACTTTCGCGTTTCTCGGCGATGAGATCTATATCAAAGCCGGCCACGAACTTCCGTCGCGTCGCCATTACGGCAACTATCCGCAGATCGAAGACGGCGTCGGCATGGTGCGTACGTTTACTGAGGCGTTTGGGAAGTTCCTGTCAGAACCACCTGCGGTAGCGGGTGGTTTAACTCGGCGAAGACAAACTACTGATGAAAGGACACACGCTGCGGCACTCATTCCATCTCGCGTACTTTCAACGAACCTTCAACCACCCGCTACCGCAGGTGGCTCTGACATGTTCGGCACGATGCTCACCGGCGAGATGTTTGCTCCGATATTGAGAGAGCAGATCGAACGGTACAATGCAGCGACAGGCTCGCGATTGACCGTGATGGCCGTTCCCAACGGTTATTTCGGCGGCGACGTTTCGGTCGCAGGATTATTGACGGGACAAGATCTGGTCGCTATGAAAGACAAGGTCGTCGGCGATTTCGTTACGATCCCCAAGATCACGATCAAATCCGACGAGCCGATCTTTCTCGACGGCATGTCTTACGACGAACTCAAGAGGCAATTCAAAGTCCCCGTTTATGACTTCGACCTGGATTCACTACTCGACTTTTTAGCATAGAAAAAGGCGAGCCCGTCGGCTCGCCAATCGGAGGGTTCAAATGAATGAACTCTTTAAGAGAAGTTGTAATTGATCACGCCCGAAACTTTGACCGGCGTACCATCGACGGTCGTAGCTCGGAATTTTGCCTGGCGAGCCGCTGCCTCAGACGAAGCACGCAGCAGTTGATTGCCTGAGACCGCACTTGCCGAGATCACGTTGCCGTTCTCATCGACCAATACTTGTACGGAGACTGTTCCCGCAACGTTTGCGACCTTTGCTGTCGCCGGTACTGCCGGCATTGGCAAGCTGGTCGCCCGGCCGTTTATGACGCCCAACGTCTGGACTAGCGAACGCTTTGGTGCAGGTTTTACGACCGGCGGAGGTGCTGGTTGTGCAGGCTCTTCTTCGACCTTTGCAACTAAACTTCCGTCGCCCAAACCATCGCCTTCGGTGCCTGTTCCGCCGGGGCCGCGACCGACCTTGCCGGTGTTGGCTCCGTCAAAATCGAAGTCACCAATGACGAAATTTCCGGTAACGGGCCGTGCTTTCTGTGTCGTTGCCGAGGTCGAAACTGTTGTTGGAACGGCTGTCGGGCTTTCATCTAGTCGAGCCACCGTGTCCTGTCGAACGGTTATCCGCGGAGCACCAGATGGCGCGGCGTCTAACCTTGGTTTCTCTTTAGGTGCGGATTCGAGCTCAGGCCGTTTTTGCTCGACAGGTGTGTCGATAGGAGCGACGACCGAAAGCATATCCATCTCATTAACATCAACATCAAGATCGATCGCAAAAATGCTGACGATCAACGCCGCAAACAGCGAGATGCTTAGGACGAGAGTTGCACCGACAAAATACGACTTGCGGCTCGTGCCGTCCGTTACGCTTGGTTGAGTTTCGACTAATTCTTCAAACATTATGATTCCTCCATCAGAGCAATTTGCATCGCATCTGATACTCATACGACTATCGTAGAGCAGAATCACGTGCGGTTTTGTAAAGTTGTGCAAAAAAGAACCGGCTCTTTGCAAAGTTGCTAAGAGCCGGACGAGTTTAGAAGAAGAACCATCCATGCGTCATCTTGTAAAGTTGTAAGTGATTATGCCCGTTACCTTTACAGGCACATCCGATAATTTCGTCGGCGAGAACTTGGCTGCCCGTGCAGCTCGTTCGGCGTCGCTACGGAGTAGCGGATGCCCCGCGATCGCATTTGCCGATATGACACGACCGGTCTCGTCGATCGTCACCTGAACCTTTACCGTTCCGCTCGCACCGACTGCCCTTGCAGCGGGCGAATAGCTAGGCTTAGGTAAGCTAAGCGCTGAACCGTTAAGCACGCCTTTGCTGACCGGCGGGCGATTTTTTGGCGGCTCCGGCTTCTTGATCACGGGCGGCTCAGACTTGACCTCCGGCTCGAGCACGGGCTCTGTCTTCCCTAACCCTGATGTGCCATTATCGTCGCCACTGGGGCCTGTTGCTCGGCCAGCACCGACCGGCGGACCAACAGGATCGATATTGATCGGCCCGATCTCGTATGCGCCATTAGGACGCGACGGAGTGGTGTTCGGAGTTGTCGAAACTGTAGTCGGAGCGGGCTGTTGCTCGTCTATCCGTGCAATACTGTCGGTTCGCATTGGCAGCTTTGAGTTTTCCTTCGCCGGGGCATTCGACGGTGCCTTAGGCTGTGGTGCCGGCGGTGCGGGCGCCGCCATTTCGACCGGTGCTATCAACTCGGTCAACTCGATATTGGAATTCCGTATTCCGAATTCGGAAGCGAAGATACTGACGATGACACCAACAAAAAACAACGTGCCAACAACCAGTCCGGACGTTACAAAGTATTTGCGGCGGCTTTTGAAATCAGCATTTGCCGGCTCAGATTCGATCATTTGGTCAAACATAAACTTTTCCTCCTGTAGCGATGGTGCCAACCGCTAGATGGTTAGACACCGTCTACGAGAAAAGGTTCCCAAGCGAATTGTAAATATTTGTAGTTAAGCCGAAAGCAGCGGATTGTACATCATGATCGCGTGATTTTCGGTGACGAGTTCTTCTTGCGTCATGCCGTCGATGAGCGATGTCGAACGTTTCCAGATGCGGTTGTGCCGCGTGTAGCCGCCCCATGGCTGCATCTTGATGAGATGATCGGTTTCGAAGACTTCGTATTTGTTTTCAAGCGGGCGGCTAGAGAGCAATTCGCCGTTCAAATACTCGTCATCAAGCCAGAGATCGATGCGGAACGTATCATTCGTATCATTACGAAGCTGAAGGTCGATGTAGTTGTAAGCAAGGGTCGCCCCGCAAGCAAACGGAATGCTGCGGTTGATATCGGGGAATACATCAAAGCCATGGCGATACCGCTCGGTGATCGTAAGCGGCGAATGCAGCGCGATCCAATAGAGCAGATTCCCAAGCTGACAAAGCCCGCCGCCGATTCCCTTTTCGATCTTTCCGTTGTGGAGGACTAGGCCCTCTAGAAAGCCGCGTCTGGCGGTCGGTCTGCCGACATTTCGCCAGATCGAGAACGTCTCACCGGGCTTGATCACGATGCCGTTTAGCGGCTCGATCGCGAGGCGAAGATTTGTGATCTTGTTGTATTGCAGATACATTTCAACATCGCGAAGCGGCCGCAATATGAACGACCGATGTTTGATGATCGAGTTTGCGAGGCGGACTTTTGGGTCTTTCTGAGCAAATGAGCTATACCGAGACAGCCATTCCATCTGCCGCCTCAACGTGAAATATTCACGCCCAAGCAAGCCACGCAAATAACTGCGTTTAATAGGTTTAGCGATCTGTTTGCTGTCCATAATGTCAGAACCGCCTGCGTTGGCGGGCGGCTTGTTCTCTCGCGATACTATACTTTACGACAATCTCGTCAGAATCACACTAACGAGTTCCGATCATGCATTCCTGACCTTAATAATTTCGGCCGCGATCGAAACCGCGATCTCCTCAGGCGTGCGGCTGTTGATCGGCAGGCCTATCGGTGTGTGGATCCGGGCGAGTTTGTCTTGATCGAAACCTTCGTCGCGAAGCTCTTTCATCAACGTCGCCATCTTCGCTTTACTGCCAAGAACACCAAAATATTTGAACTCGTGATCGATCAATTGCCGAATCGCAACCGCGTCGCTTCGATATCCAAGCGTCATCACCACAACATAAACATCGTCGCCCTGCGGCAAATGTTCGCCGATATTCTCGTAGCTATCAATGATGATAACCGCGTCCGCAAACTGATTCTTCGCGATCGTATTCAACTCAGGCCGATCATCAAAAATGCTGATCCGAAAATCCAGTTTCGAAGCAAGGTCGCTCAACGCCAATGCACAATGCCCGCCACCGATGATGTAGAGATGCTGCTGTTCGCCGAGCTTTTCTTGATACACAAACTCAGTTTCGCTCGTCTTCGAGAAATAACGTCGAGAACCGTCAGTAGTTCCCTCAACAATTCCAAATCCGAGATTTGAAATTTCAAATGCGATCGGTGTTCGTTGTCTCAGGCCATCGATGATCGAATTCACGGCATCAACGTCCGCCGCAGTCAATCGCATTATCACCACCGTCTGCCGCCCCGAACATATCATTCCGCTCGCATTATCGACATCGCGCCGATGAATCTGGTTAATGACCTTGGACTTTGGACCTTGGACTTTGGACTTCGCTCGCTCAACGAGCGAAACTTCCATTACGCCGCCGCCAATGCTGCCGCACAGTTCGCCATCCGAAGCGACTGCCATCTTATAGCCCGAACGCCCAGGACTGCTGCCGCTGCTTTCAGAAACGACGAGTAACGTCACGACCTCGCCAATTAAACGCAAGGCTGCGAATTTCCAGATTTCTTGCTTATCTGCCACTTTAAAGATTCTACTCCAAACCTCCAAGAACTTACCTTTCAAGAAAAAATGAAAATAACCTGTTACGCTTTTGCGATTTTTGACACGTACTGATGTAGCACCGATGTGCAAAATACAATTAACGTTTGAATTTCCGCGGTTACGTGGTACATTGTGCGGAACACATTGGACAGGATAATTGGATGGATTTCAGTTAGCTAAAACTATGTCAGAACTACTTAGATTATTTACAACCAGAAATGTTGAAATTTTAAGCAAAGCGAGAATCGTCTCATTCGGGATTCATACACATCCCGACGGATATTGCTCGCAGCGGTTTAGCAAGTGGCTAAGCCTTTGCAAAACGAACAACGTCAAACTCTTGAAGGACGAAATGAAACGATTTCTTTTGGGAAAGGAGTCGATAAAAAGCATTGATGATCTTGGACCACATTGGGCGTCGACGATTGCTTCCCTGCTTTCGAGAGGAGCGGGAATCGATAAGGAGTATTGCTACAACGCGATCAATGAGTCGAGGCTGGCGGATCTATTCCGAAAGGATCGCTCAGACTATTTCACCGAAAGAACGGCCATTGCCGACACTGCTCTTGCTCTCGCCACCTACAAACAACTAGGGCGAAAAGAGAATATCGACTACTTATCGATCCTGCGAGTGATGACCCTTGTCGAACGGTGCTTCAACTACAAAATGGATCTGCCGGAGAAAAGTATCCTTAGTCACTTTACTTGTCCGGTCGTTCTTCCAGAATGCTTTACGAAACTTGATGAATATAATCCACCAAATGAAAACAAAGTCTTTTCTTTTCTCGACGACAAACCCGCATCCGATAGTTTTCAATCATCAGGTGGCTGTACGTCCACGGATTGCGTTTGCGTTGTCGATGATAAGTGCATTCCCCAGAGCAAGTGCTGCGCAAAGCCTCGCATGGACATCATTGATCTATTAGTTGTCAAAGAGGAAACCACACGCTATCAGGCTGGGGATCTTTCATACATTAAGAATGTTATGGAAGGAGAAGAGCTGTCTACCGAACATCGGCGTCTGGAACGCACTGAAGAGCTCATCGAAACTGAGGAAGAAATTAGGCAATTTGAAGAAAGATATCTACAGACTGAAGAAAAAGCCTCTGTCCAAAAAGAAACTGAAAATGTAGTTAAGAACGACTCATCTCTGACCGCCGGCGTGACCGCCAACTATACCCACGGCAAAGAGGCTACGGGAAAATTCAATATTACAGGAAACACTAGTTTCACAAGTAGCAAATCGAAAGCTCAAACAAATAAGGAAGTATTAAATTCGTCTAAAGACATTGTCGATAGAGCAATCAAACAAGTTGAGGAAAAGGTAAGAAAACTGACTTCTACGAGGCGAGTTTTTGAAACCGAAGAGACCAACCGGCACACCTTTGATAACAAGGGCAAACATAACATGTCCGGCCAGTATCTTTTTGTAAATAAGGTCTCTAGAGCTCAAGTTTACAATTATGGACGAAAAGCCGTGATCGAGTTGGTCCTTCCGGAACCAGCCTCTCTTTATAAGGCGCTACTTGGCAAGCGTTTTCAAGCGAAGGAGCCAACGCTTGCGATAAAGGGACCGAAAGGTGTTACCCGGGAAAATTATATTGACTTAGTTAACACCTACAATATCGACAAATACGACGTAATCCCAGATGAAAAACTAGAATTTGCCGTCGGACCAATACAACTTGAGTACACCGATGACGGAAAAGAGTACGTCGAGGTATGGAACTTCACGATACCTGAGATGTATCGCGCAGTGTCAATGCACTTCAATTTTCACTACGGGAACAGAAGCAATGATGAGTATGCGTCTTTCGTTTTTGGTGATGGAACCAACGAGATCTATTTTGCGAGCGACACGTCTAAAGAGTCGGCAACTCTGCCTGGCTTGGTAGGCGAACAAACGGCATTCAGAAGTAAATCCAACAATTTTCGCAATGTCCATACGAAGATCTTAGTTCAATGCGAGCTGATGCCCGAAGCTCTCTATAAATGGCAATTGAGTATCTTCAGCAAGATCACTGAGGATCACGAAAAGGCTCTCTCTCTTTTTAGAAAAGAGAAACAGGAGTTTGAGGCTAAGGAAGAAGAACAAAAGAGGAAACGCAACAATCAGAACCCGTTCATCAACAGGGAGATAGAAAGAACTGAGTTGAAAAGAATGGCAATCTCGTATATTTCGTGCCAGTTTTTCGACCAGTTTAGTTCAATGAAGAATATGGTCGAACCTTGCGGCTATCCGGAGATGAATCTCCGTGAGGTGGAGGAAGAAGGGAAGTTCATCCAGTTCTTCGAACAGGCGTTCAGCTGGAATCTTATGACATACATTTTTTACCCGTATTTTTGGGGTAAGAAATGCACGTGGGGAGACAAGCTCAACGACGAAGCGACCGATCTAATCTTCAAAAAATTTCTTGAGGCGGGTAGTTGCCGGGTATTGGTCCCGATCAGGGATGGTTTTGACGATTACGTTTCCTATTTTCTTACATACGGAGAGATTTGGGGAGGCCAGGGCGACCCGCCTCTATCAAGCGACCCGCATTATGTTTCACTCGCTCAGGAACTTAAGGAACAAAAACAAAATTATTATGCCGACAGGGACGGCGAGTTGGACACGACTCCTAATGCCTTCGGAGCCAAATCAGTGATATTGAACGACTCCGATCACTACTGGGACTTTAACGCCAGCCCTGATGCACTGAACCAAGCCAACATCGATGCAGACATCGACCGTGAGATCATCATTGATTGCAAGGTCTATCGTATCACGAATATTCAAGAAAATACCTCGGTAGCTCAACATCGATCCTGGATCATATCGCTCGACAGGGACTACGCGGGAATTATCGGAACTGACCTAAAGTGGTCAACGGGGGCCGTCTACGTCGGAGCTCCCTGGGAATACGTCACGCCGACCACATTGGTCTTTCTACGAGATGAATCAAAATGCCTGCCCAATTATCCTTTGGAAGAATGTAAGGAGAATACATGACCGGCTATGCTGCGTTTGCAAATCCAGTCGGTTCGTACTCTAGCGATCTTTCGCCTGCCTTTACTAATGAAGAGGTCCAGGAACTTACGTCGGAAGGCAACAAACTTCGAGATGCGATCTTTGACCGGATTTTTGCTTCTTTACCAGAAGACACTAGGGCGACTAAGGCAAGTTTTGAGGTCAAGGAGTATATTGGTGCGAAAGTAAGCCTAGGGAAAACGGGGCTTTTGGATGCGGCCGCAGGCATTAGTTTTGCTCTGTTTGGTTCGTATAGCGTCGATGCAAAGGCGGGTAGTTCGTCCGACGATTACCGGATAAAGATCGAGGCTGGTATTAAGCTTGCGATTGAATACGATTTGGCCGTTTTGTTGGATTTTCTGAACGTCTCTGGCGATCTTTACAGTATCTCTTGGGTCAAGGGGATGGAGTTCAAAGACAATAGGCATTTGGCTCAATTCCTATGCAATCTATTGATCTGCAATGCCAGAGTGATTAAGAGGCACGTAGATACCGCGGTGTCAAGCCTCGAAATAACGGCTGATGTCTTAAAGCAACTTGGGCGTTTTTCCGGATTCACCGAGGTGATCGATAAAATTCTCAAGATCAGGGATGAAAGTGAGCTCAGAGAAATTTATGAAAAAGACCTGAGACACGGCGTAGCCAGAATGTTACAAATCAGCACTGGCGCGGTCAAACTAAACAGAATAGAAAGAAACCCAATCGGTCTTCTCTTTGTTTTTAACTATCGTGATAAGGACGGAAACTTGAAAACCTTCACTCATCCAATCGACGGAGCCGTTGTCACTGCAGTACAGCCGACGTTATTTAGGTTACTTTGCAATGCTGATTACTATCCGGATGCAAAGACCCTGCGCTTTTACGAAGCAGACAAACAAGCGTGGTCGATCACCGCAAAGATGGGGATTGAGGATAAATTGCAGGTTAAGGTAGAGGGAAGAAGGGAATGGGGAATGACGTATTTCTCATTGTTCTCTATCGATACTTACGAAAAGACAGGTTCGTTTGCGCAAGCGAGCGTCCCAATCTCTCCTGCCGAACCGTTCGCTTCGAAAACGTCGGCTTTTTCAGGACATCTTGGAAGATACGAGTTTACGGTTGAAAAAAAAGAAGATGAGGGTGTTATAACATACGAGATATTTATCGGTCTCAAACTCGAAGCCAAAGTAGTTGGTGAAAAAAAAGGAGAATACCTAAAAGAACTCGAGAAGCTAAGTCAAGATATTACTACAAAGGGATTGACGTGGTTCGATAACCAAGCCAATCGCGATTTACTGGCGAATGGAGTGATTAAGAAACTTTCAGCTAATGAAGATACGTCAAAAGATAACTTAAAACTGGGTATCAAAATAGTGTTTGGTGCGAAACCTGTGTCGATTTATTCTATTGCTGAAGTCCATAAGGCGGTTTCTTCTAAAGGCTTGCCCAGTTGGGTCGTAGCCGAAGGCTCTGCCAAGTTCTCAATAGAAGAAGAACTGTAGGCACAAATTTCTAACAAGTGTAATATGAATCGATAGTCAATTGTCGTCCTGTGAAACGGTGGCCTTCCAGTCTTCATCCAAATAGACATAACAATACCTTCTCCGGCGTAAACGGAAGATCGAAGTCGGGCGAACATGGGGTGTATGCCATTACGGCATGTCGGATTGCAAAATAAGCGCCAATACCGTACATCAGCGGTGGTTCGCCGACGGCTTTGGAGTTGAAGATGGCGAGGTTGTTGCGGTCGGTTTCGAGCGGCAGAACGGCGATCTCTTTGGGGACCGAGTAGATGTCGGGGACCTTATAGGTTGAGAGGGCGTTTGAGCGGAGCTTGCCTTTTTCGTCGTAAACGACCTCTTCCATTGTCATCCAGCCGAGGCCTTGGACGATACCGCCTTCGATCTGGCCGAGATCGACGGCGGTGTTCATCGAAGTGCCGAAATCGTGACAGCATTTAACGTAATCAACCTCATAACGACCACGCAGACAATCGACCGTAACGCCGACGAACGCCGTTCCGTAAACGTGATAAGCAAACGGATGCCCTTTCGCGGTCGCCCAATCAAACCCAATGCCCGGCGTCGCGTAGTGCGAGTGTTCGCTTAGGTTTACGCGGCGAAGATGAGCCTCCATAACTAGCGACTCCCACTCGAGTTCAGTCGTTTCGCCGTTTATGTGAACTTTCCTATCAGTAAGAGTTACGCCTTCAGGCGTGATCCCGCCGAGCATTTCGCATGCGACTTCGATGAGACGGCCTCGGATTGTCTCACACGCGATCTGCGTCGCTTTGCCGTTCAGATCTGCGGCGGCCGAAGCGGCAGTCGGCGATGTATTCGAGATACGCAGTGTGTTTGTCGTGTGAACCTTGATGTGGTCGATCGACAGGCCGAAAACCTTGGCGGCTACCTGTGCGATCTTGGTATTGACGCCCTGGCCCATTTCGACGGCTCCGGTCGAAATGGCAACGCTGCCGTCGGTGTAAACGTGGACGAGCGAGCGAGCCTGGTTCATCGGCGTCTTGGTGAACGATATGCCAAAACATATCGGCATCGCAGCGACGCCTTTGCGGAAATATTTCGACGAAGCATTGAATTCATCCGCCTCTCGCTGCAAAGCCGCAAAGTCAAACTTCGCGTCGGCCTGCGTCCAACTCGTCACAGCTTCGCTCTCGGCGATCTGGCCGTATGGGAATTCGTCGCCTGATTCGAGCAGATTACGGCGTTGAATTTCGCTCGCCGAAACTCCGAGCTTTTCAGCGGCGTGAGCAATCGCAGATTCGATGACAAACATTCCCTGCGGCCCGCCGAAACCACGGAACGCTGTGTTTGGAGGAAGATTCGTTCGGCAGCAATATGCGGTCGCGGTTACGTTTGGAATGTAGTAGCTGTTGGTGCAGTGAAACAGCGTACGTTCGAGCACCGGCGGCGAAAGGTCGCACGACGCACCGGCATTTTGGTAGAACGATGCTTCGTAGGCGATGATCTTAAGATCCACATCGAGACCGATCTTATAATCCGATGAATACGGATGCCGTTTGCCGGTCATTCGCATATCTTCCATGCGGTGAAGGGCATATTTTACGGGCTTTCCGGTCAATTGTGTCGCAACCGCACAAATGCCGGCCCACGCGTTAGCTTGATCTTCCTTTCCACCAAAACCGCCGCCCAAACGCTGAACATCGACCTCGACCTCGTGCATCGCAAGTCCTGTAACACGACAAACTGCACGCTGAACCGCCGTCGGCCCTTGCGTCGAAGAATAGACTCGCAAACCACCATTCTCGGTCGGAACGGAGTATGCACCTTGTGTCTCGATGTATAAATGTTCCTGGCCGTTCTGCTCGGTCTTTCCCTCGAAAACGTGAGCGCAATTTGCGAATGCGTCCTCGGTATTCCCGAGAACAAACTTCTTCGGCGGCACGATCAGAGCGCCATTCGCCGCGGCTGTTCGGGCGTCGATGACAGGCTCGAGTTCCTCAATATCAACAACAATTTTCTTCGCGGCCTTGCGAGCAAGCTCTTCGCTCGTCGCAACCACAACCGCGATAGGCATCCCGCAGAAATGGACCTCACCATCCGCCAACAACGGCTCGTCCTGAACGATACCACCGATCTCATTCTCGCCGATGATGTCTTTCGCAACGATCACGCGAACCACGCCCTCGCAAGCCTCGGCGGCACTTGTATCGACGCTCAACAATTTCCCATGAGCAACTGGCGAATCAAACACACACGCATACAAGGTCTGGCGAAAAACCGGAATGTCGTCCAAATAAACGCTTTCGCCGCGAACGTGTGAATGTGAGTCGATGTTCTTCAAATCTTAAGTCTCGGAGTTTGGATCGAATTGATGTCGAGAATATCTTGTGGTCGACCGGCAGCCGCCTTACAAATCAACAAATCGTCTCTACCGATAAACACCGAAGGAATGCCGTCGAAATCTCCGTCCTGACGGTTTGGCCAAGCCTCGCCAAACGTCACACCATCAACGGACATCATGATGTCGATACGAACTGGAGGCTGCCCCATCTGAAAAAAGCCGTCAGTCGCAAAGTCCGACACAGACATACCCGCGAGTGGCGCTCCGAATTCACCAAGAGCAGCAAAAACACGTTCAGCGTTTTCCTCGGATGCTTCGACCCAAATGTCCAGATCTTTTGTATAACGAGGCTCCGAATACTTCATCACAGCAAATGCGCCAACGATCATGTATCTAACTTCGTGTCGGTTGAAAGTGGACAATATCTCTTTGAAGTCTGGACTCATTTATGCCTTTCGAACGAAGATGAAATTCGATCAGTTCCCACGCCGCATTGAATATCGCCGCATCACCTTGACGCTGCCAAAACTCGATATCGAACGAGCGATCCATGTCCTTAATGTTCTCACCATGACGCGTCATCGTAAAAGCACCATTTTCACCCACAACGACATTCGTTTTCATACCTAAATTATACCGCGTTTTGATTGAACAATTCGTAAAAATGGGCACTAAATAGCTGCTTCAACAATAGCCTTTTATACTGCTCACTCCCTCGAACATCCGAGATAGGCGATATCTCGGATTGAATGATCTCGTTCGCGGCGTCGATGGTTTCTTCGTTTATGGTCCTACCTACTAGGAACTCGGATGTTATTCGTAGGTACAAAGGTATCGGTGCGACGCCGCCGGCGGAGACGTGGGCCGATGTAATGACGTAGTCGATCTCGCTGGCACCAGACGCATCAGGCAACTCGCCGCGAAGTACCGGCGGAACCCACGCCGCTCCGGGCTTTGATTCTATTTCAAGTGAGATCGCTGTGTTTACGCTGGCAATGTCGAGGTATGTGCGTTTGCAGACCTTTTCGAAATTGAATCGGAAATCGCCGGTTGGTCGCTTGAAACGGATCGCGGTGATGATCTCGTCGGGCTGTTTGGCTAGTTGCTTGTAACCTAGATATAGGTCTTTCAACGGTAGCGTTCGTATAACGCCGTTACTGTCATGCGGGCTTGTGCCCAGCGTTATATCCGCGTCGAGCGCAAGAAACCAAACAGTCATGTCGCCGATCGGCGAGGCGTTTACTAGGTTGCCGGCGAGCGTTGCCATGTTGCGGATCGGGGTTGATGAGACGAGTTTTAGGTGGTCGTAAAGCTTCGGGAATATCTCGTTCATCAACGGCGATTCGAGCAGGTTGGTAACGGTCGCCGAAGCTCCGATCTCGATGTGCGTGCCGGTGTCCGTTATGCCGCGAAGTTCGTTGTTATAAAGTAACGGCATCGCCGCCGACTCAGCCATTTCGTCGTGGCGTTGGACGTAAAGGTCGGTGCCGCCCCCTGTCAGAACCGCCTGCGTGAGCGGGCGGCTCGAAGAGTCGGCAACGATAACGCCATTTTCTAGCAGAGACGTAAGCCTAAGAGGTATATGTTCGAAGTAGTCTGGTACTACACCACGGAACCCAGTCGCTATCGCTCCCGGTTCTGACAAGCGACATGCTGCGCGTTCGATGGATTTGTAGCCTGTGCACCGGCAGATGTTGCCGTCGATGGCTGAGATCTTGTCGGAGCCGTCAATACACGCTCCTGTAAGCGACATTACGAAACCAACCGTACAGAAACCGCATTGAGTTCCTGATTCGTCGACCATTGCTTGTTGAACAGGTGTCAGCGAGCCGTCGGTTGGGTTAATGCCTTCGATAGTGACGATGTGTTTGCCTGCAGCGTTTGCGAGCGGCATTAGGCACGAAGTCATTGAGCGATAGCGAACTTTATCTTCAACCAACTCGCCGACAAGTATCGTACATGCTCCACAATCGCCCTCGCGGCAGCCGATCTTGGTGCCTTTCAGGTCTTTGTGATAACGAACGAAATCCAACACCGTCGAACCCGACGGCTGATCAGTATTGATATCTTCGTTGTTCAGGATGAATTTTATCAAAAACTAATATTCGACCCTATCCGGCTTTGCTATCCAATCTTGGAACAGCGCCACGCCTTCGTCACGCAATAGACTGATCATTGCTCGTTGACGTTGCTCATTTGGGATTGCGAGTTCGTCGTAGATCAAAGCATCGTCAAATCCAGCTAATGCAGCGTCGTCGCGATTACATGCGAAATAGACCTTGTCAGGGCGCGCCCAATAGATCGCACCGAGGCACATTGGGCAGGGCTCGCACGAAGTGTAGAGCGTGCAACCGTCTAACTGAAACGAATTCAATACTTTACAAGCCTCGCGGATAGCGACGACCTCAGCGTGCGCTGTCGGATCATTCGTTGAAGTAACTCGATTGTTTCCCTCCGCGATGATCTCGCCGCCGCGTGCAATAACACAACCGAACGGCCCTCCGTCGCCGGAATCCATTCCGTTTCTGGCAAGTTCTATAGCTCGCCGCATCATTCTTTTGTCAGTGTCGTTCACTATTGAGCTGGTTTCAGCTTGATCTCGTAAAGTCTTTTCCAATTTTTTCCCGTTACAAAAATGCGGTCGTTCGCGGCATCGTAGGCTATGCCGTTAAGCGTATTCTCGGAATCACGTCGCTGGTCTTCAGGCGAAATATTCGCAAGGTCTATCCAGCCTACGATCTTTCCGGTCGCCGGATCGATGCGAGCGATATAGTTTGGTTTGCCCAGCACTTTTGGGTCTTCCGAATGCCAAATATTCGCCCAGATCTCTCCCTTAACGTACTCAAGTTCGTTGATCTGCATCAACGGTCTGCCATCCTCACGCATGATCGGCAGAGTCTTGTTGCTTACAAAAGTATTCGGATCAATGAACTTGAGCACGTGCGTTCCCTGCGACATTATCAGACTGGTGCCGTCGTTGGTCAGGCCCCAGCCTTCGCCCTGATACTGAAATTCACGGATCAACTTGAAATCAGACAAATTGAACACACGCCCAAGGCCTTGCTGCCAGGTGACCATGTAGATCTTGTCGCCGAGCAGAGTGCTGCCTTCGCCAAAATCTTCTCGCGGCAAGTCCCATTTTTGCAGTACTTTACCGGTAGTTATCTCGACCTTGCGAAGCGATGACTTTCCATATTGACCGGTGCTTTCGTATAAAAATCCATCGTGGAAAAACAGTCCCTGTGTGAACGCTTTATCGTCGTGCGGATAAACTTTCACTACTTCATAAGAACTAACCGGCAACGGCGTTGAAGCTGGTTTCGGGGTCCCCGTAGCAACATTCGGAGTCGAATTGCCGGTCGATCCACTACATGCCGTTGCCAATGCGATCGCCGCAATAAGTACAAAAAAACGCATAATGCTTTCCCTATTTCTTCAACGCCCGTTCGATCGCGGCCTTAAAACCTTCGTACGAAATGTCGCGAACTTTCACGCCGTTGACATAGATCGTCGGTGTTGAGTTGATGCCGTACTTGTTGCCGTCTGCCATATCTTTGCGGACCTCAGCGGCTGTCTTTTCGGCACTAAAGTCTATCGCAAACTGCGCCGCATTCAAACCAAGCTCCGCGGCGTACTTTTTCAGCGAAACATCATCCAATGCGTCCTGATTCGCGTATAACTTCTCGACGTACTCAAAGAATTTGCCTTGGGCGTTTGCCGCATTGGCGGCAACTGCTGCTCGGAACCCATTCTCGTGAATGCTTTCCAAAGGATAATCTCGCACGATAAACCTGATCTTTCCCTGGTGTTCTGACATCGCACGTTTCAACGCCGGATGCGTAGCGGCACAGGCTGAGCATTGAAAGTCACTGAACATAATGATAGTGACCGGAGCCGTAGCGGGCCCGAGCGACGGGTCGTCATCAGCCGAGATCTGTAAAACGAGCGGTTGAGGAGCAGTATAGAGGATCTTCGCCTGGTATTTCGCGAACAGGCGTTTCATGAAAGCGTCCTCGAGCACGAACTTCTCCTCGTCGGAGAAATCCTTCATCTTATTCGTAACTTCTTGGGCTATAAGGTCGGACGTCTGTAAGTCTCGCGATCTAGCCTCTACCGCGATCAGCGCGTCCATCAACGCGTTCTGAATGTCTTCTATAACCACATCGGCAAGCTCGGCCCGAAGCTCGTAAAGCGGTAAGCTTGCGAAATCTTCGAACTCTTTGCTCGTCACGCCCTTGCCGTTTATGGTGACGACCACGTCTGTGGGAAGCGCCGTGCTTAGATTTATATCTTTGCCAACTGTAACCTTGTACTTAGTGCGCAGAGCTTTATACATTTCTTCGATCGCCTTGCTTTCGGGCTCACTACGAAGAAACGTGACGATCCGCGGACGAGCCTGAGCGAAGGTCATTCCGCCGAGTTTATCGAGATTCTCATCGTAAACAGCTTTGATATCGGCCTCTTTCGGGTCCGGAACCTTTTTTTTGACCGACACGATGTACTGACCGACCGAAAGCTTCTGCGATGCCGCCTCGAGCTCGATCACGGACTGGTAAACATACTGCTCCAAAAGGTCCTTTCGTTGTTTCGCAATGCTCTCGGCTAGGTTATTGACCGCAGTTTGAACTTCGGGCGAGAGGTTTGCGAGCTTGATAGTTTGTCCCGTCGCTGTTGCCAAAACCTGATCGGGCTTCTGGGCAAACATCAACGCTGAAAACAAGAACGTGATACAAATTACTGCAATAGATCTCATATAATGCGCCTAGAAATGTTAACAGAAGTTCGAGTCGCACCGAACACCAAACGTTGCTTATGAAGCTTCCAAGATCATTCTACATTCCCAAAGACACTGTCACGATAGCCCGCGAACTGCTTGGAAAACTGCTCGTCGTGCCCGATGCCGACGGGCGCCGAGTCTCAGGTATGATCGTCGAGACCGAAGCATATTTGGGCATTGGCGACCGAGCCGCTCATTCGTTTGGCGGTCGAAGAACCGCAAGAAATGAAGTGACCTACGGTCTAGGCGGCCACGCCTACGTGTTTTTTATTTATGGTATGTACCATCAGCTAAACGTCGTGACTGGCCCGGCCGAGCGGCCGCACGTCGTGCTGATCCGAGCAGTTGAACCGATCGAAGGCATTGAGCTAATGCGAGAAAGACGCGGCCGCAAACGCGACCGTGACTTAGCCTCTGGCCCCGGAAAGCTCTGCATCGCACTCGCAATCGATCGATCGTTCAACAATGAAAACTTTCGAGGCGACCGCATTTGGATCGAGAACTTTCGGTCGTTAAAAGCCACGGAAATTGCAGTCGGTAAACGCATCGGCATCGACTACGCGGGCGAGGACTCAGACTTACCTTACCGATTTTGGATAGGTAAGAATAATTTCGTCAGCCGCCCGCGAAAGGAGATGTAGCTTTATCGAGGATTAGAACTTCCTGCGGCAAATGCGAAGATCGGCTCCTTCTTAAATTGATTGATCTCAGCGATGATAGCCGAACGCCTCGACATTCGATCGTCAGATCGTCGGGCGGCCTGCTTTTCAGCGTTTTCCAGTGCATCACCTCGCAGATTTGCGTTTCTGATTCCAGTCTCCTTTAGATCACGATTCTTTTCGGCCTCGATCGCAATAAGTCTGTCGAAAAACTCCGGGATCCGAAAATAGGTTGCTCGCCATCGGCTCATTCCATTACGATAATGCTCGACCTCGGCACTCGTGTAGCTTTTGCGGAAAGTTCCTATATTTCTGATCGACTCGTCAATTTTATCTAGCGGATTTAGGTAAAACACGGACGTTGCATTGCGACCATCCTTGCTTAAATGAGAGGCCCAAAATGAGGGCGACCAATCCCTGGAATATCCCTTGAAATCATTTGCGCCGGCGGCTTCAAACGCCTTAACGTAGCTTGCTGCGATCTTGTTGAAACCGTACTTCAGATCAAGTTGGATGAACGCATTTCCTATCTCCCGACGCCAAGATCTTAGTTCATCGAGAAAGGACAACTGCACGCGAAATGCAACCTGAGCCAGCAATTGACCTCGATCCTTTTCAAACATTCTGATCTCATAATCGCCATGAGCGGATGGCGCCGTGTATTTGAATGTTCCATCTGCTCTGCTGTCAAGGATCTTAGGCAAAAACCGGGAAAGATCGACGGGGGAATTTGTATAGGCGAGGTCCCGACGTGGCTCGTCTGCACGCATCAAAGCGACCCAAACCTTTCCGCGCATATTTGGCTGAACCTTGTACAGGACAGTTACTTCCTCGGAGGAAGAATACGCGGTTTTGCCCTTAAACAAACGAAGAGAAGTTGGCGACCCGGCGACCTCGAGAATTGTGATCTCCCGATTCAAAGCGTCGATGAAATAGTTGTATCGCGCGATCAGCTCCTGATTACCATTTGGAGTTGACTGCTGATTTGCTCTCAACGCTGAAGCCCTCGTTCGAACGGTCCGCAGTTCGTTCAGTATCACGCCGCGACGAGCGTCGCCGACATTTCCCGAGTCAATTTCCTTCTTAGCCGCCTTATAGCGACGCAACAGGGCGTTGTAGCTCGGAAAACTCGGTGATTCACTTTCCCATCCCTGTCCGAGCAAAGCACCCGAACTCAATAACGTTACGACGGCGATCATGAATAAGAGCGTTAATTTGTTCATTTCGATACTCCTCAGGACGAAAAAGTGCGTGTGTTTTTAGTATTCTCTAGATTAGACCATATGATTCTAACTATTAGCAATACTACTTGTATACCAAGCATCTTTCGTTGATGAACTGAGGAAAGTCTCGACTTCCGCTTGAAGCCCACTTCTAGCGTCTCCCCTAAAAAGCTGATAATCTAACTTTTTATGAGCGAACCATTATTGAAGAAAGTAAAGCCCGATATTCGCGCTATCACGCGCATTGTGCCGCCTAGTGGGAATCTTGTTCAAGGGCAATCTGAGTTGCCGATCGATCCGGAGTTGGCACGCGAGGCGGCTGAGATCATAGCAGCGAGCCAAAACCATTACGGTGGCAGCGAAGGCCAGGAAAGCCTGCGCCAAGCGGTCGCGGCTAAGATCGCAAAGTACAACAACATCAGCGTTGATGTCGACGCCCGGCCGTTCGAAGTAATGGTGACCAATGGCGGCACAGGTGCGTTGATTGGAATTGCTCAGAGCTTTCTTCGCGGTAAGTCGGCACTCGTCTTCGAGCCATACTATCCGTATCACAGGCGAATTCTCGAGGAATTCGGTGCAAAGACCGAGGCGTTTGAACTTGATGAGAATTTGACCTTCGAGAAAGACGCCTTGCTTGCCCATTGCCGA
The DNA here is from genome assembly GCA_016789145.1 of Blastocatellia bacterium. Lineage (GTDB taxonomy): Bacteria > Acidobacteriota > Blastocatellia > Pyrinomonadales > Pyrinomonadaceae > OLB17. The sequence goes on along the minus strand of JAEUQI010000006.1, from coordinate 3,076 downwards.
ACGCTCAAGTACCGCAGCGAGTTCCCTTTGCACACGATCATTGTCTGTTCACCAGCAAATCCGAGCGGTAAGGTGATGTCTCAGACCGAACTCGAAGCCGTCGCCGATGTCGCAAAGGAACTAGACCTGATGGTCGTCTCAGACGAAGTTTATGAGCACTACGTCACGGGCGAGAATCCGCACACGCCGATCGCGAGTTTGCCCGATATGTGGGAACGCACGATCACTGTCAATTCGTTCTCGAAATCGTGGAATATCTCCGGTTGGCGTCTAGGCTACGCCTATGGCAAGGGCGAACTTGTCCAAAAGATCAACAACGCCGCGAACGTCATCTACGTTTGCCCTGCAACTCCGCTGCAGTCAGCTCTCTCTAAGGTTCTGATGTCAGACGACACGTATTACACACGGCTGAGAGACAAATTTGACGATAAGCGACGGACGTTTTCCGCGGGCCTCGTTGACCTCGGTTTCGACATCTATAACTCGGGTTCGGCGTTCTACATTTGGGCGCGAATTCCCGAAAACTGGACCGACGCCATTGCATTCAACGAAATGCTGATGCGTGATGCCGGAGTCGGAATGACGCCGGGCTCAGCATTCGCCGACAGCGACACCTGGGACGCACACGTCCGAATCTGCATCGCCCGCGAAGACGACATTCTCAGTGGTGCAATGGAGAAATTACAAAGAGTTTTGAAATAACGGAGTTTTATGAAGCGATATCTTGCCCTTTTTCTCGTTCTAACATTCATCTCACCGATATTTGCCGACGAAGGCATGTGGACGTTCGATAATCCGCCGCTCAAGCAGTGGAAAGAACGTTACAACTTCGAGCCGTCTCAGGCTTGGCTCGATAACGTACGGCTTGCCAGCCCGAAGGTTAACAATGCCTCGGCCGGATTTGTTTCGCCGAACGGTTTGATCGTGACCAATCATCACGTCGCTTCTGCATTTATTGAACGACTTTCTACAAAAGAACGAGACTTGATGAAAACAGGCTTTACAGCGAAAACTCTATACGAAGAATTGAAGGTGCCGAACGGCGAAGCGTCTGTACTGTTTTCTTACGACAACGTCACCGAACGAATTCGTAATGTCGAAAAGACCGCTCCGGACGATGCCGTCGCGGCGAACAATCGGATCAACGAGATCGCCGCCATCGAAAAAGATTGTGTAGAGACGACCAAACTTCGCTGCAACGTTATCTCGTTCTACAGCGGCGGCGAATACTGGCTGTATCGCTTCAAGGTTTACAGCGATATCCGACTCGTGCAGGCTCCCGAGGAACAGGCGGCATTCTTCGGCGGTGACTACGATAATTTCGTCTATCCGCGGCACGATCTCGATTACACATTCCTGCGTGCCTATGAGAACGACAAGCCTGCCTCGACGCCAAACTACTTCAAATGGTCGGCTAAAGGTGCTCAGGATGGCGAATTCATCTTGGTTTCAGGTTATCCCGGCTCGACCGCTCGATTGCTAACGGTTGCCCAACTCGCATATCAGCGCGATGTCGGTAATCCGTTGCAAAAGCAAGTTTGGGAACTTCGCCGCAAGGCTCTCGAAAATTATTCCAAGCTCGGTGCCGAGCAGCTTCGTCAGGCAAATCCGGGAATGCGCTCGTTCGCAAACTCGCTCAAACGTCTCGAAGGCCAGCAAGACGGCTTGATGAATCCTCGAAATTTCGCAAAGAAAGTTGCCGAGGAAAACGAGCTTCGAGATAAGCTCAAGGCAAAACCGGAACTAGACAAACTCTACGCTCCGGCATGGACTAACATCGCAACCGCGTACGACAAGCTGCCAAAAATGGCCAATCGCATCGCGTATTCGAATGTAGCGGCATCACGCCTGGCGTCGATCGCACTGCAGATCGTCACGTATCACAAGGAAGTTGCCAAACACAGCGACGGCCGATTTCCGGAATTTCGCGAAACGCGTCTCGGCGCATTCAAGTCCGGCATTATGGCTCCGGCGACGATCAATCTTGACCTCGAAGAGGCGACGTTGACTGCGTGGCTCGAAGACGCGAGACGAATTCTCGGCAATAATGACCCGTTCATCAAAGCCGCACTCGGCGACGCCGAAGCATCCGAAGTCGTAAAACGCGCGATCCGTGAAACTACGCTCAAAGACCCTGCGGCTCGCAAAGCTATGGTCGATGGACCTGCTTCAGCGGTCGATAGCTCGACCGATCCGATGGTGACGCTGGCTCGACGCATCGAGCCGATCGTCCGCGAACTGCGTGCTTGGAATGAGACCAACATTACCAACGTCGATACTGCAAACGGCACTAAGATCGCCCAGGCTCGCTTTGCTGTCTATGGCAAAACGATGCCTCCGGACGCAAACTCTCAGCTCCGGATCGAATATGGCAAGGTTCACGGTTATGAAGAGGACACCACGCTTGTGCCCTACAAAACGACGTTCTACGGACTTTATGATCGATGGTTGAGCTTCAATGGCAAGCATCCATTTGACCTGCCCGAATCGCTTGTGAGCCGCAAGGACAAGATCGATCTTTCAACGCCTCTGAATTTCGTTTATTCTGCCGACACGATTGGCGGGAATTCGGGTTCGCCGGTCATTAATCGTAACGGCGAGATCGTCGGCCTCAACTTTGACTCGAACAATCAAAAGCTATCAAATCGCTACTGGTATATCGACGAAAACGAAGGTTCCCGTGCCGTCGGCGTTCACACAGCAGGAATTCTCGAAGCTCTGCGAAAGGTCTACGACGCTAACTGGCTCGCTGATGAACTTGTAAGTAAATAAGCGACAAACGTTTAGTTCAAGCCGCAGATCCGCTCCGGATACTGCGGCTTTTTTCTTCGCGATCTTTGCGTGTTTCTCAGCGGTCTTAGCGGGAAATTCTTTGTGTTAGAGCTTCTCAGGCCAAAGTGCACTCAGACACCTCAGCTAGAGACAGTAAGGAAGGGGGCGATCGCCCCCTTCCTTACTGTCTGATAACCAGGAGTGTTTCCTTTCTTAGGTTCTCAGTTTTCCGTTTTCCATTATCAGTTCAACGCACATATGCATTCGGTAGCGGCAGGTCGCCTGTCGTGCCGAACTGCTGGAT
>JAEUQI010000069.1 GCA_016789145.1 Blastocatellia bacterium | reverse complement strand
AACGACGCATCGACCGCCGAATCGGGCGTCAGCGAATCATCGCCATTTGCTTGCAGGGAACGCAAGAATCGACCGTGTTCGACACTGAACAAATGCGTTCGAATTCCGGCGACTACTTCATCTGCCGCCGCCCGATAGGTTGACGCGTTTTCGATATCGCCAAACAGTTCGGCAAAGTTTGCGGCGGCTCTAAGCCCCGCCACAACTGTCGCGCACGTGAATGTATGAACACCGCGACGGTCTTCCCACAGGTTCCAGCTTGGGAGCGGAAGGCCCGTCGCGGGATCTCGATACTTCGCGAGGAAGTCTCCGCATTTGAGGATTAGGTAGTGGTATAAACCTCTCGCAAACTGGTCGTCTTTGTGGATCGAAAAATGCTCCCACAGGGCCCATAGAACTAGTGCCGTTTCGTCTTCTTGGATCGGCAACATCTCAATGCCGCGATATTTGTCCCAATAGGCGTGCCAGCCTGAGCCGACCGTACCATCAGCGTTGTATTTTTGCAGAAAATAGCCGCGTTCGTGAACGATGCGGCCGCACAGTTCGAAAAACTTTCGGGTTATATCACCGCGTCCGACCAGATCGAGGGCATTTGCGACGAAGGCTCCGTCCCGCGGCCACAGATAGCTGTAATGGTCGGTCGCACGTTCGGTGACGTCGTGATCGTTGGCTGCGATGATCGCTCCGCCTTCATCGATCTGGCTCTCAGTAATGAGCAGACTGCGGATGAACAACGAACGTACCTTTTCGTTAACGCTGTCTAACTGAAACTCGCATTTACTGAGCCAATGAGACCACCGAAGATCTGCCTTTTCAAACAAAGTGCCCGGCGAAGTTTCTAGAAGGCGACGGTTTATGTTTGAAACTTGGTGATGTGAGGTTCCCGCCGCGATCCAATAGTAGAACTCGAATTCGCCGCTACCGTGGACCGCAATAGTTGAATCTACCGAGCCTTCGGTGATGGCGCCGCCGTGGAGTTCGCCGTCCTCGGCATCGCGCCAGGTGCCTTCCATATTGCGAAACGCCTTGCGGCCTGTCGCAAACTGGTCGAAATGCGGTAACGTGTTTATCAGGAAATATCGGTGCTTTTTGTAGTGAATTAGCGAGAGAGTCTCAGGGTCGTAGAAAGCTGTGTCGCCGATCTTGTTCTCGTAAATACGAAAATCGTGATGCAGAAATACGCGAATGTCTCGCGGCTCTTCAGTCAGATCACGAACCGTGACACGACGCAGATAGACGTTCTCACGACCGGCAACCATGTCGCTACAAAGCATTTCAACGCCAAGTTCGGCGTTTCGAAGTATTACGTCTGTAATAAGCGAATCAGGAAGGTACTTCAGTTCACGTAGCCACTCATCTTCGTGAACCCATGAAAATTCGCCCTCGATCCAAACGCCAAAACGAAACGGAAAGCCCTCGCTATGGTTCTCTTGCCCGACGTGCGGAAAATAGATATCGCGAATTTGGTACTTATCGTCGAAATTAACAAGCAGGCTGCCATTGCCAACAGGAAGGTCACGCATATGGCTTATTTGGTAGTCGCGACTGCCTTCTCGACGGCCGCATCGATCTCAGGAGCCATTCTCTTGCTATAGCCGACAAATTTCTTTACAAGCTTGCCGTCGCGGCCAAAGACGAACGTTCGCGGTATCTCAGTGCCGTCAATAAAGGCAAACCTAGTTAGTTGGTCTTCGGGCCAACCGACCGGATAGTTCATTGGGGTTTGTTTTACGAATTCCGGTATCTCGGGCTTATCTTCGTCGCCACCGACGTTGAGGCCGATGATCACGAGGTTGTCAGCGCCGTGTTTTGCAAGGAGTGAGTTGAGGTGCGGGATCTCTTCGCGGCACGGGCCACAATATGTTGCCCAAAAATCGAGTATCACTGCCTTTCCGACGAGATCGCCGAATCGCTGTTCGCCGCCGGTGTCGAGGGTCCACGTCATTTCAGCTATCGGCTTGGTCGGCGGCAACGGGACGTTGGTCTGCGGCACGTTATTGATCGACACTGCACGATTCGAGATCGAAACAGGTGCCGCCGCCGGCCGGCAGCTTGAAACTACGGCTATCGCGAACAGAAATAGCGAGATCTTTAGAACCAAATTCACACCCATATTTTACACAAATTTGCGGCCTGTTGCTCTCACGGCTTTACAAACGTCAGTTAGGAAACTAACTTCGCTACAATGGCCGTTTATCCGCAAAGGATCGCAGACTTGATAGATACGATGGCCGATGTCGAGCCGCGCGGGAAAAGTGTGTCCGGTCGGTCGGCGAGCTTCGAATGTGGATGCTTCGTTGAAATCGAACTTAGCTTCGACGGCAACATTTGCATCGACGGGCGGCTGCGAACAAATGGGTGCGGTTATGTCATTGCTACATCTCAAGTATTGATCTCATCCTTGCGCGGCGTTGATACCAAGGCTTTGAAAGGCTTCGATGGCGACGAAATAATAGCAAAGATCGAATCGCAGATCGGCAGACTTGACGACCGTCGTAACTGTGCAGAAATATGCATCGCCGCTCTTCATCGAGCTTTCGAAGCACATCGTGCAGATCTCGTTGCAGAGTACGCGGGGGAATCCGCGTTGATCTGCACTTGCTTTGGCGTTGACGAAGCCGCGATCATTGCCTCAATCAACGAGAATGGCATTCCGACGATAGATAAGGTCTCCGCCAGCTTAATGGCCGGGCGCGGCTGCGGCTCTTGTCGCGGCTTGGTCGAAGAGATAATTGACACAGTTCGTTAGTGATCTGTGTGATATACTCTCAAGATTCGTGGGCATGAACTTGAGCCTGCGAGAATGGAGGTTATTGTTGGTTTTGCCGTCGGTATATGACCGTCGAGCGTTTGTTTTCGATGGACGACCCTTATAGTACGATCTCGTTTCTTTCTTTATTCCTTCAATCGGGAGTAGCTGAAACGCCCGCATCTTCGATCTCGGCATTCAACCTTTTGCTGGTCATATTGCTTGTGGCTGCGAATGGTTTTTTTGTTGCCGCCGAGTTTGCACTTGTTGCCGTTCGCAAATCACGTATCGAGACTGCAGCGGCTGAGGGCGATAGCTCGGCCCAAAAACTGCTAGCGATGTTGAACAACATCAACGGCTACATTTCTGCGACACAGCTCGGGATAACTCTCTTTTCGCTAGCGTTGGGTTGGTTTGGCGAGCCTGCCGTTGCCGGTCTGATCCAGCCAGCCGTGCTCTGGCTAGCGGACGTCACCGGCCTCGCCGTTATGGCGTCTGTGCCCGTCATGAAAACGATCTCGATCGTTATTTCCTTTGCACTCGTTACCTTTGTCTTGATCGTGTTCGGCGAACTTGCACCAAAGACAATTGCTCTCGAAATGACGGAAAAGATCGCATATTTCACTGCGCCGGTTCTGCGTGTGTTTTACAAGATCTTTTACTATCCGATTCGCCTACTCGAATGGAGCGGTGGGCGCACTGTTCGGTTGTTCGGATTCAAGGCAGATAAAGAGACGATCTCAAGTTATACAGAAGAAGAGATCAGGAACTTGGTCCGGATCTCGCAGGAAAGCGGCCATTTGAATGAAGAAGAACAGCGGCTGATAGACAAAGTGTTTGAGTTTTCGGAGACCACCGTCAAAGAAGCAATGGTTCCGCGGACGGAGGTCGTTGCAATTCCAGAAACTTCGACGTTTGACGAGATCGCTGAGGCGGTTGAAACGCATGGTTATTCTCGATTGCCGGTCTATCGGACATCGATGGACGATATGGTCGGCTTCGTTCACAGCAAAGACCTCGTTGCATTTGCTCGCCGGCCTGAGGAGTTTGTACTTGCCGACGTGTTGCATAAGGCGAGTTATGTCGTCGATACGGCCCGGCTCGAGGATGTGCTGCGCCAGATGCAGACCGAGAAATTTCACTTTGGTTTTGTCGTCGATGAACACGGCGGTATCGAGGGCATTATTACGCTCGATGACCTGCTCGAAGAGATCGTCGGCGAGATCTCAGACGAACACGACGAGGAAGTTAACGAGCAGATCAAAGAACAACCCGACGGCACCTACTTGCTCGACGGTGGCCTTGCCGTGCGTGACTTAAACCGACGGCTTGAGATGAATCTGCCCGTCTCAGAAAGCTATACCACCGTCGCCGGATTCCTGATGTCCGAAGCAGGGCAGATCATGAGCGAAGGAGAAACCGTTGTGTTCAACGGCCATACGTTCCGCGTCGAACAGGTCGATAAACGTCGCATCTCGACCGTTCGATTGATGGAAACGCCAAAGCAAAATGTAGGATCGACGGCGGAATAGGGAATATGAGAACAAGTTCGAACAAGCTGACCTCATTGCTTTCTGTATTTGTTATCGCATTAGCGGCCCTCGCCTGCGGCAAAGCCGAACAGAAGCCGCAGTGGCAGAATTCTAAGAAGATCGCTGGGCGTGAACAAGGACTGTCGCACATTTCAAACCTTGTGGTCGACGACAAATTCGCCTACGTCACAATTGGCGGCACCGTCTCGGATGCAAATGCCGGCACGAATGGCCTACGCAAGATCGACCTTGCTACGGGTGCTGTGACGTCGCTCGACGATGGCAAACAGTCGCCGCAGGCCGAGCGTGGTGGGCTTGCTCTCGACGATAAATACGTTTACTGGAAAGCCGGCGGAACGATCCAACGAATTGCAAAGAATGGCGGCACAAGCGAAACGCTCGTGAGCGAGAACGTCGGCATGGGCATCGACCTTGCCGTCGATAACGAACGCGTCTATTGGACGAATCACGGCTACTATTCGGCAAATACACCACAGGTGCCATCGCCGATCTATTCTGCGCTCAAGTCTGGCGGTAAGGCAGAGGTGTTCGTCGCGGATCAGGTAGTGCCGCACGATGTTGCCGTCGATGACAAGTTCGTCTATTGGTGTACGCCGACCAGCATTTTGCGAAAAGCGAAGTCGGGCGGCGACCCATTCGTAATTTTCCAAGCCAACGACAAAGAAGGCGTTGACAGCCTCGCCGTTTATCGCGGCGACGTCTATTTCGGTTTCCGTGCCGCCGGTGGTTCGCGATGGGCACTGCGAAAACTTACTAGCTCAAGCTCCGAACCGCAAATGACCAAGACCATCGCCGGCAAATATTCGACAAAGCAGATAGCATTTGATGGCGACAATGTCTATTTCTTCGACGAAGACGGCCTGATCGGCGACGTCCTCTGCCGCACAAATATCAACGGCGGCAACATCGACAAACTCGACACAGGCTACTCCGGCGGCACCATCGCAGTCGGTAAGGCCGGCGTCTATTTCGGAGCTCTTGATGACTTGATGGTTATCGGTAAGTGACCAAAGAGTTCTAAGCCCATTGCCACGATCTAGACCGCAAATGCGGTCCGCACGCATCTTGCGTGCCCGCGTCAGCATTGTGCGTCCCAAAATATTTCCGCCGGACCGCAGGCTGCCAGCCTGCCCGCGTGCACATTTCGCGTCCCAAAATTCTCATCGACTGGAACGCAGGCGTCTCGCCTGCGTGTGGCTCTGCCACCTCGCTGAGCGGCGAAGCTGTGCTTCGCCGTGAGGTGCTCGTTCGACTTCTTTGAGGCTATGCCTCAGGTCTTGGCGGCAGCGGATCTTTGCGTCCCAAACTTTTCTGGTCCTTTCGTTGGAAGCCGCCCGCTGACGCAGGCGGTTCTGACATGCGTCCCAAACTTTTCACCGGCCGGAACGCAGGCGTCTCGCCTGCCCGTGGCTGTGCCACTTCGCTGAGCGGCGAAGCTGTGCTGTCCCGGCAGGTTGCACTTTATGAACCCGGAGCCCTCGGAGAGGGCGACAGAATTCTTGCGTCCCAAAGGAGTCGTCCGCGACCGCACTGCGATCTGGACATAGCCCGTGTGCGTCCCAAAGTTATGGTGGTGAGTTGCTGCGGGATCGGATGATCTGAGCTGTGATGATCTGGTTAGTAGGACCGACGGCAGCCGCCGATACTTCTGCGTTGGATGTTACGCCCTCACTAACGTGCGGGCTTGGGCAATGGGCGTGGCGGACGGCCGGTAGGTCGAATTGGATGTCGGGTTCAGGTTCATAGATCTCATCGAAACTGACTACCTCGTCGAGTACGCAGCCCGGGCCGAAGCGGCTTTCGATGATGTTGTATAAGACTGCCTCAACGAACGCACGTCTGCGGTCGGGAGGCGTCTCAAGCAGTTTTACACGAAGCGGTTTCGGTTTGGCGGCGGTTGATGATGTTCTGCAAAAAATCGTGTCCACATTTCAACGCTAACACTGAAATTCTTGATCTCTAGGGACGTTCCGTTGAAATCCTTGATTATCCCGATTTCGCGAAAGAAAATGCCGAGGACATTCGGCCGCGACCAGACAGTTGCGAACCTTGGCGAGTTTGCCAAGCAGTTCCTCGCGCATCGATTGTTTGTCTGCAATTGCCGATTGTTTTACCGCAGTCTTGACGACCCCATCTTCGATCGCAACTTCAAAGGTCGTGTTGATCGGGTCTATCGCACGTGCCAGGTCTGCCGCCAGTGCCGGATCGAGTCCTATCACAAGTCCGCCGTCAAGGCTTGACTTGACGTTCTTGCTGAAATCAACGAGGTCTGCGTCCGAAAGTTTTCTGTAATCCATGTAATGTTCTCCTTTTGTGTGATTGTTTTAGCTAAGCCGTGAATTCTCACGGCCACAGTCAGTGTTGCACATACGCAATGTCGTGTCAAGAGAAATTTCACAGATGAGACAATAGGTTAGAAATGTAAATGAACTTATTTCAAGCGATCCGCTCCACGACGGCAAACCGAACATCATTTTTCTCATATTGATGTTCATTTTGTTTCGAACTGAATGTTCATTTCTTCGCAGAAAGAGATTGCCTCTCCGACGCCGAAACTGTTTTCTTCACGCCAAACACTTTCCGGTTCAAAGTAAAGAGCCAACACTAGCAAGAAATCAGTCTCAACGACCTTGTAGAACAAAGATCCTCATCAGCGAAACACTTCCAAAGCGAAGAAATCTGCTAAAACTGCGCAGAAAAATCATTTTTCTTCGAAGAAATAGTCTTATTCCGATCATTTTTTTGTTGACAGAGCTGTTTCGCGAGGAGTTTTGTTGTGGAAATTAAAGTAAATTCCCGATCTCTCTGACGACTCTCAACCGTTGACCGCCGTTGGTAGATCTTCACAAGACCAGTTTTCGACAACTGAACCAAGAGGAGCAATCTACGTGCATTCCGAACCTCGACCGACCTCGTTGGCCAATATCAGCCGAATATTGGTGTGTCTTTCTGTTTTTACGATCATCGCTTTTGGTTACTTCGGCTCGGCGAGCACGGTTGAGACTGCTGAGAATGTCGCACCACCGGCCAGAATTGAAAGAGCTGTTGCTCCACGGGCACTAATTGCGCCGTCAGGAGCGGTGCCATTTGATTTCGACGGCGATGGCAAGACCGACATCGGTCGTTGGCATGGAGCGAGCACCGAATACAAGGTTTGGAAGAGCGGCAGTTCGGAGTATCAAACTACGACCATCGGAACGTCGTCTGCAAAAGCGATCTCGGGCGATTTTGACAACGATAACAAATACGACGCCGGAACATTTGCCGCTGGCGCATGGAACATAAAGAAAAGCAGCGACGGAAACACGATCTCGACTTCGTTTGGTACGACGGGCGATATTCCTGTAGCAGGCGATTTTGGCGGTAATGGAACATCAGATTGTGCGGTTTTTCGACCATCTACTAACACTTGGTGGATACTGCCCGATTGTACTGGTTCGTATTCCTCGACAAGCTATGGTTCGTCGGGCGACATTCCTGTCCCGGGAGATTTTGACGGTGACGGCACAACGGATAGAGCGGTTTATCGGCCGACAACAGGCTATTGGTACGCAAACCGCAGTTCGGCAGGGTCACTTGCCGTTCAATGGGGCATATCGACTGACGTGCCCATGGCTGCTGATTTTGACAATGATGGCAAGGATGACCTCGTCGTGTTTAGGCCGAGCTCAGGCACCTGGTATGTGCTGAATAGTCAGTATGGTTTTACTACTTATACTACTCAGGTTTGGGGCAATTGGTATGATCAGCCGGTTGTGGGCTATTACGACGCCGATGGCATAGCAGACTATGCTATTTGGAGACCAACAACTGGCGAATGGTGGATACTTAAGAGCACAGGCGGGAATCTGACCTATTCGTTAGGCGTTCCAGGAGATACAGCGATCCCTTCGGCGTTTACGAAACAGGTTGGCGGAACCGCTACAGGCTACGAGCTGGCAACCGATCGCCTCGATCCCGCAAACGGAACAGGCGGCACTGACATCTATTCTCGCAATTTCTCTTGGGGTACGTCGTTGGTTAATTTGCCCGGGCGTTCAGGTCTCGATGCTGGGCTTGGACTTTCTTACAACTCGCTCGTCTGGATCAAAACTGGCGGTTCGATGTATTTCGATCCTGATTCCAGCAATGTCGCTCCGGGATTTAGGCTAGGATTACCGACTATCGAGCCGATCTATTACAACGACACACGCAGCAAATGGGCGTACATGATGGTGACGCCATCTGGAAAGCGTGTCGAGTTTGTAGAGACGTCGGTTGATGAGTTGTTCATAACAACGGATTCGAGCTATACACAGCTTGTTACGGGCACGACAACGGCTCCGAACGTTCCGTCCGAAGGCGTCACAATGACGGTCAAGACCACGGACGGCACGCAAATGACGTATTCGTGGAATTCAGGAGCCTATCGTTGTACACGAGTAAAGGATCGAAACGGCAACTACATTGACTACACCTATTCAGCCTACGGCAAACTAGAGACAATGACCGATACGCTCGGTCGCGTTGTAAACGTCAACTACGACGGCTACGGTCGAATCTCGACCATTACCCAAAACTGGAACGCAAGTAACGGTACGGGCTCATCCTCGCCGCACACATATGCAACATTCACCTACACCACCAAAACTGTTGCCACGGATTGGAGCGTTCCGTTTTACGGTCCGCCCAATGATACCGCTGTTACGGTTCTCGACAAGATCACTTACGCTGATACGAGCTGGACGAAGTTCCACTACAACGGTTACTTGCAGGTTTCAAAGGTCGAAAACTACGCCGATGACGACCATTTGTTGAATCATGTGCGCACCAGTCTTGATAGTGTTACTGGTTCACAGAGTGATGTTCCAAGATTTACGTGGACAAAGAACTATGCAGAGAACTCCAACGGCAATTCGGAAGTAACGGTCACGAATTCAGTGCCAGCGTCCGCCACATACACTATCGACGGCGTTACGGCGACAGGTACGAAGATCGACGTTGGAGTTACAGGCCATCCTGATAGTTTGTTCACGAGATACTGGTACCATTCGAGCGGCTGGAAAAAAGGCTTGCCGATCGGAACCGAAGATTGCGTCTCGTCAGGCTGCACTGGCACCGACAGAAAACGCTGGACTTCGACCGACTGGACGCAGGATAATGACAGTGTGAGCTACATCGTCAATCCATGCGTTATCGGATCAAAGGTCGGCGACACGTCGAACACCAAGAAATCCGAGATCGAGTATTGGCTCTATGAGAATACGACTGTCTCCGTCATGGGCCTTGTCAGAGAATCGAGAGTTTACGACACCGACGGCACAACCGTTCTCAAAAAAGCCTACACCGAATACAACCTCGCGTCCGAGTATTTCACTAGAAACATAATTGGCCTCCCTGCAATGACACTGTCATATGGTCGGGACGAATATGGCCTGCAACTCGTCGGAAAGACGACCTACGCTTACGATGAAGGCAATTTCTCAGGAACAGGACAAACGATCTCGCCAACCAAACACGACGGGACAAACTACGGCTCGTCATTCATTGCCGGACGTGGCAACGTCACAAGCATAAGGCGTTGGGATGCGGTTTCTTACACGTCCGAAGCTGCCTCAACGGTCTCGACAATCAAATACAATACTGCGGGTTCGGTCATTTCAAAGACTACGCCGTGGTACAGCACTTACACCAGAACAGTTGGCATCAGCTATGATGACAATTTCAATTCAATAGTTAGCCCTGCCACCTATGCTTATCCAACGTCGATAACCGATCCAAACAATCAAAGCTCGACGGTCAAATACCGCTACGACATCGGCGCCAACGTCGAAGCCACAAGCCCTGCACCGGCAGGCCAAACGTACGGCAAGACCTCGAAGCGGTGGTATGACAGCATCGGAAGGCTTGAGAAGGACTCTGTTTTTGTGAACACGGCTGAACAGTTCTACACTCGCTACGAATATGTGGCTTCGGGAACGCATTCTAAAGTCTATTCAACCATTACCGACGTTTCCGGTAGCACCGCCGGCCCGGACACTGCTGACGAAGTCTTGAGCGAATCCTTCACCGACGGCACAGGCCGTGTCATCAAATCGCGCTCTCCACATACGTTCAACACAAACGGAACTACGGCGACGTATTCAGGCGTTAAGGTCGAATACGATTTGCTTGGCAGAACCAAAAAACAATCTGTACCAACAGAAGTGGACGGCAGTTGGAACCCGACTGGCGATGATTCCACACGCGGTTGGCTTTGGAACGAGAGCGAATTCGATTGGAAAGGCAGAGTTACGCGAAGCATCAGTTCTGACGGCTCAGACACACTAGCTGAGTACGAAGGTTGCGGCTGTGCTGGCGGTGAAATAGTCACGCTTAAGGGCGAACTCTTGACCGAAGGCCGTCGTACCCAAAAGCAGTATTCAGATATTCTCGGAAGAAACATAAAGGTCGAGATGTTAGATTGGAGCAATGCTGTCTATAAGACGGCTACCAATACATACAATGGTCGAGATCAAGTAGTTCGTTCGAGAATCTACGCGGGTCTTGACACAAGTTCGGACTTCAGAGAAACACTTCTCACATACGATGGCTTCGGAAGAATTACAACGGAACACAAGCCGGAGCAAGACGCAAACACTAATACAAGCTACAACTACTTCTTAGACGACAAACCTCAAACCATAACAGATGCTCGAGGCGCGGCTAAGCACTACTCATACAACAACCTGGGACTGATTGACGAGATTAGTTGGACGGTTCCGAACAATAGCGGCATTTCAGTTCCCGCGACCGTTGAGTTTGAATACGACACTTTAGGAAATCGTATTGAAATGACGGATGGTCACGGATCGGTCGAATATGAGTACGATTCGCTTTCAAAACTTATTTCAGAAGAGCGCGAGTTCAATGAATGGGTCTCCCAATCGCCGACCAACGATAACAAGTTCAAGATCGAATACAGCTACGGACTCAGCGGTCAACTCAAAAGCTATAAGGAACCATACGGCGAGATTGTTTCTTACGGATTCCACAAGAACGGACGACTAAAGACCGTGAATGGAAATCGAACAGTTGAGAATACACAGATCGACTACATAACGAACTCCGCTTATCGTGCTTGGGGAGCACCAAAATCTATCAGTCATTCCAACGGCTTTGGAATGACGATGGAGTTCAATACGCGGTTGCAGGCTAGTCAATATCAATCGGGAGCCGTGAGGTTAGACTACGAGTATTTCAACGATGGACGCTTGAAATCGTCTGACACCGATTATGATCATACGGGAAGTAATTTTGAAGAATATCCGCGCTTTGATCGGTCCTACGAGTACGACTTTCTTGGCCGACTCACAGCCGCAAAGACTGGGGCCGAATCTCATGGACAAACCGAAGACGACCCAACCGAGCGACCTTATCGCATCATTCGAACCTTCAACCCGTACGGAGAAGTTTCTGCCCAAGAACGGAGCAATTATCGGCTACAAAATGTTGATTCATTTGCCTTCGAAAACGGACGGATGACCAATGAAGTTCGCGATAAGGAACTTCCTGGTTGGTTTATAGACCACAAGGAAATTTCACATACCTTTGACGCGGACGGACGGTCCACGACCGACGGTGAAAAGTTCGATGCTGAGGGCAGGCAGGAACATTTCGATAAAGGACCTCAGACTAATGCGTACTCCCATTGGTTCGAAGCGAACTACGACGGGGATGGAAGAATAATAAAGACCAATGACCGAGTTCGATACTGCTCTCCCTGCACCACATATGATGACAAGGTCTATCGCGTGAATTCCTCCGTGATTGGCGAAACACTCGTCGAATTGCGACACAAGCAACACGTATGGCCATCTGGTACTACAGTAATGAGGGAAACTGGAGTTTTTGCATCCGGCGAGAGAATAGCGTTTCGCATGCAAAACAATATTGGCACGCAGTATTATCAGGATCACTGGTATTTGGGTTCGACGGATCCGAGTGGCGTCGATTATTCCCAAATGAATTATCAATATCAAGGTTCAGCGCCCGTTTCCGTCATGGATCCATTTGGTTCTGCTGTTGGCATAGAGAATACGTACCCATCCCCCGAAGAAGCCCCTGATCCCTACGACCCGTATCGATGTGACATGATTGATTTCGATGAACAATGCGGGGAAGACGAATTAGATTGGCAAGATCCTGCAAATGAGCAAGCAGATGCAGGTAGCGCTGGTCGAAACACCTGTTATGTTGACGGAGTAGAACAACCTAACTGTGACCAAATTGCTCACGAGGCTTCGATCCACGATGACATGAAGGTCGTAAAAGACGATGAGTTTCCCGATGCTGCCCCAAGCGACACCGGCTCCCAAAGCGTACACCAAAACGAAGATCCGACTGACGATCAAGATTACGGCGATTTCGGCGAGAAGACTTTCGAGCAGGATTCTAAAGGCTCTTTTGCCTTTGTGGCCGGAACGGTCAACGGCTCCGACAGCATCGGCACAGTTTCGGACCTCGATCTCCGAAATCTAACATTGCCAGATCCGGCTCCAACACCGCCAAAAGCTGATGTTCCGGTATACACGGACGAAATGAGGGACTGTGACTCAAAACTCGCAAAAATTTTTGGAGGCAAGAACGCTGTTGCCGCAGGTAGCGGTTTTGAACCGCCGAAACTTTTTGGCAAAGGACGATTTGCCGGTTCCCTGCCTCGAGCCAGTGCCTATCGCGGAGGCCCCGGTGGACATCTTTCTAACGCAATGCATTTATATTATTCCGACGAGAACGGAAACAACGCGGGCGAATACGTTGGAAGTGTTTTCGTTCCGAGTGGCGGGGTCTATAGTGGAAAAAATCCATTTGTATCGGGTGCAGATAGCCACATTTGGTTTTACGCACGGCTTGGAAGTGCCCGAAATGTTCTGCTTACTACGTCCCACATCGACTCTTTCCAAAAGCCCAGCGGTACTACCAAAGGTACCACGGAAATTGGATTGATAGGAGGGGAAGGTGGGGCTGACATTCGGCTCAATGACCCAAACGCGAAACAGACAGAGGGCGGAAACATCCACTCGCACTTTACTCTGTTTTCGAATGCAAGTTATAACAAGCGAACTAAGTCTTGGTCTGTAGGCTCTAGACTAAATTTCTTCGATGTGTTTTGCCGAAAGTAGCGGAGGTGAGTATGTATCAAATATCAAGGTTTATTTTCAAGTCATTATTGTTTGTTGTGTCTGTGCCTGCGATAGTTGCAGGTCAAACCGGAGGTGACACTTGCGAGGAGGCAACATTTAAGCTCGACTCTGTGCGCAACTTTTTCGCAAAGTCATCCGACGAAAGTAGTTTAATTGTAATTGCTGAACTAGCAAAGATAGAAAGTAACAAAAGAATAAGCGAAAAGAGACTTACAACAGTGCGAGCTTATTTAAACTCAATCGGTCTGTCTAGCGAAAGAATTGTTCTTGCCACATCAATTAAGAAGGCTAAAGTTGCGGCACTTTCATTCTACTTCGGCGGCAAGTTGATTAATGAAATTAGAATTCCTAAATCGGGCGTTCTCAAGGTTGGCGGGTGTGATCACGATCCTACAGATTTCATCGCTAGAGAATAGTTGCCTATCTTGCCGATTACGTAAGATTACACCTGCGACATCGCAGGAACATCTAATCACAATGCGACTAGCATCAAATATGATGTGATGGGCAGGCAGTGGAAGGTTTCGAGGCCGTATGACACGGGCAGTTCGCCGAGCGATTGGTCGGAGATCGCATATGACTATCTCGGTCGTGCGACGACGCAGACGGCTCGAATTACAATGGTTGGATTTCATTGGTTGGACTTAGTGTAATTGTCTCGTAAGAATGGTAGACGCCCTTTTTTGAGGGCGTTTTTGTTATAGATGATGGCTGAGAATCTAAAAGGTTTTGATCTGATACCGAAGACGATACCGCATTTTGGTTTTGAGTCTTTTACGTGACGTACCATGCGTCCAACGCTGGAGCTTGACGATGTTTTGGTAATCCCGAAATAAATGTAAGGCAGGCTAGCTTGCTTTCTGACTTTTAATTCAATTCAAGTTTGTGATCGCGTGTGCCGACGGGCTAGGCAGCCTGTCGTACTGCGTTGATTGATTATTCGCACCAATCCCGTTAGATTACCTAATATGGCGATTCGCCGAAATTTAGGGAGAAAATTTGAACAATGAGCTACATTGAACAGGTGTGGGCACGCGAGATAATGGATTCGCGAGGGAACCCGACGATCGAGGCTGAGGTTGTGCTCGAAGATGGCACGATGGGACGAGCGGCCGTACCAAGCGGAGCTTCGACAGGCGAGAACGAGGCCGTTGAGTTGCGAGACGGCGACAAATATCGCTACCTCGGCAAAGGCGTACTGAACGCCGTTGAGAACGTAAATGGTGCCATTTCGGATGAATTGCAGGGCCTTGACGCGTTAGATCAGACCCTGATCGACGAGACGATGATCGGCCTGGACGGCACCGAGAATAAATCAAAGCTCGGTGCAAATGCGATGCTCGCAGTTAGCTTAGCCAACGCCCGAGCTGCCGCGGCTGCTCTCGAAATGTCGCTGTATCGTTATCTCGGCGGTGCTAACGCTAAGACGCTGCCCGTGCCGATGATGAACATCCTCAACGGCGGTGCCCATGCGGACAACAACGTGGATTTTCAAGAATTCATGGTGATGCCTATGGGTGCCGAGAGTTTTACCGAAGCCCTCAGAACTGGTGCCGAGATCTTTCACACGCTTAAAGGCGTGCTCAAATCGCGTGGATATTCGACATCAGTTGGCGACGAAGGCGGCTTTGCACCGAACCTAAAATCAAACGACGAAGCCGTCGAAACTATTCTCGAAGCGATAGACAAAGCCGGCTACAAAGCGGGCGAAAACGTAATGATCGCACTCGATCCTGCCTCGAGCGAATTCTACAAGGATGGCAAGTATATCTTTAAGAAAAGCGATAATCGCGAGCTCAGTTCCGAAGAAATGGCCGCGTATTGGGCCGATTGGTGTAGAAAATATCCGATCATTTCCATCGAAGACGGCATGGCAGAGAACGATTGGGAAGGCTGGAAGAATCTGACGCAAATGGTCGGCGACAAGGTTCAACTGGTCGGCGACGACCTCTTCGTGACCAATGTTCGATTCCTACAGCGAGGCATCGACGAGAAAGCCGCCAACTCGATCCTCATTAAGGTCAACCAGATCGGAACATTGACGGAAACGCTCGACGCGATCGAACTGGCGAAAACCAACAATATGACCGCCGTTATATCGCACCGCTCGGGTGAAACCGAAGACAACTTCATCGCCGACCTAGCCGTCGCTACAAACGCCGGCCAGATCAAAACCGGCAGCCTCTGCCGCAGCGACCGCATCGCAAAATACAACCAACTTCTCCGTATCGAAGAAGATCTAGGCGATTCGGCCCGATATCCCGGACGAAAGGCGCTTTACAATATTAAGTAGAACAGGCTGCCTAGCCTGTTCGCTTAACCGTCAGGCCAGGCAGTCTTACATACGGTACTAATGAACATCGAACGCGAGCTTTTGGCCGAGCATTCTAAGACTCAGACGGCGAAGGTTGTGGACTATGTTGGCGATGATCCGGCGAAGTTTGCGGAGTTGATGCGGCTGTTCGTCGGACCGAATTATCGAATTTCGCAGCGGGCGGCTTGGGCGGTGAGCAATTGCATTGAGCATCATCCGGAACTTGTGAAACCGCATTACGGCACTTTGTTCAAGCAACTCGAACGCGAAGATGCACACGTCGCCGTCAAGCGAAACGTCGTGCGATTATTGCAGTTCGTCGAGATCCCAAAACGTTACGAAGGCCGTGTTTTCGATGCGTGTTACAACTTATTCGCAGACGTAACCGAGCCGATCGCGGTGCGTTGTTTTTCGCTGACGGTCGCCGTGAATATTGCCAAAGATTCGCCCGAGTTGATGGCTGAATTAAAGTCTGTGGCGGAAAATCATCCTGAGAAGATGTCTGCAGGATTTCGGAGCCGTGTGAAACGCCATTTTGGAATATGATCAGCAAACGCGAAAACTTCGAGATCGACGATGTCCGTTCGAGGCTCGATGTCGATGCGATACACGATTTTCTGTCGAATGAATCGTACTGGGCCGGGAACCGAACGCGAGAACAGACCGAGACGGCGATCGCGAATTCGATCTGCTTTGGCGTTTATGACGCTGACAGGCAGATCGGTTTTGCACGAGTTGTCAGCGACAAAGCGACCTTCGCGTATCTTGGCGATGTCTATATTCTCGATGAATATCGTGGACAAGGCCTGTCAAAATGGCTGATGCAAGTGATCGTCGATCATCCTGAATTGCAAGGCCTGCGGCGTTGGGTGCTAGCTACGAAAGATGCTCATGGTCTGTATGAAAAATACGGCTTTCACCAGTTCGTCCATCCTGATCGCTGGATGGAAAGGCCTGCTCCGGACGCTTACTAAAATAGTCGTAGATTCCGCCGCTCGTAGTTCGCTATAATCAAAGAGTTTACCGCCGATGCAAATTCCGCATGACAAACCTGTTGCTCTGATCATCCTTGATGGCTGGGGGCATTCTGCGTCTGACGGAGGCAATGCGTTAGCTGCCGCAAATACGCCGAATTTCGACACGATCACAGCTAGCTTTCCAACGGTGATGCTCGAGGCCTCGGGCGTGGCTGTTGGATTGTCGCCGGGAAGTGCGGGTAATGCGGAGGTTGGGCATCTCAGCATTGGTACGGGCCGAGTCGCTTATTCAGACATTTTTCAGATCGATCAAGCGATCCGCAGCGGCGAATTTGCAAGGAACGAAGAGTTGGTCTCGG
>JAEUQI010000068.1 GCA_016789145.1 Blastocatellia bacterium | reverse complement strand
ATTCGTCCGTTTTCGATGTGTGGGCGTACGATCTGTTTGGTGCCTTTGACCTTGATCCCGTGGTGGCGGAAGAAGCGGGCGGCGAGGATGACGAAACCGACTTGTTTAGGTTTGAGCGGAAAGCTATATGGCGTTTCTTCGGGAACGGCCGCGACGAGGATCACGCCGCGGCTCAGATTCATATAGAGCTCGGCGTATTGGGGCGAACCGAGCAGTTTATGCGTGTGTCGGTTCATGTAGATGTTATCGCGGTGATTTATGGTTACGTATATCCGTTCGTCATATGACGCAAGCGGCCCCGCGTCAAAACGCTGCCATTCGTTCGGGTTGATCGTGCTATTGCGTAAATTGAATTCCATATTATCTATGATACATTGATTCGTCGTAGCAAGCAAGGGATTTTTTTTGATCTGAACGATGTGAACGGCACCAAAACCGACCGCGACATCGACGTAATAACGACAACTTGAAAACACCTCTACCACTTTGGGCAAAGTACTGTACCACTTTGGGCAAATACCTCTACCACTTGAGGCGTTTACCTATACCACTTTCGATGACTTGACGTTGTATCGCAGTTTCGATATCCTATGCGTTCGCTTTTTAGCGGAAAGTTCTATTAGTGTGAGTGATTATGAGTACTTACTTCCCTAGCGGCAAGGGTTTAGCTGAAAACCGCAAATGGCTCGTTGTTGATGCCAAAGGTAAAACGGTCGGCCGTCTGGCTACCGAAGTTGCCCGCATCCTGTCGGGCAAAAACAATCCGGCATGGACGCCTTTCTTAGATATGGGCGAGCATTGTGTTGTCATCAACGCACGCCACGCTGTTTTTACCGGTGCTAAGAACGACCAGAAACTGTATCGCCGCCACACGCTCTATCCGGGCGGACTTCGCGAGACCTCGGTCAAGGAAATGTTCGAAAAGAAACCTGAAAAAGTGATCGAACTCGCAGTCAAAGGCATGTTGCCAAAGACCAAACTTGGCAAGGCGATGTATAAGAAATTAAAGGTTTATGCCGACGCTGAGCACCGTCATCACGCTCAGAAACCGGAGGCGATCGAAATTTAGAAGCAGTAGCAGCAGCAGACCGCAGTTGATGACTGCCGCTGCTGACTGCACCTGCCAACTGAACATATGGCTGATATTCAATATTACGGCACTGGCCGCAGAAAGACTTCGACAGCACGTGTTTACTTGCGTCCGGGCTCGGGCAAGATCACGGTAAACAAACGCGAATTCGACGCATACTTCCCTAACGAAGCTTTGCGAATGATCATTCGCCAGCCGCTCACGCTGACAGAGCAGGTCGAGAAATTCGACATTCTCGTCACCGTCGATGGCGGCGGCACCGCCGGACAGGCTGGTGCAGTTCGTCACGGCATCACGCGTGCGCTGATGGAATTCAATTCAGACCTGCGTCCGTCGCTCAAGAAAGCCGGCCTCGTCACACGCGATCCGCGACAGAAAGAACGTAAGAAATACGGGCAGAAGGGTGCTCGTGCGAGATTCCAGTTCTCGAAACGTTAATTTTAAGAATAGGACGTATCGGTCATCAGTGACTTATGCGTCCTATATTCCATTGGACAGGCTCGAGTTGGTTTAACCAGAAGCCTGTTCAAGTACATAAACCAAGGAGATAGAATGCCTACAGTTACGATGAAAGAGCTCCTCGAAGCAGGAGTTCATTTTGGTCACCAAGTCCGACGCTGGAACCCGAAGATGAAAGAATACATCTTTGGCGAACGCAACGGGATTTACATCATTGACCTTCAAAAGACGCAAAAGCTTTTCCGAGACGCCCTCAATTGGGTGACCGAATCGCTCACCGAGCGTCCTAATCAAAAAGTTTTGTTCGTCGGCACCAAGCGTCAGGCCCAGGATGCCATCAAAGAGGAAGCAGAGCGTTGCGGTCAGTACTACGTCAACAACCGCTGGCTCGGTGGTCTTCTCACCAACTATCAAACCGTTCAAAAGTCGATCCAGAAGCTAAAAGACATCGAAGCGATGCGTGAAGACGGCCGCTTTGAAATGCTCACAAAGAAGGAGCGCCTCGGCCTCGATCGCACCTACGACAGCTTGATGAAGAATCTCGCCGGAATAAAAGACATGAATGGTGCCCCAGACCTCATGTTCGTAATTGATGTCCGCAAAGAAGATATCGCGATCAAGGAAGCTAATCGGCTGAACATCCCGATCGTCGCTGTTGTCGATACGAACTGTTCGCCAGAAGGTATCGATCTCGTGATTCCGGGCAACGACGACGCTCTTCGTGCAATTCGCCTTTTCGCAGGACGCATAGCTGACGCTATCATCGAAGGCCGCCAGGTCGGAACCGAAGGCCGCATCGCCGAAGTTGAAACCACATCTGGCGATGAAGAGGAGACTGCGGTTGTCGAATCGACCATCTCGATCCCGAAAGAGTTTATGACCGCTGACGATGTGGCCGAGGCAGAATCGGAAGAGATCGTTGATGAAGAGGAAGACGAGGTAGTCTCCGGCGACATGGAGATAGCAGCCGAAACGGAAGCAGAACCGGCCGCCGAAGCTGAAACCGCGGAGGTTGCTGAAGAAGCCCCGGCGGAGGAAGAAGCTAAAACGGACGAAACAACCGAAGCAACGGCTTAATAGTTCTTTCAGTTTTTATCAGGCGTGGCTTTTTCCGATGATCGGCAAACGCTACGCCTTTTTTGAAAAAAGAGTATGGCAGGCTGCCTAGCCTGCCAAAGTTATAGAAATAGACAGGTAAAGCAGCCTGTCTTACATTAGGAGAGTTATGGCAGAAATCACAGCAAGTGCGGTAAAATCGCTGCGAGAAAAATCAGGTGCAGGAATGATCGATTGCAAAAACGCCCTCGTCGAGGCAAATGGCGACGAGACGGCAGCGATGGAGATCCTGCGTAAGAAAGGCATGGCAACCGCCGGCAAAAAGGCCGGCCGTGTTACTGCCGAAGGTGCAGTCGGTTCGTATATTCATATGGGCGGCAAGGTCGGCGTGTTGGTCGAGATCAATTGCGAAAGTGATTTCGTAGCACGTGGTGACGAATTTCAACAGCTTGTAAAAGACGTTGCGATGCACATTGCGGCGGTAGATCCGCGATTTGCGACACGCGAAGAAGTTCCGGCTGACGTCCTCGACAAAGAGCGCGAGATCTTGATGGAACAGCTCAAGAACGATCCTAAGAATGCAGGCAAACCCGACGAAGTTCTTACAAAGATCATCGAAGGCCGTCTGAATAAGTTCTACGAAGACAACGTCCTTGTTGATCAGCCCTTCGTAAAGGATCCGTCGAAGACGATCGGCGACCTTGTTACCGAAAAGATCGCTTCGATCAAAGAGAACATTTCGGTCCGCCGTTTCGCTCGCTTCAAAATGGGCGAAGGCATCGAGAAAAAAGCCGACGATTTCGCAGCCGAAGTTGCTTCGATGGTAGGATAGTCAGTTAGCAGACGACAGCGGCAGTCGGCAGTTACGTGCTGACTGCTCCTGCAAACTGCCGCTGCGACCTTTTTTATGACGCCCGTATTCAAACGCGTTCTACTCAAGCTTTCAGGCGAGGCCATGATGGGCTCTCAGTCCTACGGCATTGACACCAAAGTTGCTGCGTCGGTCGCTCAAGAGATCAAGGCTCTTCGCGATATGAACGTCGAGATCGCGATCGTAATTGGCGGTGGCAATATCTTTCGCGGTGTCTCCGAGTCAGCCGGAAACATGGACCGAGCAGCCGCTGATTACATTGGCATGCTTGCGACCGTTATGAACGCCGTAGTTCTGCAAGACGCTTTGGAAAAGACGGACGTGTTTACCCGCGTAATGTCGGCGATCGATATTCCGCAGCTTGCCGAGCCTTTTATTCGGCGTCGGGCTGTTAGACATCTCGAGAAAAAGCGCGTTGTTATCTTTGCTGCAGGAACCGGAAACCCTTACTTTACAACAGATTCGGCCGCCGCACTTCGAGCTCTCGAGATCCAGGCAGACGTAATTCTCAAAGGTACCAAGGTTGACGGAATTTATTCTGCTGATCCAATGAAAGACCCGAACGCCGTCAAATACGATAACGTTTCATATCAAGAGGTGCTCGAAAAGCAGCTTAAAGTAATGGATTCGTCGGCGATCTCGCTTTGCATGGACAACAAATTGCCGATCATGGTTTTCAATATGCGCGAGCCGGATAACATCGTAAAAGCGGTTTGCGGCGATACTTCTATTGGAACTTTAGTTGGAGAATACAAATGACGGGACAAGAGATAGTAAAAGAAACCGGCCCGAAAATGGACCACGTCGTCGAGGACTTTAAGCGTAAGATCGCCAATATTCGCACCGGACGTGCGACCGTCGGCCTACTCGACGGTATTATGGTCGATTACTATGGTACGCCGACGCCGCTCAATCAGATGGCTTCGGTCGCGGTGCCCGAGCCTCAATTGATGACGGTGCAGCCTTGGGACGCGACGGCAATGGCTGCCGTTGAGAAAGCGATCACTGCAGCAAATCTTGGCTTTAATCCTTCGAACGACGGCAAGATCATTCGCCTCGCCGTGCCGGCTCTCAACGAAGAACGCCGCAAGCAGTTCGCCAAACAAGTCCACGAGATCGCCGAGGAACATCGTATCGCGATCCGCAACGTTCGCCATCACTCGAACGATGCTCTCAAAAAGCTCCTTAAAGACAAAGCCATCTCCGAAGACGAAGAACGCAGCTGCCTAGACGACGTCCAAAAGCACACAAACACCTACATCGCCAAGATCGACGAGCTAACGAAGAATAAAGAAGCTGAGATCATGAGCGTTTAAGCACTTTAGTGCAACCGTTTCCCTGCCCGTAGCATATAACGTGCTGCGGGCATTTTCTGTGTAGTATCAGCTATTTTACTCGTTACAAAAAAGGGGTATAGTTAACTCAACTCAACCGCTATGAAAACGCTATCTCGCCTTGTCGTTACCGTCTTGATGTCGATCATCTTTCTGTCGAGTGCCGAGCCTTGCGGGCCAGGGTATGTTTCGCCGATCTTTGATCGGAAGAATGCACCGGAATACCCGTACACCGGCTATGCTTCGGGTCAGCTTGGTATCATCAAACAGGATTATCGCCGTTCGCTGCTGATCGCGGCTTATCGGTATTTGTCGGGCGGCAGCTTTTCGCCGGATGAGCAGCAGGCGTTAATGGATATCTGGAAAACGACTGTGGATCGCGACTATCCGACGCAGGATAACGTGGACGAGGTCGTGAAAACCTGGCTCGCAAAGCGAAAAGAGGTCGTGCCCAAGGAGGAAAAGCTCCCGCAGATCTATGTCGAGCGTTCATACGGCGGTTACGATTTCTTCCCGAACTGCACCAAAAATGCTTTCGAAACCGCGACCGAGACATTAGCAGATCGCATTTCCTCTCACGGCCCAAATGATGCGTCGGTTCAGAATTGGCTGCAAGGGCAAGACACAGTTTTCAAGAATTGCTCGAGTGGCAGTTCGACGCCCGAAGACGTTCCGGTCGGCGCTCCAACTTGGCTTCAGAAGGATCGGGCGTATCAAAAAGCGGCAGCAGCGTTTTACTCTCTCGATTACAATGGAGCCAAGAAACAATTCGCGGACATTGCTCTCGATACTGAGTCACCTTGGGCTGAGACCGCTGATTACCTAGTCGGACGTACGTTGATCAGACAGGCTAGCATTGCCCGAAACGCCGCCGCAGCGAAACCATATTATGAGGAAGCCGAGGCAAAGCTGTCCCGATTTACGTCACGTACCGGCAAATTTACTGCGTCGGCGGGGCGAATGTTAGGTCTCGTTAAATTCAGGCTCTATCCAAAAGAACGGGCAAGCGAACTTGCGAAAGTAATTGCGTTCCAAAGCGGTAACGACAACTTCAAGCAAGACGTGATCGATTACACCTGGTTGCTCGACAAATTCGAATCCGAGGTGTTTGAAACAATAGCGAAACGCAAGGCAGCCGCCGAAGCCGCCAAAGAAGGCCGCCCCGCTCCAACGCCTTACCCAGAAGAAACACCTCGCGGTTCGATCGATAAGATCGAATTTAGTGTTTACAGCGAGGACTACACAAAGAATTGGACGATTAAGCTTGATCTCGATGCGACCGATGACGAGGCGATAGCCGAAGCACAACGTTTAATGGGCAAACCTCTTACCGACGCCCAGAAAACCACGGTTCGCGAGGCCCGAGCGAATGCCTATGCATCACGTTTCACCGAGAACCGACGCTCAGAATACGAAGGCGGCTACTATAGCGAGGACGAACTCGAGTTATCAGAGTTGCCGGCGTTTCTAAAAGCAGACGACCTAACGGACTGGCTATTTACGTTTCAGACAAAATCGACCGAGGCATACCTGCATTCGTTGAAACGATATCGCGAAACGAATTCAGATGCATGGCTCATAGCAGCCCTGACAAAAGCACAACCAAGTTACGCCGGCATTCCTCGATTGCTGGAGGCCGCCGGAAACGTGAGCATCTCATCGCCCGCTTACCAAACCGTGGCCTATCATCACGCTCGGATTCTACTCGAACAGGGCAAACAAGCGGAGGCGAAAAAGGTAGTCGACGACGCAATGCAGTTCGAAGATCGCCTGCCGATTTCGACGAAGAACAGCTTTGCCGATCTTCGTCGTCAAGTCGCCGAAACCCTCGACGATTTCCTAACGAATTCGATGAAGAAACCCTACGCCTGGGATTTCAGCGGCAGCATTTCGGACGTAGATACGATCATTGCCCGCGAGAAAACATACTTCGATCCGGAGTACAACAAAGAAGGCCGCGAGGCATATGACAAGGAGATCGAAGACCGTTACAAGGACGAACGTATGTGGCAAGACCGCGTTCTGCTTGATTCCGCCGCGATCGATCTGATGAATCGCACATTCCCGTTACCGTTGCTGAAAAATGTTGAAAAGAGCCAGGCCCTGCCCGATTACCTTCGGCTAAAGTTTGCCATCGCTATCTGGACGCGGGCGTGGCTGCTCGATGACACGGCGACATTGCTTGCCATTTCACCGGCGATCGCGAAGGAAATGCCGGAACTTGCCGATGATCTCGAAAAGATCAGTAGTGCGACATCTCAACCTGCTCAAGACGCGGCGATACTGTATTTTGTTCTTAAGAATCCGATGATGAGCCCGTACATCGAAGACGGCATCGGCAAATCGGATAACGAATTCGGGATGTGGGATTCTAACGATTGGTGGTGCTCTTCGTACCTGAGCGACTCGGACAATGAGACCGAGATGTATGACGGAATGCCGCGTCTCAAGACTCCGAAGTTCTTGACGCCTGCTCAAAAACTCTCGGCTCAGACCGAGCGAAAGAAATTGATCGACCTTGGCGACGCGCCTGCGTTTCTCGGCGAAAAGGTGCTGGAATGGGCCCGACGTTCACCTACTGACAAACGAATTCCTGAGGCTCTTTATATAGTTCACGAGGCCAACGGCTGGACGAAATATGGTTGCGGCAATAATGAGGAACTACAGAACAAGATATCAGCGCTAATGAAGCGGGCCTATCCGTCGAGCGAATGGACCCGCAAACTTGATGAAGAGAAGGACGGTAACTAAGCCTATTTACCGCTGTCTTGCGTTGATTTAAAATTGTCAAGCTGTGTCTTGAACTCCTTGCAGTTCTTTGCCATCTCAGCCTTATCAGTCTTGTTCTCTTCGATATTGGTCTTGATCGCTTCCTTTATCTTGTTGTAGAACATCTGCTTAGCGGCCTTAGTGACAAAATTATCATCAGGGTTATTCGCTTCGGCGGTGAGCAGGTCGATAACTTCGTCACATTCCGGAACACCGATCTTGCCTTCGCCAACAACGGCGTCAACGCCCTTGTCAGTCAGGGTCTTATTCGAGTTTGTCGAAGGCGTCGATTTTGACGTGTTTGTTTCGCTCGATTTCGAATCACCGAAACTCCAGTTGCAACCAAGAGCCACGAAAACTACGACCAGTAAAACCAAAGTAAATGAGAACAGATTCTTCATATATGTATAGTACCTGAACAATAGACGTATGTTTCTAGAGTTTTTGCAAATTCGCAAACTTCTCTATGAGTTTCTTCTGACCAAATCCGGGAAAGCTGATGGTCAATTTCGAACTCTCACCGCTTCCCTCGCGCCGCAATACAAGACCGCGACCGTATTTTTCGTGCATCACATAAGCGCCCGGAACAATGGCATTAGATGCCGAAGCTTTTGGTGGCGCCATCATGGGCTTTGAAACTTTCACGACCTTTGGAGCCGTGTTTACCGGTTCTTTGTCGCTCCGATCCGGACTCGTCTCCCCTTTCGTCGCAGATCGGTCACGAAAAAACTCCGCAATGGCCTCAGCGTTGTTATATGTCTTTCCGACATAAGGATTCTTGGGCTTAACAGGTGCGGCGATGCTTTCGCCTACTCCGGCGGCTCGTTTCAGCGTCGAACCACGCGCGTATTTCAACCATGATGAGCCCTGCGTCAGGTCTTCGATCAGCTCGATCGGGAGTTCGTTTAGAAACTGCGAAGGCTCGCTCGCCATATCTTCGCCATAGGTTCGTCGACGCATCGCGTGTGTTATGTAGAGCAACTTCTCCGCTCGCGTGATCGCTACATAGGCGAGTCGCCGCTCTTCCTCAAGCTCTTTCGGATCATTGACCGATCGCGAATGCGGGAATATTCCGTCTTCGAGTCCAACCAGAAACACGTTCGGGAACTCAAGCCCCTTCGCCGAGTGTACCGTCATCAAGGTCACCGGTGCGGTGCCGTCATACTTGTCCGTGTCCGACGTCAATGCTGCATGGTCTACGAAATCTCGCAGCCCATTTTCCTCTTGTCTGTCATAATCGACTGCGGCGTTCACGAGTTCTTCTAGATTCTCTAAACGAGCCTCGGCTTCATCGGAATTCTCGCTTCTTAGGCTGTTCGCGTAGCCCGTATCTTCAATTGCTGCAACAACTACGTCGGCGACCGGACGTTCCAGTGACTCGGATGATGCAACTTTTTTGATAAGATTTGAGACAGTAAATCGAAAGCCCTTTAATGCCTCGCGGGCACGCGGCGTCAATGACGATTCCTGCGGAGCCATCGCGTCGGTCAGAATCTCGGTCGCCATCCAGAGCGACGAACCGTTAGCTTTAGCGTACCTATTCAGCTCGTCGATACTCGTCTTGCCGAGCCCGCGGGCCGGCGTATTCACGACACGCAAAAACGCTATGTCGTCGAACGGATTCATCGCGAGTTTCAGATACGCGATGATGTCCTTGACCTCGGCTCGCTCGTAGAACGAAAACCCGCCGACGATGTTGTACTCGATTCGCATTCGGCGAAAGGCTTCTTCGAAAAGTCGCGACTGCGCATTTGTGCGGTAAAGCACCGCGATCTTGTCGCTTAAGCTACGTCGCTGATGCTCTTCGATCTTGCCGGCAACAAACCGAGCTTCACCTTCACCGTCGTAAGCCTGAAAATAGTAAATGCGTTCGCCGCCATCGTTTGCGGTCCACAGCTTCTTTTTCTTTTGATTGACGTTGTTTCCGATTATCGCGTCTGCAGCATCGAGAATAGTTTGTGTCGATCGATAGTTTTGTTCTAGCAAGATCGTCTTCGCGTCGGCGAAATGCTCTTCGAAGCCCAAAATATTGCGAATATCAGCCTGTCTAAAGCCATAAATGCTCTGCGCATCGTCTCCAACGACACAGATATTCTGCTGTTTTTCGGTCAAGAAATTGATCAGTGCGAACTGAAGCGAATTGGTGTCTTGATACTCATCGACCAAGATATACTTATAACGCTCGTTATATTTCTCACGAACTTCGGGCGATAGTCTGAGCAGCTTCACGGTCTTGATCAGCAGGTCGTCAAAATCGAGAGCATTGGCCGTGTTTAGCCGCTCATCATACATTCGAAAGACCTTTGCGATCTGCGATTTCTTTTCGTCGCCGTACTCGACCTTTGACGAAAACATCTCGTGATCCTCGCCGCGGTTCTTGGCCGAACTTATAGCGTTGCGAACAACTCTCGGAGTAAGTCGCTTTTCGTCAAGGCCCAGGTCCTTGATACAAGCCTTAACCACCTTTGTCGAATCGTCCGTGTCGTAGATAGTGAACGACTTTTTGTAGCCCTCATTCAGCGCCTCGATGTCCTGCCTGAGAATACGAACACAGAGACTATGAAACGTCGAGATCAGCGGTGCCGAATGCAGCCGCTCGCCTTTTAGCAACTCCTCAACACGCGACCGCATCTCGCCCGCGGCCTTGTTAGTAAAGGTAACCGCAAGAATATTGTGAGGGGCAACTCCTTTTTCTGCAATTAGATACGCGATTCGCACGGTAATGACTCGCGTCTTGCCCGAGCCAGCACCAGCGATGATAAGCAACGGCCCTTCCGTCGTCTTGACGGCATCGACCTGCTGCGGATTAAGAGATGATAAAAGATCCATCGATTATTTCTTGATTGTAAATTGTTAATTGGACGATTGTTAATTGGCAGAAAATATCCTTTCCTACCATTTAACAATTGGCCAATTTACAATTAACAATTCTATTTTACTAACGCTTGAATTTCCTTAAACTTCTCGTTTCGCGAGTCTCTCATCATTTCGAACAGCGCCATTTCGACCGAGGATTCGATCGCTCCTGCACGTGCCATTTTTGCGATTCCCGCGAGTCGATTGTAATCATGCCGCGAACTAACGGCGTCGCAAAGCAGATGAACTTGATAGCCGCGGCCGATCAGATCGTGAACTGTCTGGTTAACGCAGATGTGAGCTTCGATGCCGCATACAGCGACCTGGCGTATATTAGATTCACGAAGCCGTGCAACAAACGTTTCGCTGCCGCATGAGCTGAACATTGTCTTTTCAATAGGCTCGCTTCCCTCGCTTAGTGCGTCTATTATCACTTTCGAAGTGTGTCCCAAACCTTTCGGATACTGTTCAGTAACCAAAACCGGTGCACCAAGTATTTGAAATCCGCGGACGGCCCGAGCACAGCGTTCTTCGAGCGTCGAAAAGTTCGGGATCGCGTCGCTAAATCGATCTTGAACATCGACAACGACCAACGCACACGCTCCTAATTCAAGCAAATTCTCGTGCGGCATTAGCTATTTTCCTGGCTTTTGGCCTTCTTCGCATCGATCCGTTCCTGCTTTTCACGCATTTCCTTCTTATATGTCTTAAAGAATGCATAAACCGCGACCACGCACACAACGAGGATCAATATCATCATCGCGGCGATAAAAATCACTTCGGCTCGTCCGGCTCCGGGCATATGCTAAGTGTACAGTGATTAGTGAACAGTGAAAAGTTCTGGGACAAAACCGCTAGCTTGGTGCCTGGTCGGCGGGAAATGCCAACGCCTCTTCGGCGGCGAGCAATTGGCGATAGAATTCAGGCACGCGTTTCACGTTCTTTTTGCTATCGGTAACGACGTGGTTCGTTTCGCCCTCGGCGATCAACGTACCGTCTGACGCCCGAAAGACCTCGTAAACAAATCGCAACGTCCGACTGCGTAGCTCGCTCACCTTAACGCGAATTGTCAGAATGTCTTCGTAATAAGCAGGTGAAATGTGACGAACGTAGGTTTCGGCAACGACCATCAGGGCGTCAGCCTCAGTTTCCATCTCTTTGTAGGAGAATCCGCGAGCACGGCACAGATCACTACGGCCGGTCTCAAACCAAATAAGGTAGTTCGCGTGGTGAACTATGCCCATCTGGTCGGTCTCGGCATATCTGACTCTAACTTCGGTCTCATGCCAGCCGTCCATAAAAAGTTGGCTGGGAGACAGGGATTCGAACCCCGATAGGCAGATCCAGAGACTGCAGTCCTACCATTAGACGATCTCCCAGCGTCTTTACTAATTTACGAACCGCAAAGCTGTGTTGTCAACCAATGCTTCGCATAAGTCTTCCGCGTCCTATGCGTCCTGTCCGCCGTATGTCAAAATGGTAGTTTATGTCCGGCGACAAAGAGATCATTAACAACCGTCTCGCCTATCACGAGTATCACATCCTCGATAAATACGAGGCAGGCGCCGTGCTGCTTGGGACCGAGGTCAAGAGCATTATGGCGGGGCGAATTCAGCTCAAGGAATCTTACGTCCAGATAAAGGATGGCGAGGTTTGGCTGGTCGGCGCTCATATTTCGCATTATTCGCATGGGAATATCAATAACCACGACGTTTTGCGCGAACGAAAGCTGTTGCTTCACGCTCGTGAGATCGAAAAACTGATCAAAGAGACGACGATCAAAGGAATGACATTGGTAGTTACCAGCATATATTGGAAGAATGGCCGGATAAAATTCGAGATCGGCGTTGCTAAGGGCAAAAAGCTCTATGACAAACGCGAGACCGAGATGAAGCGTACGGTCGAGAAAGAAACAAGGCAAGAGTTGAAACAAAACCTTAGATAAGTTATAGATATAACTGCGTTTTTTCGCTCTCATAACCAATTTTTGTAGAGGTATAGATGAAATTTCAGGGAATCACCGGAAACTTTTCCGATGCAAATGTCGAAGCACTAGCCGTACCTGTCTTCAAAGGGGAGAAGGCGACCTCGGGCGTGCTCAAGGATCTGGACAAGATGACGGGCGGACTGATCGCCGCGATCATCAAGGACGAAGATTTCAAAGGCGAAGGCGGATCGACCGCTCTCGTTCGTTTTGCTGCAAAAGGCTCGGTTAAAGCGACAAAACTGCTCCTCGTCGGCGTCGGTGATGAGAAAGATTATAAAGCTGCGAACGTCGGCGTTGCTGCCGGCACGGCTACTCGTTACCTTCGCAAACGCGGCGTGAGATCGTTCGCATTCTTAGGCCGAGGCGACGTCTCCGCATCGGATAGTGCTCAGAATGCCGCCTGTGCATTCATTACGAGCCAGTTCGAACTCGACAAGTACAAGACCAAAGACAAGAACAGCAAGAGCGTTGACTCGCTCGTCGTTTGCGTCGAGGGTGCAAAGGCCGCTGACCTTAAGAACGGTCTTTCGCGTGGCGAAGCGATCGGTTCGTCGATGAATTTCACTCGCGACCTTGCCAACGAGCCGCCTAACATTCTGACGCCGACCGAGATGGCAAATCGTGCCGCGAAGATGGCGAAAGAGGTCGGTCTCAAGTGCGAAATTCTGACCGAAGCACAAATGACCAAGCTCGGCATGGGCTCGCTCATGAGCGTTTCGATCGGCAGCGAACAGCCCGCGAAGATGATCGTACTTCGCTACACGCCTGCCAAGAGCACGGCGAAAAAAGGCGAACTGCTCGCTCTCGTCGGCAAAGGCATCACGTTCGATACCGGCGGCATTTCGCTCAAGCCCGGCGAAGGCATGGACGCAATGAAATACGACATGTCCGGCGGCGGTACCGTCATCGGTACAATGCGTGCGATCGCGTTGCTCAAACCGAGCATTCCGGTTCTGGGCATCGTCGCGGCTGTTGAGAATATGCCTGACGGTCGTGCATCGCGTCCTAGCGACGTTGTGACCGCGATGAACGGCAAGACGATCGAGATCCTGAACACCGACGCCGAAGGCCGCCTTATCCTCGCTGACGCCGTTGCCTATGCTGAAAAGCAAGGTGCGACGCGTATCGTTGATATGGCGACACTTACGGGTGCCGTGATCATCGCTCTCGGCGATCAGAACACGGGCATCATGGGCACAGATCAAGAACTGGTTGATGAGATCATCGCTTGTGGCAAGGAAAACGGCGAGGGTTTCTGGCAATTGCCGCTAAGCCCCGAGTATAGCAAGCAGATCAGATCCGACATCGCCGATATCAAGAACATCGGCCCTCGCGGCAAAGCCGGCACCATCATGGGCGCCGTCTTTATCCAAGAGTTCGTCGACAAAGCCAAATGGGCCCACCTCGACATCGCCGGCACCGCATGGCTCGACTCAGCCAAACCCCACATGGCCAAAGGCCCATCCGGCGTCGCCATTCGCTCGCTTATAACGCTAGTTGAAAGGTCTCAGTAGTTTGTTTTTGAAGTTCCTTAGATCAGGCCGCGAGCATCTTTCTCGTGGCCTTTTTTTGTGCATCGCCGTTGATTGACACTTTCGCCTCAATCGGGTCTAATCCTTTTATCAATGGCAGTTAATTGACGTTTATGAGGCGAAATTACTCGAATCTGATGATCGTCGGCGCGATCTTTGTTTTCGTCGTCGGCTGCATGTGTCCGGCCGGGCGAAATAGCGGTACATCGACACCGGAGCCCAGCCCGTCGCCTAGCAGCTCGCAGACAAAAGGCTCGCCGGCGAACGATACTAAGACATCGCCGAACAAGGACGAAGGCGATTTCAAGGTCGAGCATGGCTCAGTCTCAAATGCGAAATACACTGAACTAGCCAAGCAGATCAAGGACGAAAAGCTGCTCGAGAATGCCGCCGCTCAGCTGAACAAGGCTCTCGCACTGCCCGAAGACATCACTCTAAAGGCCGAAGAATGCGGCGAGGCTAATGCATTCTACGATCCGAACGCCGTCGAAATCAGCATGTGTTACGAGCTGATGGAACACCTCTATCTCACGTTTCGCAACAGCGGAATGCCCGACCAAAAGGCGTACGACAAGATGTTTGCGGCAACTCGTTTTATCTTTCTTCACGAGGTCGGCCATGCTCTGATCGATCAGTATAAACTGCCGATAATGGGCAACGAAGAGGACGCTGCCGACCGCTGTTCGGCGTTCATTAACCTCGAAGAGCTCGGCCAGCAGGGCGTTGAGGCTGTATTCGCGGGAGCCGATGCGTTTCGTTTGCAATCGAAATCTCAAACAAAAACAAAGGGCGATCTGGCGGACGAACATCTGCTCGACGAACAGCGATTTTACAATTCGATGTGTATGATCTACGGCTCAAACTCGCCGAAATATCAGAACATCGTGACCGAAGGCTACCTGCCGAAAGCACGAGCCGAGCGATGTGAGCAGGAGTATCAGAAAACGACCGATAGCTGGGCAAATCTATTGAAACCATGGCGAAAAGCCTAAGGAGAAACTCTATGAAACGAAACATGATCTCAGCACTGTTAGCGGCAGCGGCACTTTTGACAGTCGGGCTGGCTTGCAACATGAACAAGAAACCGGCCCCGGCTGAGTATGTCGGCACCTGGATCGCCACGGACGGCGCCAAGATCACCATCAGTGCAGACGGCGGCGGCGATTATATTTCCGGCAATGGAAGCACCAAGGTCACCGGCGGCTCGTTCGAGATGGCTGAGGACGGCAAAAGTTTCAAGATCGGTTTCGCTGGTATGGGGCCGACATTCAAGATCGACAAAGCTCCGTCGGGCGGACAAATGACGCTCGATGGTGTGGTCTATAAGAGCACGACCGGCGGTAGCACTACATCCTCGACGTCTGATGTAAAGCCCGAAGTTCCGTCGAAAGAGAAACTGCAGACGCTCGTTAAAACATCATTCCTTGAGTTTGGCGACGCGGTCCAGGCAGAAGATTTCTCTGACTTTCATAAAAAGGTGGCAAAGGTTTGGCGTGATTCGTCGACGCCTGAAAAACTCGACGAAGCGTTCAAGGTGTTCACCGAAAAGAAAGAGATCTACAACTTCAACAAAGCTGTCGCCCCTCTGGATGCAACCTTTTCACCTGAGCCGAAGATCGAAAAGGTCCAGGGATTGGACGCTCTAATTGTGAAAGGTAGCTACCCGACCAAGCCACGGGTCGCTAATTTTGAGTTCAAATATGTAATGGACGACGGCACCTGGAAACTCATCGGAGTCAACGTCAAGGTCGGCGGCGAGCTTTAACTTTGCGGCTTTGCGGTTCTTCACTTTGCGGCTTTGCGGGAAACATTTCGTCTTCCGCAAAGCCGTAAAGTAGATACGCACACCTTTGATTTTAAGGCTCCCGACCGATAAACTACCTCTTTATGAAAATTCACGAATATCAAGGTAAAGCCATTCTCAAGGAATTTGGCGTTCCCGTTCCACGCGGCATCGTTGCGACTACGCCTGAGCAGGCTGAGGCTGCGGCGATCGAACTTGGCACCGACGTCTGTGTTGTCAAAGCTCAGATCCACGCCGGCGGCCGCGGCAAAGGCGGCGGCGTTAAGCTCGCGAAATCACCTGCCGAAGCAAAACAGCTTGCATCCGAGATTCTCGGCATGCAATTGGTAACGCACCAGACCGGCCCTGAGGGACAAGAGGTTAAAACCATCCTCGTCGAAGAAGGCTTGCCGATCGATCGCGAATTCTACCTCGGCATCACGCTCGACCGCGTCACGGGCCGTAATGTTTTCATGGCGTCCAGCGAAGGCGGCATGGACATCGAGAAAGTTGCCGAAGAAACTCCTGATCTCATCCTCAAGGAAACTATCGATCCGGCCGTTGGATTGCGTGGTTTTCAGGCTCGTAAACTTGCTTTCGGTCTGGGAATTCCCGCACATCTCGTCAATCAGGCGGCGTCCTTCATGCTCAAGCTTTACGACGCTTACGAAAAGACCGACGCCAGCTTGGTCGAGATCAATCCGTTCCTGCTGACCAAAGACGAACGCCTGATCGCTCTTGATGCGAAGGTCACATTCGACGACAACGCCATGTATCGGCACAAAGATTATGCCGAGCTTCGCGACCTCGCCGAGGAAGAGCCGCTAGAGATCGAGGCTTCGAAATACGACCTCAATTACATCAAACTCGACGGCAACATCGGCTGTATGGTCAACGGTGCCGGCCTCGCGATGGCGACGATGGATATCATCAAGCTCGCCGGCGGCGAACCTGCTAACTTCCTAGACGTTGGCGGCGGTGCTTCGCAGGAACGCGTCGAACAGGCTTTCAAAATTCTGCTCGCCGACACCAATGTTAAGGCCGTGCTGATCAATATCTTCGGCGGCATCGTCCGCTGCGACATGGTCGCCAACGGCGTCGTCGCCGCAGCCAAAAATCTCGGCGTCTCAATTCCCATCGTCGCCAGACTAGAAGGCACAAACGTCGAAGAAGGCCGCCGCGTCCTAGCCGAATCAAACATCGGCATCATAACCGCCCAAGGCATGAACGACGCCGCCGAGAAAGTAGTAGCTGCGGCCGCCGTCTAAGTCAGAACCGCCTGCGTCAGCGGGCGGCCAGTTAGCAAAATCACCAAAGGCCTCGGACACAACCGAGGCCTTTTTTGCATTTCGTCACTTCCCTGTTAGACTACCTGAAATTCACAAATCAGGTCAGACTTCTCAATTTATTGGTAAGTGAAACCAG
>JAEUQI010000067.1 GCA_016789145.1 Blastocatellia bacterium | reverse complement strand
AAATTGACGTCGGACATATCGAAAAAGATATTTCCTACGGCCTCGACCTTGATGCGTCCCTGCGTTGTGGTCACGTTCGGAACAGTGATGGTCTGGGTGCCGTCATTCGGCGTGCTTGCAAGTATCGTAGTCGGAAATGTCAGTCCGCCGTCCGACGAGAACTTGATCGCCACATTAGCAGCGTTAACAGGTGCTGCAGTCGTGTTGGCAACGTTCCACGTGACGGTTTGAGACGAGTTTCCGTTCCAGGAGACGCCTGTGTTCGGCGCGGTCACATTGAACGGACCCGAGTTTCCGTCGACATCAACTTGCACCGTCCCGGAGTTGATACCGCCGCCGCTCGCACGATTGTCGCGAATGACGACTTGGAAATTCATAGTCCTAGTAATAGCAGGCAACAACTCACCTGTCATGAATCCGCTCGTAGTTGTTGGCGGCACATTTGCGTTGTTTCGGATGAATCCGAGCGAAGGGAAGTACCGGATACCCGACGCTTGCGGGAGATAATTTCGGAATAATGGCCGCGGAATACCGTCGGCGTCTGAGTTTGGTGACGTTGTCGACGCACCACTAACGCCACCGGCGTTATACTGTTGCCAGTCATAGGTCAGCGTATCGCCGTTCGGGTCGGTTCCGGTTGCTTCGAGATAAAACGGAGTCTGCTTTGGAATGAAGTAAGGACCCGCCGTTACAAGATTGACCGTCGGAGGAGTGTTGCCTGTTGCCGATTGCGCCGAGCAGGTGTTGCCGTTGTTAACCTGGCTAAAACTGACGATCACCTCGAGGCTTCGCACGTGCATCGTGTCGATACTATTTCCGGCAAGATCCTGAGGACTGCAGAGTCCGGCATATCCCATGATCGTGATGCCGCTTCCGGGTTCAAATGAGTTTGCGTTAGATCTATTTCCACTACATCCGCCGGAAGTCGCGTTAAATGTGTGATTCGAACCCCATTGATGGCCCATTTCGTGTGCAACGTAATCAATGGCGAAAGGATCACCGAACGGGCTAGGTAGTCCCGTAACGCCCTGAGCCTTTACACTGGCGTTACACGGTGAAACAAGCGAAGCGATGCCGCCGCCGCCGGTCGAGAAAACGTGCCCGATATCATAATTCGCCGTGCCGATGCGGGCGTCAAGGTTGGTTTGATTCTGACCAAGCATCGTGCTTCCGTTGTTGTTAGAATATGGGTCGTTCCCTGAGGTACAAGCAACGCCACCGCAGGCGGCGGTGTTATTCGCGGCGTAAGTGATCTGGTCATTGTTGGCGACTACGACCATTCTAAGAGCTAGGTCGCGTTCATAAACGCCATTTACGCGGTTCATGATAACAACCTCAGCTGCCAGACAGTTTGCGATGGTGTTGTTACCGCCACCACCAGTTACCGTGTTGCAGTATTCGAACGTCGCTGCGAGTGCAAGCCGATAGGTTCTAAGAGTTGCACCTGAGGTCACGTCGCTGGTCGATTCATCAGGAATGTTGTACTTGTTCAGGTCGATGAGCGAGCCGAAGCCTTTGCCAACATCACAGCTCCAGTCATCAACACGCGGCATGTCTCGTTTGAAATAGCTGACATAATTCGACGTATCGCCTTCGGCGTAGGGATCGACCATAACGGTCCCGCCGGGCGAGAGGATCATCGCATGGAAGCCATTTGGCAGAAAATCGATCGTCGCCGTCGCGGTTGGGTCGTCTATGCCTTGAGCTCTATATGTTCTGCCCAGCTCAGGATATTTGATCAAGAGGCCGGGCTCGACGTTGAGAGCGTGGACAACGCTAAACCTTTCGGTGGTGCCGTTTGGCATTGGCAATTCGATGATCTTTGGGGCGACGCCGGCGGTGAACTCCTCCGGTGCACCCAGCAACTCGCCATCCATGACGGCTTTGTCTAGCGTGAATGCCGCGTAATTCATCGGAACCCGCTGCCGTTTCATCGGGCGTTTTGCGAGGTCGGTATCATCGATCTGGCGCCAAACCTTTTTGGCATTACCGCCATTTGCGAAAGCAAAGCCGGCGGTCGCGCAGACCAGGGCGAGCGATGCAATCAATAACTGCTTCTTCGAGAACATAAACAACTCCTTCTTCTAATTTCTAGGTACTTTGATCGCGGCGCCGGCCGGAAATGGAATTGCGGTAAATTAGCCACAAGATCGGCAACGAAACAAGCCCAAAACTACTAAAATAAAACGGTAAGTAAACGTTGTAATCATACACAATCACCACAAGAGTGTCCAACAATCTGTGGATCATCGAGTCGGCAAAACCATCCCGAAATGCTAAAATCTCGTTTCGCTCGATGGACGATACGAATAGACAATTTGAAGCGATCCAGTCGGTTCCGTCGCAAAA
Source organism: Blastocatellia bacterium (assembly GCA_016789145.1). Taxonomy (GTDB): domain Bacteria; phylum Acidobacteriota; class Blastocatellia; order Pyrinomonadales; family Pyrinomonadaceae; genus OLB17. The sequence continues at coordinate 14,859 of JAEUQI010000067.1, read as the reverse complement.
TGGAGCTCTTGTTCCGACTCGCGACGAGACCGAACCACTTAACTTGGTCGAGAGGGCAGGCTTTCGGCTCGCGCATCGGATGAATCTCGGGGCGTGGAAACGTTTGATGACGTTCTTTCAGCGTCATATCGGCAGCCTGTGGATCTACCTTGCGACCTACAATCTGATGCATGTTTATGGCATCGAAAATGTCGAGGGCACCGATGCGAACAAGCCGCTCGTTCTTGTTGCCAATCATCGGTCATTCTTTGACATGTACACGGTTTCGAGCGTGTTGTTCCGACGCACGAGACGTCCGATGAGCCTGTTCTTTCCGGTACGCGCGAAATTCTTCTATACAAATCCCGTCGGCTGGTTCGTTAATCTGGTGATGGGTTGGTTCTCGATGTATCCACCGTTCTTCCGCGAGGAGGGCGAGGTGAAAAAGAGGGAATTCGACAAATTCTCGATGCGGCGATTGGTCCAGATCTGTACTGAACCATCCTCAAATGTCATCGGCTTTCATCCCGAAGGGAAACGCAATCTGACCGGCGGGACATACGACCTGCTGCCGGCACAGCCAGGTATTGGCAAGGTGCTGTATGAATCGCACACCACAGTGATCCCGGTATTTATCGCCGGTCTCGGCAACGATCTGCCGAAACAGATCCTCGGCAATTGGACGGGCGGCGAAAAGGTGCGAGTATGGTTCGGCGAGCCCGTCGATCTCTCCGAATTCTACGCCAAGGCCGACCGCCTACGCACTCACAAAGAGATCGGCGACCATCTGATGTCGAAGATAGCTGAACTCGGAGAGAAAGACCGCGAACTAACGAACTCGAACAGCCTTGACTGAACTTTTTGCCGGTATCGGATCGTAGAATCTGAAGCTCGGCACCTTGCCGGCTTTCAGTTCGACCTGCCAAAGCTTTATCTTTTTGATCTGGTCAGCATAAAGCACTGCCTCTTTCTTCAGGTACGGCAGGTCTTCAGAAAGCTTGAGAAACTCGATAACGGAATCACGTTCGCCTGCATTTGCAAGGTCACGAGCTAGTGTTAGATTTACCTCCGATAACCAACCGTCCCGCTTTCTAAGTGGTGCTCTGATCGAGATCATCAAATGCTCGATCGCCTTTTCCTTGCTGCCTTTAGCGAGTTCGATCCTGCCAAGGATCGTATTGCCGACATGGGCCGCTTCGTCGTATCCCAATGACGCATCGTTCTGACCAAAATCGAGTATAAGTTCGCGGGCAAGCTTCGCTGCTGTTTCGGATTCGCCGATCTTGATCGCTTCCTGTGCCAGATCAATAAGCAGGTCTTTTCTCGCTGAATCGCGTGAGTCTGATCGTTCGGATTTTAGGATCACCAAGGCACGTTGGCCGTACTCTAATTCCTTGCGCAATCGAGTAACATCGGGCTTTGCATCAACGGCCGTAGTGTAAACGACAGGCTCGTGAAACATCGCTTGAAGCGTGATGAAGATCTCGAGGTCGTCGGGCAGACGTTTGGCAGCTTCTTCGAGAAGTGAGATCGCACCGGTCTTTTCCTTTTCGGTATTTGCGAGATATTTTGCAGCATTTACGACGATGGCGGCGTTCAACTTGTTGGCTTCGATCTGCCGCAACCACGCACTCTTGATCGCCAAATGGTCGGCGGATGCAGGATCGCGTCGTGCATACCTAAACGCAAAAAACTCGTCGTCGCCCAGTTCTGGCTGATTTTCGATGAACCAAATACGATGCTTTGCCAAAGTCGAAAGCGTAGGAGAAGGTTTTGATGGTGTGCGGCGACTGCCACGAAAATCACTGTAGTACGTGATCAAAGAACTGCGCGCTTTTGTGTCATTCGGATCGAGCGCAAGCTTTGCCTCCAACTTCTTTGCCTCCGCTGGGGAGATCGATTCATATTTCTCGACCTGCTCCATAAACATCCGTTCGAGAGCACTCGTAATCGACGATGGCGACTTGCGAACGGCTTTTTCGCGCTCTCGTTGATAGGAAACCGCCGATGTGTACTTGAGTTCGACGTTGTAATTCAGCAACGCGTTATTTATCACTTCGCGCGTAGATACATAATCTTCGGGCTGGATCCTGTCACGGTGTGTGACGATCTCGCGCTCGATATCGACCACACGTCCGTTGACCTTGTAGGTCGTTTTTGCGGTAACGATGCTGTTCGAACTTGTCTTATCCTTTACCGATCCGGCGTCGACTACGACGCCTTCAGGAAACGTGATTCGGATCTTTTCCTTAATGCGCGACGCACCTAGCGACAGAGAAGTGAGGCGCTTTTCCTCGGTAAAGTAGGATCCGATCAAAGTCGATGAAACCAAATTTGATCCCTCAGGAAACCGAAAAACACCCGACTTGCCCACCATTGTGTACGCCGGGAGTTCGATGTCGGATTCCATCACGAAAGGCTCCTTCACCTTGAACGCGCTTGTAACCTTCGTCAATTTTCCTCGTCCGTCGAGACCAAACATCGCAAGCGTTATTGGAACGAGATTGTCGACAAGCGATCGATCTTCGCCAAGCAATGGTCGTAGGATCAATTCGAATGTACCCGTGTAGGTATTCGACGCCTTGACCTTAACGTCACCGCTGGTCAAGACCTCTAGGTCGGCGACGCTGATCAGTTGGTTGTCGTCCGGCCTGTCGCTGTGGGTTTTGATAACCTCGTTTCGCGATCCGGCAAGAAGAGCTTTTTTGCCGATTATCTCGGGCGAGATCAGCCCTAGACGCGTGTTGGGAGCTGTGCCATCAGCGAACAGATCGAGCGAAGGTATGTATAGGATCGCGTGATTAAAGTACGACGGCGTCGCAACGGTCGGGAACCAATCGCCGACCTCTGACCTTATCAGAACGGGCTGGCTCTCGATGCCTTTTGCCTTGAGCAAAGTGTGGATGAGTGTTGTGTAGTCTTTACAATCACCGTAACCATTCGCGAGAATGTCGGACGCTTTATTGGGAACCCAGCCGGCACGTTCGACGACGAGCAAAAGGTAACGAATATTCTTGTTGACCCAAATATAGATCGCGGCGGCTTGTTCCTCAGGCGTCGTTAGCCCTTTCGTGATCTCATCGGCTTTTGCTTGAATTGCCGGCGTTATCTCCGACCGTTTCGACGCTTCTTGCCAATATGCGGCACCAAGCGAAGCATGATCGCGGAATGTGGTGGCCAATACACGCGGAGTCTTGTTCGAGATCGGTGACATTCCTCTTTCGAGTTCGATCGCCGGCGTTTTCGGCATTGTCCATTTCCAACGTTTCCGTCCGTTCTCAACGCCAACGAGGCCGCCGGAAACACCGTGCACCTCTGTCAGCAGTTCCAGATCCGACGGCCCATCGATCGATATTTCGGCGCCGTTCCATTCGAATACGTCAGTGAGGACCTCAAAATGCTCGAATTGCCCGGCGAAATGAACGCGGCTTTCGACGACGGTCATTCGGAAACCCACCGTGTCGCCAACGCTCGGTTTTCCGAAATCTATCGACGCCTCGTACATTGACGAGAACGACGGTGCGGCCTCGGATTGCGGCGTTCGTCGTTTGGTGATGAATTCCGGCTTGACGTCAATGCGTTTTCCATCGGCTTTGACTATGTGTACATCGCTATAAATGATATCGGTGAGGTCACGATTGAATTCGCGAGAGTATTTTCTCATCTGCGAGAGCCCGATCTCATTTAGGAACTTGTAGGATTGATCGATCGTGCTCACCGAAGTACCGTCAGCTTGAACCGTCGTGTTGCTGATATACTTCTCCATCCTGATGCCGTAAGTTGTAGGCTCTTTTTTCTTGACTGGTGGCGGTGCAGGCGAATCCGCATCGCCCTGGATGCTGAAGACCTCCTTAATCGGTTTTGGTGTAGGTTTCGGAGCGGGCTTTCGCTGGGCTCCAATGCCAATTGGAACCAAGATAACGGCAACAAACGAGAATACAGCGAATCGAACCAGACTATTCATGTAATGTGGGAACCTCATAGTTGTGCTACTGTTTTGGGGAAAGTGACGTGTTCGAATTTCCACCGTTGGACGCAACCTGTCCGGTTGTGTCTGCCGCTTTTTGCAGTTCCTCGGGCGAACGCCAGCCGGCGCGCTTGAGCAGATCTAGCGCAAATCTAACGGGAACTGCCATATTTGCCGCTGTGTTCTCGGTAAACACACCAAAATTCACGCCGATGACCTTGCCCGACTGGCCGAACAACGGAGCTCCGGAGCCGCCTTCGGCTGTTTTGGCGTCGTGGACTACGCGATTGGCGTCGAGGTCTGTGATCAGCCCTTGAGTTGTCAAAGGCACGATCTTCATCGATTGTGCGAGAAAGTTGATCAGGTTAGTACGCGAATTGCCAAAACGCTGATTGATCGATTTCGCTTCTGCTTCGTCGACCATCGCAAGCAAACGGTCGGGGCCGCTTGGGTAGCCCATTGTAACCACGGTCTTGCCGACGGCGGACGACGATTCGTCAGTTTCGAGCGGAATTGCGCGAAGATCAGCCGGAAGTGTGGACGCGTCAACTGTACCGACGGCGAGATCTTCGCGGCCGCCGAGTTGCCTGACCTTCATAGGGAACGGCGTCGCAATGTTCGGGAAGTAGATCACGAGCCGCTTGACGCGAGCACGGCCATTGCCCATCTGCATCATTTGCTTAACGTTGTCGTCCTCTTCCCACGGTTGAACGACGTGGCGGTTGGTCACGATGTAGCCACCACCAACGTGAAAACCCGTTCCGATGAAATCGTACTCGATCGGCGAACCATTGCCGTCGGTCGTGATCCCAACTTGAGCAGGCATATCCTGCCTGCTGGGGTCTTCGTTCTCGGTCGGCTCATAGGGATTCGGCCGGAATGATTGCGGGTCGGCGTAACGCAAGACTTTGCCGCTTCGTTTATCGACCAGATCATAAACACCAACGATCAGACACACGGCGCCGCCATATTCGACTCGCAAATTTGGTGCGAGAGAGACGGTTTTCATCAGATCTTTGTTGGTCTTATCGAGTTCGCCAAGCTGGTTGCTCGTCTGCCCGAGCTTGTCTTCGAGGCGTTTGATGATGTTGCTCTGTTCCTCGGTCGTTTGACGGCTGACGCGGAGTTCTCGGTTTACGGCAAAGCCGATGTAGAGAATTCCGGTCAAGAACCCGAGCAGTAGAACCAGCGTGATCGCCTTGGTCGTCCACGAGATCTCACGCATTAGTTCGCGTGAGAACTCGCGTAGGAACGCCTTCGCATCGTCTCGTTTGGCTGACGAAGCACTTTCAAGAGCGGCTTCTTCGATAAACTGAGCGATGTGCGGCTGTTCGCGATTGGTGCGAATGAGAGCGGATTTTGATTCGAGCGAAAAGAATGCGAACGAGATCTCGTCCTCAGAGATCGAGATCGTGTCGCCATCAGTCACGGCGATAAAGCGTCGGATCGGCTTGTCGTTGATCGTAAACCCGAGCGAATCATCAAAATCGATGATCCGAAACACGCCGTCGGCATTCTCCAGTTCGAACCAGACCCTTTGTTTATCAGCCTTTGGCGTATGTATCTGCAAGTCGCACGTCTCGTCCGAGCCGATGCGAATGCGTTCCTGCGAGAAGAACTCAGTTCGCTTTTCGGTCCCGACCGAGATGTGGATGATGATACCTAGAGCCATCGTGTAAATGGTAAACGGTAAATAGTAAATGGTAAATAGGAAAGTTGTGATTCAATCGGCCACCGTTTACCTTTTACCGTTCACTGTTTACCATTGAAGCATGGCCAAACCGAAATTCATCACCGACCGCGAAGAACTCGAAAAGCTCGCCCCAATGCTCAAAGCACCGATCCGCAAACAGGTTTTTGTCTGCACCGGCAAATCCTGCTCCGCCGTCGGCGCTCAGGAAGTGATGTCGGAATTTAACCGAATTCTCGTCGAAAAAGGCCTTCGCCAAGGCAAAGAAACCAAGGGCCGCAACCCCGTCGGCGAAATTCTCCTCACCGAATGCCACTCCATCGGCTTTTGCACCATCGGCACCGCCGTCATGGTCCATCCCGACGGCACGTTATACGGACAAGTCATGCCCAAAGACGCCGCCGAGATCGTCGAGGAGCATTTGGAGAAGGGGAATGTTGTCGAGAGACTGGCGTTGATGAGATTGGATACGGTCCGTGAAGATGTGAACGCCTAAATCAGGACTTCTTTGCATTGAGATCCTTTCGAAGAGTATCGACCGTTGACGCGAATGATTTTCGTCTGTCATTTTCCTCAATCAGCGAAACAATCAATTGATTGAGAGCCTTCAACTCGTCAATGCCGTGCTCTTCGTGCCTCCTAACGTAGTGCATTTGATCGTTGCGAAGCCAAGCCCCCAACTCAGCCGAGTTTTTCACTAAGTCGTCGTGAATGTAATTTTTGACACAGGCTGCTAGCGGAGATGCTTCAATTTCAGGGTCTTTTCCGGGATTCTCAACTTTTGCATAGTCCTTAATAAGGCATTCAAGAGCCTTCCCATACGCCAAACCCGCCAATTGAGGAAGCGAAGCTCTCTCAGCAACGGCAGCCTCTGCGTGTAGAGTACAGAACTGAGGCGAAAGCTTCTGAATATTCTCGCTGAACGGCGAAAAATGGTGAGAATATGTAATATCCTTGATGAGACTCCACTGTAAAGCGAAGTCATCCTTGATCCACTTCGAATAACTCTTACCGTGCTTATGCCGGATCACCTGATCGAGGATCGCGGCGCCGACGATGGCTCCAACTACGAAGATAGCAAAGTAGAGCAGCATTCAAAATCCCCTATCACAAACTTAAACTTACTAACGCGAATCGTCGTTGATAATACAACACTTTCGGCATTGTCAACAATTGTTTTTTTGCTAGTAAAGCTCGCGTATTGTTTTGTGAGGTCGAAAATGCGGAGGTCTTCACAAAACTCGTCGGATGCACCATAAGACTCCCGGAGTTCTGCACAAAACTCCGCCGAAGTTTCTAAAAACTCCGACGAAGTACCGTAAAACTCCAGCAGAGTATCGCAAAACTCCGACGAACCATAGCAAGTTCGCTGGAGTTCTCTTTTGTTTCGTCGTTGGTTGTATGGTCGGCGGTGGGGAAGTAGGGATTGACAAGCGGAGTTTTTGTAAATATGATGTTTCCGCTCAATCAAAACTCAACCCATAGGAGGCTTACTCACAATGCCAGACAACGACTTTTACCCTCAAAGTATGGAGGCTCGCCGCGCTTGGCACGTCAATTTTTACGATCAGATCAAAAACCACGGTTTCGCAGCTAAATACGGGCTTGACGGCACCACTGTCGACAAGTTCAATGTGATCGCCGATTGGTTCAATTTCTGGGTTCCGCAGCGGACGGCACTCGACGCTTACAGCCAGCAGGTGACGAAGTATTTCAACACCATCGCTGGAAACAAGGTTGACGATATGCCTGCTCAACCGACATATACTTCGGCGGGCGGTTTTCCGCCGGAACCTGAGGTCGGCGTTGAGAAGCTGACTCGCGACACGGCGAAATTCATCAAGAACAATCCGATCTACGCTCCGGCTGACGGCGAGGCGATGGGCATTCAGGGCTCCGAGCCGACGCCATTTAATCCGGCTGACCTGAAACCTGTGTTCGTCGCGACGACGCGAGCGGCGTTCGAGGTCGGCGTTACCTTTAAGAAGCAGGGAATGAGCGCCGTTCGCTTCGAGTACCGACACAAAGGCGGCAACTGGCTACCAGGCGGCGTGATACTAAACAGCCCAGGTTCCTTCGCCATCTCGCCAGCAACCCCCGGCGAACCCGAACAAATCGAAGTCCGCGCCATATTCATGCAAGGCAACGAAAACATAGGACAGTGGTCGGATATCGTGCCAGTGTTCGTCGGACCATAGGAGGAAAAATATGTCGTTAGACGAGTCTGCAATTTGGAGAGCCGCTTTGCAAGAAGCGGCAGATCACGGCGTTGGATTTACTCCGCCTTGTGCCCGGATGTTGCAAGGGAGGATTGCGAGAGCAGTTCGAGATGTCGTTTCTGATGATGTTGTTCTACAAAGAGAGGCCGAACTGGGAGTTAAAGCCGTTGTTCGTTTAATGGTTGACTTTGCGCAAAGCAGGAAGGGCTTTGAACCAATACTTACACTGGGCGAAGACTCATTTCTCGGGATAAAGATATGTCCTCCTTGGATTTATCCATTCTGCAATAAGTGAGTTGTAAAGTTTCGTATACATCGATATGGACGAGCGAAGCGCAAAAGCATTCGATTTTGCGGCGGATGTTAGTAAGCAGTTAATCACGTTAGCCACCGGAATAATCGCATTTACGGTGACGTTCAACAAGGATTTGCTAAACACTACGCCGTCGTCAGTGAACCATACTTCCGTTAAATTCATCGTTGGAGCATGGGGGCTGTATCTCCTTTCGATTTTCTGTGGCCTCGTTTCTCTGTTCGGTTTAACCGGCGAACTTCAACCCCACTCGAAGAAACTGGATGATGACGCGGACGGCATGGATACGTCCCCTAATCTTTCTAATCCATTCGTAAAATGGGGGACAATCTGCCAACTGGCTCTTTTTGGATTTGCAACCTTAGTTGTACTCGCATTCGGAATATATGCAATATCGTAGAAATTACTTTTCGTAGACTAACCACGCATTACTCCCAATATCTCATCCACAACCTTCTTCGCATCGCCGAAGAGCATTTGGGTGTTGTCTTTGTAGAAGAGCGGGTTGTCGACGCCGGCGTAGCCGCTGGCCATGCCGCGTTTCATGACGATGCAGGTGCGCGCATTCCAGACGTGGAGGACGGGCATGCCGGCGATGGGCGAGCCTGGGTCGTCCATGGCTGAGGGGTTGACGATGTCGTTGGCACCGATGACCCAGGCGACGTCTGTTGCCGCGAACTCGTCGTTGACCTCGTCCATTTCGAAGACGATGTCGTACGGAATATTCGCCTCGGCGAGCAGGACGTTCATGTGGCCGGGCAGGCGTCCGGCGACGGGATGGATCGCGAATTTGACGTCCACGCCCTTTTCTTTCAATATTTTGCAGACCTCAGCAAGCGAATGCTGAGCTTGAGCGACCGCGAGGCCGTAGCCGGGAATGATGATGATCTTTTTGGCGTCGAGCAGCAGTTCGGTCGCACCGGTTGCATCGACGCTCGTTACGTCTCCTACCGGTTCTTGACTGCCACTGCTAGTGCTGCTGCCGCTTTCCGTCCCGAAACCGCCGAGCATCACGCTCACGAACGAGCGGTTCATGCCTTTGCACATGATCTGGCTGAGGATCGCGCCGGACGAGCCGACGAGAGCTCCGGTGATGATAAGCAGGTCGTTCCCCAACATAAATCCGGCCGCCGCCGCCGCCCAACCTGAGTAACTATTGAGCATCGACACGACCACAGGCATATCAGCTCCGCCGATCGCCATGATGAAGTGGATTCCCAAAATACCTGTAACGATCGTCGCGATCAGCAAAGGCCATTGGCCTGACGCTTCATTCGGCGACATAAAGAATGCGACGCCGAGCCCGATCGTCACGAGCAGCATGATGATGTTGAGCAAATGCCTTGCCGGCAGCAACATTGGCTTGCCGCTGAGCGAACCGCGAAGTTTCAAGAACGCGATCACCGATCCCGTAAATGTGATCGAACCGATACAAACGCCGACAAATATCTCGCCGAGATGCAGGTTCTTCTCGGCAGGCGTCATTGCGGCATGTGGCCCCAAATACGTCGCAAACCCAACCAAAACCGCCGCCAATCCGACAAAGCTGTGCAGTATCGCCACAAGCTCCGGCATCGAAGTCATCTGCACTCGCGACGCCAATATCGCACCGATAACCAGCCCCGGAACCAATGCCGCAGCCAATATCGGCAGCCCGCCGACGTTCATCGCCGCCGCCGTCGCGATCAATGCGATCAGCATTCCGATAATGCCGTACCAGTTCCCGCGACGAGCGGTCTCCTGCCGCGACAGTCCACCGAGGCTTAAAATAAACAACGCACTCGCGGCGATGTAAGCGATTGTGATCAATGATTGCTGCATTAATTCTATTGAGCGAGGTCGACGACACGTGTAACCGATGCCTCAGCGATTCTTTTTAACCCTTCGACGAAATAACCCCGTATACCAACGCGAATTCGATTCTTGTGAACCGACTCCTTCAGCCCCTTATCAACTATTAACATTTGTGCGATTCCTTGATTGGGAACTTCAGTGTTCTCCGGCAAAAACCGGCCGTTGCTATCGAGAAAGATCGGCCATATCATCCAAACCTGGTCAGGCCGCTCTTCGATTATGTCGGCATACTGCCAATCGCATCGATACCCTTGGAGCGCGGGACCTTGTCGACCGCCTTCTTCGGAAGAGTAGAACCGATACTGAACCTCAAAGTCATTGGTAAGCGATTCAAAATCAATCATTCGTTAAACATCGCAAGATCCTATTCGTCACCAAAAAATCTAATTGCACGTCGAGGCTCCGCGTCATTCGCTTTTTGTTTGTTCCGCGTACCAGTTTCGGATCTTCATTTGAAGTTCTGAACGTGAACCCGGCTTTTCGATCCACCCCTCGTAAGCATAAATTCCGTTTGTCTTAAAATCAGCTCTCACCGCGTCGGGAAAAAACTGTGTGAACTCAAACTCAAGTATTCTGGCCAAAACGAAGAATGCGACGTCACCGATCTTCGTTTCCTGGTTGATCGTCGGACACCTTGGGTCGTGTGTGATCGTCGTATCGGTGATCAAGTCGATCAAACATGGAACCGCACGTTTGCCCGATTTTACAATTGAATCGTAAGCCTTATCGACGCCGACGTCATTCGGGTCGCGTGGCAGTTCCTTTATGTTCTTTATCTTCGAACAAATAGCACCGCTAGGCTGTTTTTGGGCAAAAGAGCCTATAGCTAGAACGGTAATTGCGATAAAGATGAAAAACAGTTTCTTCATTTCCTAAACATCGCCAACATCCTATTCGTAACCAAAAATCCGCCGGCGATGTTGATGGCGGCTATTAGGACCGCGATGGCGCCGAGGATGACGGTTAGGTTTAGGTCGGACGAGACTAGTTGGAGCATGCCGCCGACCAGGATGATGCCGCTGATGGCGTTGGTGACGGACATTAGCGGTGTGTGGAGCGCCGGTTTGACGTTCCAGACGACCTGATAGCCGACAAAGCACGCGAGCATGAACACCGTGAAATGCGACAGCACCGACGACGGAGCGATATACCCAACGCCGAACATTATCAGCCCGACAACGATCAGCAACCACGGATTGATATTGCCTCTCGGCTCGTGGCCGTGACCGGACGACTTGGCAGTTGCAGTAGCGGTGGCAGCCGTACTTTTCGACGGAACTCCGGGCTCCGGCGGCGGTGCAGCTGTAACTGCAACGACCGGCGGCGGCCACATCAATTTGCCTTCGTGCAGAACGATGGCCCCGCGAACGACTTCATCGTCAAGGTTAATGTTGAGTGTTGCCGGAACGTGGACATCCTTGTCCGCCTCAGATGCGGGCAGGGATGCCCGCGTTCCGACGAGATCGGTCAGTAACGCGACGATGCACGAGCCGTAAAGCTGCGACGACATCGAAGCCATTCGCGACGGCAGATCGGTGTAGCCGATGATGGTGACGCCCTTGTGTTTGACGACTTCGCCGGGCTTGGTGAATTCGCAGTTTCCGCCTTGTTCGGCGGCGAGATCGACGATGACGCTACCGGGCTTCATCGATTCGACCATGCCGGTCGTGATGAGTTTTGGTGCGGGCTTGCCGGGAATTAGAGCGGTCGTCACAATGATATCGACCTGCATCGCTTGTGCGGCGAAGAGAGCCATTTCGGCTTTTAGAAACGCGTCGGACATTTCCTTCGCATAGCCGCCCTTTGATTCGCCCTCTTCTTTTACGTCGAGGTCGAGGAATTCCGCTCCCATCGAAGCTACCTGATCTTTCGTCGCCGAGCGCGGGTCGAACGCTCTAACGATAGCACCCAAACCTTTCGCCGCACCGATCGCCGAAAGCCCTGCGACACCGGCACCGATGACCAGCACCTTTGCCGGATCGATCTTGCCTGCGGCCGTAATCTGACCTGTAAAAAATCGCGGAAAATGATTTGCTGCCTCAACGATCGCTCGGTAACCGGCGATATTTGCCATCGCCGATAGCGTGTCCATCTTCTGAGCACGAGTGATACGCGGAACGCAATCCATACCGAAAACCGTGGCTTTGCGTTTGGCGAGACGGTCGAGCAGATCTTTGTTTTGTGCAGGCCAAATGAAGCCGACGAGCGTCGCACCTTCTTTGAGCAGATCAGCTTCGTGAACGCCGAGGTCTTCGTTCTGCTCGGGCGGTCGCACCTTCATTATCAAGTCCGATGCGGCCCAAAGTTCTTTGGTGTCTTCAATTACCGTCGCTCCGGCTTCGCGGTATTCGCTGTCGATAGTGTTGATGCCGTGGCCTGCGTGAGATTCGACAACGACGTCAAATCCCAGCTTTTTCAGCTTCAATACAGTTTGCGGAGTCGCGGCAACGCGCTTTTCGCCGGGATGGATCTCTTTTGGAATTCCGATCGTAATCATAGGATTATTTCTGATTGGCACAAAACCTAAGCTGATTTTAGGCTAAAGTCTCGATGGTGACAAACGGCGAGCAGGACGTTAATAGAGTTTATTAAACAGCGAACCGCCGAGATAAACGTAGCAATAGCAAAGCACGAGTTCACCGACAAACACCGCTGCAATGAACTTCGCGAAATTCATACGCGTCGTTCCGGCAAGATAACAAACCAGATCGGTCGGCACAAAAGGGAAGAATGCCCAACCGGCGACAAACAGGAAGCCGAGCGGATATTCGAGTTTTGCTTTTATTTTGTGAACCGCCTCGGGACTTTTCTTCTCGAAATACTCGTCGAATCCAAGAAACTCCGAAAAGTAGTAGATCATCGTCGATGAAATCAAAATTCCAGTCATCGAAACCACCAACACCCAAAAAGGCTGAGTCGGAAACAATAGCGTTCCGGCAATAACCAGCGGCGTGCTCGGAAGCAAAGTAAATCCCCGAACGATCGAAAACGCAAGATAAACGCCCCAGATCCAATGTCCGAACCGCTCCATGAACTGTGCGATGTTTTCAGCCGAAAACGAACTCGGACTCGCAAGATACGAGCCCACGCAAACAACGATGATCGACATCCAAACGACGACCAGTACTCTTCGAGCTATAATTGTTAGACGAGTTGTCGAAGACATTTACCGATTCAAGAACGTGTCGGGATCGATGCCTGCCTGTTTGAGAATGGCATTAAGTGTACCTTCGGGCATGTCGCCGGAATGGTTTGGGATCGTCGTGAATCTTCCAGTTTCAGGATTGAACCAGATCTCATGACTTCCGGCCGCTTGTCGCTGAAATTCGAAGCCCAGTTTCTTGAGTCTCTTAATTATTTCTCGATATCGAAAGCCTGAAAGCCGGCCCATATTAAACTCCGATCACGATTGGGAAATCGAAATTGTCGGCTATTGGAGAAAGACGGCTTATCTGCTCTTCACTCGCCTCGATAAGTTTTTTCGCGACATCACGAGCTATCTCGATCGTTTCGTTTATTGTTCGACCTTGAGCGACGAGTCCCTGAACGTCGTCGGAAGTCGCCAAATAATAGCCTTCCGGCAAACGTTCGATATGTAGTTCAATAACTCGTTCCATAATCTCGGATTCTACGCCGCTTTGGCTGACGTGTCCATATCTTTCTTCCAACGTAACAAAGGTTTTCTCGCAGCGGTTGCTTCATCAAGGCGTCCGATCCTAGTTGAATGTGGTGCGTTGATCAGCAACTCGGGGTCTTCGCCGGCTTCGCGGTCGATGTCGATCATGGCGTCGCAAAATGCGTCGAGGTCTGAGCGGCCGACGCTCTCCGTTGGTTCGATGAGCATTGCGCCTTCGACGACGAGAGGGAAGTAGACGGTCGGCGGATGAAAGCCGTAATCGATCAGACGTTTTGCGATGTCGAGCGTGACGACGCCCTTTTTTGCTTGATGCTTGTGCGAGAATATCGCCTCGTGCATACAGTCGGCTTCGAACGGTTTATCGAACGTGCCCTCTAGACGCTGCGACACGTAGCGAGCGTTCAAAACCGCGGCTTCGGTTGCTTCGCGTAGGCCGTCGTTGCCGTGCGTGTAAATGTAGCTCAGTGCACGGACCATCATGCCAAAGTTGCCGTAAAACGCTTTGACGCGGCCGATGCTGGTCGGGACGTCGTAGTTTAGATGGTAACGATCACCATCCTTTTCGATACGCGGCGTCGGAAGAAAGGGAGCGAGGTCTGCCGAACAAAGGCACGGACCACAACCCGGGCCGCCGCCGCCGTGGGGCGTTGAGAACGTTTTGTGCAAATTGAGATGGATCACGTCGACGCCCATATCGCCCGGACGAGCGACCCCGACGAGGGCGTTCATATTCGCACCGTCCATATAGACGAGGCCACCTGCGTTGTGAATCGTCTCGCAGATCTCTTTGATGTCTTTCTCAAAGATTCCGACGGTGTTCGGATTGGTGAACATCACGCCTGCGACGCCGCCTTCGGCACAGAGTTCGCGAAGGTGCTCCATGTCCGTGACGCCTTCGGCAGTTGCGCGAATGGTCTTGACCGTAAAGCCCGACATTGCCGCCGACGCTGGATTTGTACCGTGTGCAGATTCGGGAATGAGCATCACGCGGCGGTCTTTCGAAGCCTCGCCATCGCGTGCGTCAAGAAAAGCGCGTATGAGCATCACGCCCGTCATCTCGCCCTGAGCACCGGCGGCAGGCTGTAGTGAAACACCTGGCAAACCTGTGATCTCAGCAAGGTCTTCCTGCAGTTTGTAGATCAGCTCAAGAGCACCTTGCGATTCGGCCTCAGGTGCGAGCGGATGCAGACCGGCGAATCC
>JAEUQI010000066.1:5294-18535 GCA_016789145.1 Blastocatellia bacterium | reverse complement strand
TGCAAAGCGTACGGAATATTCGACATCGATTCCATGCCGCCGGCGACGACGTATTCAGCATCGCCAAGAGCCACGGCTTGGCTAGCAAGTGCGACCGCACGCAAACCCGAGCCGCAGACCATATTTATCGTCAGCGCCGAAACTTCGGGCGGCAGACCTGCTTTGATCGAAGCCTGACGCGCCGGAGCTTGCCCCTGGCCCGCAGGAACGACGCAGCCCATGATGACTTCGTCAACCTGATCGCCGGAAATACCTGCACGTTTGACCGCTTCTTTGACGGCAATAGCACCAAGATCCGATGCCGAAAGGCTCTTAAGAGCACCCTGAAACTTCCCCGTCGGCGTCCGCGCCGCACTGATTATTACTGCTTGTTTAGTATTTGTCATATAAATAACCTCGTGGTTAAAAAAGCAAAGTAATAGGTTACTACTTTGGGTAGGTTTCGCAAGCTAGACGCGTTTGAATCGCTCGCGGGCAGCTCGATCGAGCGTTTCGCGATGATCTGGATGAGCGATCGCCGTCAATGCCGCGGCTCGCTGCTGCAGATTCTTGCCGTAAAGGTCCGCGACGCCGTATTCGGTCACGACGTAGTGAACGTGGGCTCGAGTCGTGACGACGCCGGCACCTTCGTTGAGGAACGGCACGATCTTGCTGTCGCCTTTCGAAGTAGTGCTGGGCAGAGCGATGATCGGTTTGCCGCCTTCGCTGAGTGAGGCTCCGCGAATAAAATCCATCTGGCCGCCAACACCTGAATACTGATACGGCCCGATCGAATCAGCACAAATCTGCCCCGTTAGATCGACCTCGATCGCACTGTTGATCGCGGTTACTTTTGGATTGCGGCGAATTACCGATGTGTCGTTTACATAAGCGATATCGAGCATCAGAACCTGTGGATTGTCGTCGATGAAATCGTAAAGCCGCTGCGTGCCCATGACGAAACCGGAGACGATCTTGCCGGGGTGCTTGATCTTTCGTTCACCGGTGACGATTCCGGATTCCACTAGATCGATCAAGCCGTCGGAGAACATTTCGGTATGAATGCCGAGGTGTTTGTGATTTCCAAGCGAGGCGAGCACAGCGTTCGGTATCGAACCGATGCCCATTTGGAGCGTGGCTCCGTCGTCGATCATCTCGGCGATGTAGCCGCCGATCTTTCGGTCAACATCGGTGATCTCAGCGGGCTTTGCCTCGGGCAGAAACTCGTCAACATCGACAAATGCATCGATCTCATCGACGTGTACGAGTGCGTCACCGAGCGTACGCGGCATCTTTGGATTGACCTGTGCGATCACATGCTTTGCCGTATCAACCGCGGCACGCGCGATATCAACACTGACACCGAGCGAGCAAAAACCGTGCTTGTCAGGCAGCGACGTGTGTATCAAAGCGACGTCGAGCGGCAGCACGCCTTTGCGAAACAACGCGGGTATCTCTGACAAGAAAACAGGTATATAGTCCGCACGTCCATCCTTAACCGCAGCACGTATGTTTGCACCCACGAAGAACGCATTTACGCGGAAATTGTTGGCGAACTGCGGATCGGAATACGGTGCGGGGCCTTCGGTATGAAGGTGAACGATCTCGACGTTTGTCAGCTCGTCGGAGCGATCGACCATCGCTTTAATAAGAGACTGCGGTGCCGCACCGACGCCGTGTATGAAAACGCGGTCGTTCGATTTGATAACCTTTACGGCATCAGCGGCCGCGGATTTTGTGAGCAGTGTCATTTAGTCTTCGCCTATGTCCTCGTTCCAAACGTCGGGAAACTGCTCGATGAATTCGCCTAGCATTTGCTTGCACTCAGCATTGTCCAGATCAATGACCTTTACGCCGCTTTCGCGAAGCCAATTGATGCCGCCGCTGAAAGTTTCAGATTCGCCGACGATGACAGTGCCGATCCCGAATTGACGCACCAAACCGCTGCAATACCAGCACGGAGCAAGTGTCGTTACCATTATCGTGTTCTTGTAATTTCGTTGACGGCCGGCGTTGCGGAAGGCGTCAGTTTCGCCGTGGACCGAAGGATCGCCGTCT
This sequence comes from Blastocatellia bacterium, assembly GCA_016789145.1. GTDB lineage: Bacteria > Acidobacteriota > Blastocatellia > Pyrinomonadales > Pyrinomonadaceae > OLB17. The sequence continues at coordinate 16,498 of JAEUQI010000066.1, read as the reverse complement.
TGGACTCGGCGATTGTGGCCACGACCGAGCAGTGTGCCGTCACTGCGAAACAAAGCGGCTCCGATAGGTATGCCGCCTGTCGCGAGACCGAGCTTGGCTTCTTCGATGGCGATCTCTAGCATTGAATGTTCGTCCATTTAGACAAGTCTAACGCAGATTGCTAGCCTAGATAAATGCACCACGGACTAAAGGCAGGCGATTTTCTCATTATTCAGATCGAGGCCGGTTATGTAATGCTGCGTCTGCTCGCTATCGACGAAGAGCCTGCGGCGATGCACGTCGCGGCGTATTCTGACTATTTTCACGATGTCGAAACAGCCGAGGCAGCCGCAGTTTCGAGTCGTGAACTTCGAATGTCGATCGAACACGTCGCGTTGACCGAGCGTGCGTTCGAAGCGACCCAAGCCGCACCGATCGCGAATCGTGAATTAACCGACAAAGAACTGGAGCCGCTCGAAAACTGGCGTCGCGGTGAGATGAACATCTCTGATACCTCGATCAGATTGTTACTCGGATTAAGATGATCTGCGTTTGCTGCCTGTCAGGTCTCGCGTCGTCCGCTCGACAACGCTGATAGGAACTACATTCTCAAAATTCGCCGGAGCAAGTTCCGGCTGAGTCGGAGCGGAAAGTTCGCGTGCTCGCGTCTGTTCCTTAAAATGCTTTCGTAACAGTATCGAACGCCACAGCGTCTGTATGTGCCAGATTCCGTTCGCCATAAACAAGCCCGCCGCAACGTAGATCAGCGGATGAGTGTTCTCGCGAAAACCGAGCATTGACCAAAGCAGGATCGCCATGGTGATGCCCGCGACGATAGACATCGAACTGAGAACAATGTTTGCGGTGACGTGTTCCTGCGGTGTGATCGGGCCTTTGACCGGTTTTGTCAGATCAGGCAGAAAGGTGCCGCAACCACGACAATAGGCTTCGGGAAGCTGATCGGATTTTCCGCATTTGGGACAGAACATCGGATTGGATTACGAATCAGCGTTGCGAATGTTCGCTAAAGCTTTCGCCGTTTCATTTCGCGTTCGATCATCTCGAGTTCGCGGCTCATGTGGCCGGCGGCTGAGGAATTTTCTTCAGCACGACGCATAAGATAAGGCACGGCATCGTTCACAGGGCCGTACGGAACATATTTCGAAACGTTGTAGCCGTTCTTCGCCAGCACGTAAGAAATATTGTCGCCCATGCCATAAAGCTGCGAGAAAAAGATGTGCGGATGATCGGCGGGAATGTTCAGCTCCGCCATTTTTTCGGCGAGCAGCTTCGTGCTTTCTTCGTTATGCGAAGCGGCGACGAACGCGATCTCGTTGATGTGCTTGAGACAATATTCGATCGCAGCATTGTAATCTGCGTCAGTGTCTGCCTTGGTCTCGTGGATCGGCGATTCGTAGCCCATCTCGGCGGCACGCTCGCGTTCTTTTTCCATGTAGGCACCGCGAACAAGCTTAACCGCCAAAATATAACCGTTATTTGTTGCTTCGCGACGGGCTTCCTTTAGAAATTCAAGCCGATCTTTCCGATAAAGCTGCAGCGTCGTAAAGATGATCGGCCGCTCGCGGTTGTACCGCTCCATCATATCGGTCGCGTGGCGGTCGATGGCGTCTTGTATCCAAGTCTCCTCGGCATCGATGAAAGTAGGCTGTTCGAGTTCGTAGGCTCTTGAACAGATCTCGTTGATGCGTGAGTTTATTCGCTCGCATTTTGCCTGGCCTTTCGCGTCGAGCTTCTTACGGCCGCTCATGCGTTCAAGCGTCCCTAGCGGGGCGATACCGGTTACTTTGAAAACCGCGAACGGAATGTTGGGATCGTTCTTGGCTCGTTCGATGGTGCGGATGATCTCGTTCTTTGTCGCTTCGAAATCCTCTTCGGTGGTCTTGCCTTCAACCGAATAATCAAGGATCGTTCCGACGCGGGATTCGCCAAGTTTTTTAATAACTGGATCGCTTTCTTCAATTGTCTCGCCGCCGCAGAATTGTTCGTAGATCGTCGATTTGATGAGGCCTTGAACCGGCAAGCCGATCGCAAGAGCGAACTTGGTCGCGGCTGTGCCCATCGAGTTGAGGAACGGCGAATTGAGGAGTTTGAATATACGGTGCTTCTCCTTTAACTGAGAGTCCGTTTTGTCGGCATAAGCCGTTGCGGTGTCTTGAAGATCGAGCTCAAACCCAGCCATAAAGTCCGAATAATAGCATAGCAGAATACGAAAACCACAAACAGCGGCAACGCAATTCCGCAGAACAATTGAAACGCCGCGATTATTGTCCTATCATCTGAGTTTCGCCATACAGACGCAGTCGCGACCTGTGGCAACCCATTATATATGAGTAAAGCGCTTCCTAAACGGTCGGAGAATTATTCCGAGTGGTATAACGAGATCATCAAACGTGCGGATCTGGCCGAGAATTCGGCGGTTCGCGGCTGCATGGTGATCAAGCCTTACGGCTATGCGATCTGGGAAAAGATGCAGCGAGCGTTGGACGATATGTTCAAAGCCACGGGCCACGTCAATGCATACTTCCCGTTGTTCGTGCCGAAATCTTTCCTCGAAAAAGAAGAAGAGCACGCCGAAGGTTTTGCCAAAGAATGTGCCGTCGTCACGCATTATCGTCTCAAGGCAAACCCTGAAGGCGGCCTGATGGTCGATCCGAACGCCAAGCTTGAGGAAGAGCTCATCATTCGCCCGACTTCCGAGGCGATCATATGGAATACCTACAAGAACTGGATCCAATCGTGGCGCGATCTGCCTTTGCTAATCAATCAGTGGGCGAATGTCGTCCGCTGGGAAATGCGTACACGTCTGTTTTTGCGTACTGCTGAATTCCTATGGCAAGAAGGCCATACCGCACACGCGACTCGCGAAGAGGCGGTCGAAGAAACCGAACGCATGCTCGGTGTTTACGCCGATTTTGCTGAGAATTGGATGGCGGTTCCTGTTATTCAGGGCGTCAAAACTCCTAGCGAACGGTTCGCCGGGGCCGAGGAAACATACTGTATCGAGGCGTTAATGCAGGATGGCAAGGCGTTGCAGGCCGGGACCTCGCATTTCCTTGGGCAGAACTTTGCGAAATCTTTTGATGTGCAGTTCGTGAACAAAGAGAACCAGCTCGAATACGCGTGGGCGACGAGTTGGGGCGTTTCGACGCGTTTGATGGGAGCGTTGATCATGGCGCATTCTGACGATCAAGGCCTTGTTCTTCCGCCGAAACTTGCGCCGATACAGGTTGTCATCATTCCGATCTACCGTTCGCCCGAAGACCTCGCCACCATCAGCGAAAAGGTCGACCCGATCATTGCGGAACTCAAGGCTGCGGGCATTTCCGTCAAATATGACGACAGCGACAATCAGCGTTCCGGTTGGAAATTCGCCGAATACGAGCTAAAAGGCGTGCCTATTCGTCTCGCCCTCGGAATGCGCGATCTCGAGGCCGGCACCGTCGAGGTCGCACGCCGCGATACGCTTACTAAAGAAAGCATGCCGCTCGAAAAGATCGTCGAGACCCTGACATCGTTGCTCGATGAGATTCAGACGAACATTTATGACAAAGCCCTAAAGTTTCGCGAAGCCAACACCTTCGCCGTCGATTCTTGGGAAGACTTCAAATCTCAAATCGAGCAAGGCGGCTTCGTCTCCGCCCACTGGGACGGCACCCCCGAAACCGAAGAAACCATCAAACAACAAACCAAAGCCACGATCAGATGCATTCCATTGGATGCAGTCGAGGAATCTGGTAAGTGTGTATTCTCCGGAAATCCGTCATCGAAACGTGTGATATTTGCCAAGGCTTACTAATAGCTAGTAATTTCTCAACTTTTTCGCCAAAATGGTCGTCTAACTTATTGTTAGACGGCCATTTTGTTTTTAGGCCACTGCTTAGAAAGCTGATGTACAGAGACCTGAGCGACGAAAAACTGGTCGAGATGGCCGTGCGGGATGATCATGACGCGTTTGGCGAGATCGTTCGGCGGTGGCAGCGTAAGATATTTGCGTTATGCTTCGGTATGCTCGGGCGAGAGGATGATGCCGGCGATGCCGCGCAGGAGGCGTTCGTTGCAGCTTATCGAAATCTCAAGAATTTTCGTGGTGAGGCGAAGGTTTCGAGTTGGTTACATCGAATTGCCGTCAATCAATGCCTGACGATCAAGCGTCGGCAAAAGTCGCGTTCGGAGGAATATCTGAACGACGAAGATGGCTCGGAAGAACGAGCATTCGTCGCCGCCGCGAGTTATTCGCCGGGAAACACTGCTGAAAAAGCAGAGCGTCTGACGCTGGTTCGCAATGCGGTCGGCACATTGCCAAGCGAATTGAAGCAGGTCGTGGTGATGAAAGAATTTGAGGAAATGACGTTTCAGGAGATATCAGAAACGCTTGACGTGCCGCTCAGCACCGTTAAAAGCAGACTGTATACGGCCCTGAAGCAGCTCAGAATGAAGTTGGAACGCACGCCCGTCGAGGTGGCGTAAGTTATGAGACACGAGAACGATAAAATTTGCGGCCAAGAAGATCAACTGCTTTCGTACCTCTACGAAGACGGCTCGGCGGCGGCTCGTGAGAGCTTTGAAGATCATCTGGCGGAATGCGAGGCGTGCACGGATGAGTTCGCCTCGGTGTCGCTCGCACGATTTTCGGTTTATGAATGGCACAAAGAAGAATTCGTCCCAATGCCAACGCCGCAGATCGTAATTCCTTACGAAGAAAAACCGGTAAGCATCTGGGCAGGACTTCGCGAGGCGTTCTCATTCAATTGGGCGACCGCTTCCCTTGCGGCTGCGAGTTTGTTGGTAGTTGCCGCGTTTGGTGCTTATGTGGTGTCGATAGATAATGCTGGTGTTGCTGAGGTTCATCTTGCTAATGTCAATAAAGTCGCCGCTCCGACGCCCGCGAATATCGACGTTTCAAAGCCGACTTCTGTGGTTTCGAACGATGCGGTAGTTCCTGTCAAGGCTATGAATGAAGAGCCGACGCGCGTCGCTCGTCCAATAAAGACCGTTCAGGCAAAGCGTGACGTTCGGCCGAGCCAGCCGATGGTACGCAACGATGCTAAGAACGCGGCAGTCGCGACGTCGAACAACAGTCGTACGATCAATACGGTTGACGATGATTCAGAAGATACCTCGCTACGTTTGACCGATCTGTTCGACGGTGAGGATACACGATACTAGTTTGGTGAGAATATGAAGTACACTCTCTCGAAAATTGTTCTTCTAACGGCGTCGGTTCTGACGTCAACCTATAGTGCGTTCGGGCAAGTCACGCCTGCGAATAACGCCGCCCCGAGCGAAACTCCGCCGCCGATAGCTGATGGAGCGAAAGACGGCCGTCAAGGTTTGCTTCAACAGATCGGTCTCACACGCGATCAGTTTCGACAGCTTCGTATGCTGAATCAGCGTCATCGGCCAATTATGATGGCGGCACAAAAGCGTTTGCGTGAAGCGACCGTTGCTCTCGACCAAACGATCTATGCAGACACTCTCGTTGCCGGCGAATTCGAAGCGAAGCTTAAGGAGCAGCAGTTGGCTCAAGCCGAGGTGATCCGTGTTCGCTCGATGGGCGAGCTTGCTATCCGAAAGATTCTGACGCCCGAGCAACTTGTAAAGTTTCGCGAGCTCCGGCAACAATTCGAGAATATGCGTCGAGAGAATGTTCAGCGAAAGATCAGTGAAGGCGAACCAAATAGTGTTCGCCGAAGTGCCAACCGACAAAATATGCAGCCGGCGTCACGGCCGGAGAATCGTTAAGGCTATTTGCAGAACAAGAGTAATACTAATGCCGTCGATCTAAACATCGGCGGCATTTTCTCTTATTTGGCAGCTTAGCCGCGAAAGTGTAATCTGATTCAAAGCGTTCTCGTCCCCAACCGACTAATGAATCCGTTCACAAGATTCCTATTCGAACTTCAAGGCGTCACCGACCTGTTTGTGCGCGTTGTTCGCGGATTGACGAAAAAGCCTCGATATTTTGACGAGATCATTCGTCAGCTAGATCTTATAGGTGTCGGTTCTGCCGGTATCGTTATCCTTACAGGGTTCTTCACCGGCGGCGTTCTAATTTTGCAGGCGTATCCGACGCTTCAATATTATGGTGCCCAAAGCAATGCCGGCCAAGGCGTCGCGACATCGCTGATTCGCGAACTAGGCCCAGTTCTATCAGCATTAATGGTCGCCGGACGGGTTGGTTCTGCGATCTCGGCTGAGCTTGGCTCAATGGTCGTCTCGCAGCAGATCGAAGCAATGCGGGCATTAGGAACATCTCCGGCGAGAAAGCTCGTCACTCCGAGGCTCGTTGCTCTGATCATTGCATTGCCATTGCTCACAGTCGCGGCCGATCTGTTCGGGCTCATCGGTGGCGGACTCGTCGCTAATTTGGTTTACGGACTAGATACGACTGTCTACGTAACTTCAGTTAGAGTCGGAGTCTCGATCAACGATCTCCTGGGCGGAATATTTAAGCCGGTCGTCTTCGGATTTATCATCGGAATCGTGTCTTGCCACAAAGGCCTCAGTACTACCGGCGGAACCGTTGGCGTTGGCCGATCGACCACAAGCGCAGTCGTCGTTTCGTCGGTTTGGGTCATCATCGTTGATTTCTTCTTGTCAAAGATCTTGCAGCAATTCTTCACGGGAACAATGTTCTAAATATGACGCCGGAATCTAGCTACAACTTGAACGGAAACTCGACGCCTGCGATCGAATTTCGGGATGTGTACTTGGCGTTCGATGATCAAGTGATTCTCGAAGGCGTCAACTTTTCAGTTAAACGCGGCGAAACTAAGCTCGTTCTCGGCGGTTCCGGCACAGGAAAATCTACGGTGATCAAACTGATCCTTGGCCTTTTGCGGCCTGACGCCGGATCGGTGATAGTCGATGGCGAAGACCTCTCCGATTTCGACGATGAAGACCTTCGCCGGATCCGGAAAAAGATCGGGATGGTCTTTCAAGAAGGTGCATTGTTCGACTCGCTGTCGGTTTACGAGAATGTCGCTTATCGTCTGACTGAGGAAAAGGTTCCCGCCGATGAGATCGAGCACGAAGTTCGACGAATGTTGCAGTTCGTCGATCTCGAGGATGCGATCGACAAGATGCCGGCCGAACTTTCCGGCGGTATGCGTCGCCGCGTGGGCATCGCCAGGGCACTTGTCGGAAATCCGAGCATCGTATTGTTCGACGAGCCAACAGCGGGACTCGATCCTCCTACGGCTCGCACCATTTGTGAGCTTGCTATCAAGCTCCGTGATCTCGAAGAAGTCTCATCTATCTTTGTGACTCACGAGATGAATAACTTAGAATATCTCTCATCGGAATATGCGATAGTTGATAACAACGGCAATGTTCATTTTGAGGAAGACGGTGAATTTCTCTGTATGTTGAACACCGGAGCCCTAATGCTGAAAGACGGCGAGATCATATTCGATGGTAGCGACCGAGCATTGTTGGCGGCCGACGACCCTTATATCAGACGATTCATACGCGGTAAATAGATAATGCCAAGGACTGACCAAAAACTAGGATTTCGACAATTACGCGTAGGCATTTTCGTGTTTGCTGCTCTGCTCGTGCTGGGTTTTCTGATCATCAATTCCAGCGGCGACTTTAATCCGTTCGAGAAAAAGATGCGGCTTAAGGCCCGATTTGCCAGTGCCGATGGGCTGCGTCCAAATGCAGAGGTACAGCTCGCCGGTGTATCGATCGGCAAGGTCGAGGATGTTAAGTTCCTGACTACCGATTCGAATAAGAACGCGAATACAGATCCAACCGCACCGATCCAGCGTATCGAAGCGACGATGGCGATCTCGCGTGAGTTTGAGGGCCGGCCGATCACTGAGCTCATTCGAACTGATTCGAAAGCTCAGCTCGTCGGCATGTCGATCCTCGCTAATGACAAGCTGATCAATATCTCGCCGGGCTCCTCCGACGGTGCCGCGGTTCAGGAAAATGCCATCCTCGAATCGAGTGCGGCGATCTCAATGAATCAATTGACCGACACCGGCAACAACTTGCTTCAGCAGATCAACAAACTCGCTGTTCCCGCGAACGAGATCCTTACGAAGGCGAACAAGGGCGACGGTACATTGGGTCGTATAGTCAACGACGAAGCGCTTTACGAAAGCCTCGATGGAGCGGTTGCTGAGACGAAAGCGACGATGGAGCGCCTGAAAACGACCATCGATAAGATCAATAGCGGCCAAGGCTCGGCCGGCAAACTTGTCAACGACCCTGAGCTCTACAACAGCCTTAGCAAGACCGTCGCCTCGCTCGAAGCGATCTCGTCCGATATTCGCACGGGCAAAGGCACAGCCGGCAAGATCGTGTCAGATGATGCCCTTTATAACGATACTCGCGCAGCGGTTGCGGACCTTCGAAAGGCCGTTGGTCAATTCAACGAGATCGCAGCTGACCTAAAGATCGTTTCCGCAGATCTTCGCGATGGCAAGGGAACCGCCGGAAAGCTACTAAAGGATGAGAAACTTTACGACGATACTCGTGTCGCACTAGATCGTTTCAACGCAATGTCTGCCAAACTCGACGCCATTCTCGGCGACGCTCAAGCAGGCAAAGGAACGCTTGGCAAGATCTTGACGGACGAGACTCTCTACAACAACGTTTCAGTGACCGCTAACAACATCGCCACATTCACCGGAGAAGGCACCAAGCTTCTCAATGATTTTCGTGCCAATCCTAAGAAATTCCTTCGCATTAAGCTCGCGATCTTCTAGTCGTTGTATTTTATTCGTGAATGTTTGCATAAAGCGAACTATTCACGCATACTATTCATCTATACGGTGAATATGCATCATTCTATGCATATTCGTTGAGAGTATGCACAAAACCGAGCGTCAACAAAAGATCATTGACCTGATCAGCAATGAGTCTATAGCAAAACAGGCAGATCTTGCCGATCGACTTTCGTCACTTGGTTATCAGGTGACCCAAGCTAGTGTTTCTCGCGACATCGACGAGCTTGGGATCGTTAAGATCAACGGTGCCTATGCGATGCCTCAACCAAGACCGAATGGCCTCGCTCCATATTCGATCGAGACGGCTGGCGAAAGCTTGCTGGTGGCGAAATGCACGCCGGGATTGGCATCAGCTGTTGCCGTCAAGATCGACGCCGCGAATATTGCCGAGATCATCGGTACCATCGCGGGAGACGACACGATATTCATTGCAGTCGCCGACCATAAAGCACAAAAGACAACGACAAAAGCCATATGGAGGTTATTCGAAAATGAATAGCTCCGAAAAGATAAACGTAGCAATATTCGGCGGCTCAGGCTATGGCGGCAGCGAACTGCTGCGTATCCTGCTCGCGCATCCCAATGTCGAGATCTCGCTCGTAACCGCAAACGAACATGCCGGCAAAGCCGTCGCGGAGGTGCACAAGAATCTGTTTGGCATTACGGATCTCAGATTTGAGATCGCACCTGATGATCTCTCAACGCTTGGCGAAATAGACGTTGCATTTTTTGCACTGCCGCACGGACAGGCTTTGAATTTGATCCCGCAGCTTTCGCCAGACGTCAAAGCGATCGACCTTTCGGGCGATTTTAGAATCAACGACGCAGACGTTTTCGACCGCTATTACAGACTAGAACACGCCGGCGAACTTCAGACGAAATTTGTCTATGGTTTGACCGAAACCAATTCCGAAGCAATTCGGACGGCTCGGTACATTGCAAATCCGGGATGCTTTGCCACGGCTACTTTGCTCGCACTGGCACCGATGGTTTCGAGCGGCCTGTTGACCGGCAAAGTGATCGTCGATGCCAAAACAGGCTCGAGCGGCTCTGGTGCAAAGGCAGCAGCGAACACACATCATCCGCAGCGTATGACATCGTTCTACGCCTATAAGCCATTTGTACATCAACATGTGCCCGAGATCGAGCAGCACTTGAAAGCGGTCGGCTCGTTTGAGAACGAGCTCGTTTTCATGACGCACAGCTTGCCCGTTGCTCGTGGGATCTTCGCGTCCTGCTACGTGGAAACAAGTGCCAATTTGACTCACGACGACCTCTCGAACTTGTACTCGCACTTCTATAAAGATGCTCATTTTATTCGTCTGGTCGAAGGTTCGCCGGACATTAATTGGGTCAAAACTACAAACTATTGTGACATCGCATTTCATACTTCGGGCAAACAAGTTGTCGTGTTCTCAGCAATCGACAACCTTGTGAAAGGTGCCGCGGGCCAAGCGGTGCAGAACATGAATCTGATGTTCGGGCTCGACGAAACTACGGGCCTGAAACTAGTAGGGACGAATCCACAATGCTGACTAAGATAGAAGAAGACCCGTGGTTCTACACCTTAGAACACGATGACGAGACGGACGACTACATACTAGACGTTTGTTGCGGAACCGTGGCGATCTATGCGGTCAGGTTCAAACTCAGCAACGACGAACGCGACGAATACCTAAAGGATCCATCGAGCGTCAGGACGCTTGCGAATCGAGTTTACAGCTATCCGAGCGACTATTTCGACCGACGAATAAATTGATGACTTTCGAAAAGATAAAGGAGACCGAAGACCAATATCAGGTCGAAACTTACGCCAAGATGGGCATCGCGGTCGAGCGTGGACGCGGTTCGACGATCTGGACGAGCGAAGGCGTCGAGTATCTCGATCTCTACGGCGGCCATGCTGTTTGTGCGACCGGGCATTCGCATCCTCATGTGGTGAAAGCCATTCAAGAGCAGGCGGACAAGGTGCTTTTCTATTCAAATCTAGTCTATTCATCTATTCGTGCGAAAGCTGCTGAGAAACTTGTGGCCGTAGCTCCTGCTTCCCTCTCCAAGGCGTTTTTCTGCAACTCCGGCACCGAAGCGAACGAGAACGCGATGCGCATGGCTCGAATGGCGACGGGCCGCGAGAAAGTAGTGACGTTCACCGGCGGCTTTCATGGCCGTACGGCGGATTCGATATCGGCTACGTTTCTCGGTAAATATCGCGAGATCGGCAAGCCGAATGTTCCGGGCCATGTCTCAGCGGTCTTTGGTGCTATCGATAGTGTTCGCTCGGTGGCCGACAACGAGACGGCCGCGATCATGCTCGAGCCGATACAGTCGATGGCCGGCGTTACCGAAGCTGGTCCGAGCTTCTTTCGCGAGCTACGAGACGTCTGTGATGAACGCGGCATCGTCCTGATATTCGACGAAGTACAAACCGGCATCGGGCGAACGGGCAATTGGTTCTTTGGCGGCAGC
>JAEUQI010000066.1:2169-5284 GCA_016789145.1 Blastocatellia bacterium | reverse complement strand
AACGCGGCATCGTCCTGATATTCGACGAAGTACAAACCGGCATCGGGCGAACGGGCAATTGGTTCTTTGGCGGCAGCGATCTGGCTGATGGCGTCGAGCCTGACATTATCACGCTCGCAAAATCGCTCGGCAGCGGTGTTCCCGTCGGTGCTTGTCTGGTCAACGACGCGGTTTCTTCGAACATAAAGCTCAACGATCTCGGCACCACATTCGGCGGCGGAATGTTTGCGATGGCGGCGGTCGTGGCGACGCTCGAAGCTATCGAGAATGACAACATGATCGCCAATGCCGGTGCGGTAGAGCAACATCTCCGCGACTCGCTCGTTGGCGTTTCCGGCGTCGTAAAGGTACGCGGCAAAGGCTGTCTGCTAGGTGTCGAATTCGATAGACCGTGCAAAGACGTCCACGCTAAGTTGTTGGCAAATAACATCATTACAGGCACGTCGAGCGACCCGAACGTGTTGCGGCTCCTGCCGCCGCTTTGTGTGACCACAGAGGAGATCTCGCGGTTTGTGGAGGTCCTGCGATCATGAATTATCTAAACACATCCGACTTCTGCCGAGCTGAACTCGAAGCCTTCATTGCCAAAGCGATCGATATCAAATCGGGCAAGAGCGTTGAGAAACCGCTTGCCGGTAAGTCCGTCGCGCTCGTTTTCTTCAATCCGAGCCTGCGAACCCGTGCGTCGATGCAGGTCGGCATATACGAGCTTGGCGGCAACGCGGTGATACTTGAGCCCGGCGGCACTTCGTGGACGCTGGAGCACCGCGAAGGCGTTGTTATGGACGGCAACAAGACCGAGCACCTTGCCGAATTCGTCCGCGTGCTCGAACGCTATGTCTCCGCGATCGGCGTTCGGACATTTGCCGAGCTAAAGGATTGGGAGACCGAGCGAACCGATCCGATCCTGAATGCATTCGCGAAATACGCGAGTGTTCCGATCATCAATCTCGAATCCGCGATGCATCATCCGTGTCAGTCGATGGCAGACATGATGACGATCCTCGAGCACCTAGGCAGAAACACGACCGGTAGGGAGTGTGCCCCTACGAAAGCAAAGGTCCTGCTAACCTGGGCATGGCACCCGAAACCTCTTCCGATGGCCGTACCGAATAGCTTTGCTCTTGCCGCGGCTCAGTTCGGCCACGACCTGACCATCGCACATCCGCAAGGTTACGAGCTCGACGACGAACTCATCGCCGAGATCAAGCAGCAAGCCTCGGCAAATGGCGGCAGCGTCGCATTTACGAATGACGTCGAGACAGCCTACGACGGTGTCGAGGTCGTCTATGCAAAGAGCTGGGGCGGCAAGCAGTTTTACGGTAACAATGACGCCGACATCGCTCATCGAGCGAATCTCCGAGACGAATGGATCGTTGACGAAGCCAAAATGGCACGGACGGCTGACGGCATTTTCATGCACTGCCTGCCGGTCCGCCGCAACGTGATCGTCACCGACGGCGTTATCGATTCGCCAAACTCCGTCGTCATCGACGAAGCAGAGAATCGGCTTCATACTCAGAAAGCGATCCTCACCGAGTTGGTTCGCTAGCGCACTCTTTTCCTTTTTCCTTTGAACTTTAGACGCTATGAACATCGAAACACTCGAACTATTACGCGAAGCACTTCCCTACATCCAACGATTTGCGGGCAAGACCTTCGTCATCAAATTCTCGGGAAAGGTGACCGAGGACAAGGACAATCTTGCGTCGCTCGCCGAGGAGATCGCACTGCTTCACGAAGTCGGCATTCGCGTCTGCGTCATCCACGGCGGCGGCAAGCAGTTGAATGAGCTTGCTGAGCAGCTCGGCGTCGTGCAGACAGTGGTTGCAGGCCGCCGCGTTACTGACGACGATACGCTTGAGCTTGCGAAGATGGTCTTTCGCGGCAAGATCAACACGGAGATACTGTCGCAGTTTCGCCGTCGAGGCATACAGGCAGTCGGCATTTCGGGCATCGACGGCGGCATTATCACCGCCAAAAAACGTCCGCCAAAAGATGTGCTGAACACCGAAACCGGCGAGACGAAAATGATCGATTTCGGCCACGTTGGCGATGTTGTTCAGGTCAATGTCGATCTGATCAACACAATGTTAGGCAGCGGCTATTTGCCGATAATCTCATCGCTCGGAGCCGATGACGAGGGCCGAATTTTCAACATCAACGCCGACACCATCGCCGTCGAGATCGCCGCGGGGCTGCAGGCGGAAAAGCTAATTCTGCTCTCAGACGTCAACGGCATCTATCTCGAAGAATCGAACGAGGACACAAAGCTCTCGCGTCTAACGGTCGAGGACGCCAAACATATGATCGCCACCGGCCGAGCGACCGGCGGCATGATCCCAAAACTCGAAAGCCTAATTTCCCTGCTCTCCCGCGGCGTTTCGTCGGCTCATATCGTCAGCGGAACTACGCGAAACGCGATCCTAGCTGAGGTGTTTACGGACGAAGGCACGGGAACGATGGTTGTGAACTAGCCGGTTTGTTTCCAGGCAAAATCAGGCCGTAGGTCTGGTTCCCATAAGTTGCCACTAGCTTTAGCTAGTGGATAGCATTACCCCTTGTTTGCAGCGGGCTTTAGCCCGCACACTGTTTGGGCTAAAGCCCAAGAGTATTATGATGCATCCTTATCCACTAGCTGAAGCTAGTGGCAACTTATAAGAGCAACCCAAACCGATAGGAGTTAGTAGTGGCAACTCGATAAACAAGAACGATCGTGCAAGTTATCTCTCTCGCCTCGTTCCTAAGTTACAAGCCGGCTTGATAACACATTTAGGAGAACGTATGAAGAAGATAATTTTAGGTTTAGCTCTAGTTTCGATTTTCGGAATGAACGCATTCGCATCGGTTTACATCAAGTACTACAACAAAGATTCGACAACGTGGAAGTTCGTCGTCAAGATGGACGGCTCGACAAAAGAGGTCGTTTTCAACGCCTCGACCAGCGGAGCCACGACCATCGGCGGCAGCGGCACCAAAGCCATTGTGACCACCAAATGCGGCGACGTTGAGATCGCAAACGATTCAAAGATCGAGATCAAAGACGGCTGTATTAAGTTCGTTAAATAAACAGGACAAGGCCGTTCGAAAGAGCGGCCATTTTTTGCGTCCCAAA
>JAEUQI010000066.1:0-2160 GCA_016789145.1 Blastocatellia bacterium | reverse complement strand
TCAAAGACGGCTGTATTAAGTTCGTTAAATAAACAGGACAAGGCCGTTCGAAAGAGCGGCCATTTTTTGCGTCCCAAGACTTTTCACCGGCCGGGCGGCAGGCGTCTTGCCTGGATTGCACAAGGCCGTTAGTGAGGGCGTTACACGGAGGTTTGGAGGATCGGCGGCTGCCGTGCTTGTTCAGTTGTGAGTAACGCCCTTACTCCGAAGACTCCGTGCGGGCTTATGCCGTGCGCGTCCCAAAATTCTCAACGCCCGGAACGCCGGCGTCTCGCCTGCATTGCACAAGCCCGCACGTTAGTGAGGGCGTAACACGGAAGTTTGGAGGATCGGCTGCTGCCGTGCTGGTTTGGTTGTGAGTAACGCCCTTACTCCGAAGACTCCGTGCGGGCTTGTGCCGTGCGCGTCCCAAAGGTTGAATCAACCTCAGCTTCAACCACCCGCTATCGCAGGTGGTTCTGACAAGCGGAACGCAGGCGTCTCGCCTGCACGTGGCTCTGCCACCTCGCTGAGCGGCGAAGCTGTGCTTCGCCGTGGGGTTCTCCTTCAACTTCTTTGAGGCTATGCCTCAGGTTCTGACAGCGGGGAGTCTTGCGTCCCAAAGGAGTCGTCCGCTGTCGCGGACTCCGTGATTCTCAAGGGTGAGCCGCTCGGTCGGGCGAGCCCGACCGCATTGCGATCAGGGCATAGCCCGTTTGCGTCCCAAATTTGGTGGTGAGTGGGTTGGAGGCACAGGCCCGCACGGAGTCTTTGGAGTAAGGGCGTTAGGTGCAACGCAGTGAGAACGGTGGCGGCCGTCAGCCCGTGCAGTACATGAGTTCGACACATTCACGGCAGTCGCCGATACTTCTGCGTTGTATGTTACGCCCTCACTGACGTGCGGGCTTATGCCTTGGGCGTGGCGGACTGCCGTTAGGTCGAATTGGATCTCGCGTTCGGGCTCGAATATTTCATCGAAACTGACGACCTCGGCGAGAATGCAACCAGGCCCGAATCGGCTTTCGATGATGCTGTCTAAGACGGTCTCGACGAACGCACGTCTGCGATCGGGAGGCGTCTCAAGCAGCTTCACACGAAGCGGTTTCGGTCGGGCGGCGGTTGGTGATGTTTTGCAAAATATCGTGTCCACATATCAACGCTAGCATCGAAACATGAACGATCGAACCCTTTTCCGTTAGAAATCAGAGTTTTGCGAGAATTGCGAAGTCGTTTTCTAGAAAATGACGCGACCGGCCGGCTTTGTTCGACAGGTTTCGACCTGGTACGCTCGTTCAAATTCGCATTTCTGAGACCTGAATTATGCTTGCGTTTCAGTCGGTTCGGCGGCTTTTATCCGTAGTAGCGTGAGGCGTTTTTCGTCGGCTTCTCGAATTTCGATCTCGAGGTCTTTGATGGTGAGTTTTTCGCCGATCTTGGGGACCGAGCCGTGTTCGGTTACTACGAGGCCGGCGATGGTGGTGTAATCGTCGTCTTCGAGTTCGAGGTCGAAGAGTTCTTCGACGCGTTCTATTTCGGTCGAGCCGAGGACGTCGTAAACGCCATTGCCGAGGTCGCGGATCTCGATCACTTCTTCGCGTTCGATGTCCTCGTCTTCGATCTCGCCGACGATCTCTTCGATCAGATCTTCGACGGTTACGAGGCCCGCGACGCCGCCGTATTCGTCGATCACGATGGCGAGCTGAACGTGCTCTCGCTGCATCGACTTGAGCAATTCGTCGGCCGTTTTTGTCTCGGGAACGAAGAATGCGTCGCGCATGATCGACTCGACCGGATCTTCTTTGCGGCCCGTCGCGAGAGCCGAAAGTAGGTCGCGAACGTAGAGAATGCCCTCGATACTGTCGATATTCTCGCGGTAGATCGGCAGGCGGGAAACTTTTTCTTCGATGATGATGTCGCGAGCGTCTTTTATAGAAGTGCCCGCAGAAACGGCCACGATCTCGGTCCGAGGCGTCATGATCTCGCCGGCTCGCGTCTCGCCGAATTCGACCATAGTTTCGATCATCTCACGCTCGTCTTCCTCGATAATGCCCTCTGCTTCGCCGACTTCCATCAAAGCGGTGAGATCGTCGTTGTTATCTTTCGACGAATCCGTCGAGGAATCGGGAGCCGAAGTTTCGTCCAGACGCGTGTCGTCATCATTCGACGGCCGAAACACGAACG
>JAEUQI010000065.1 GCA_016789145.1 Blastocatellia bacterium | reverse complement strand
CTGCCGCACACTGTCAGGTTTCACGACGCTGAGATCGATGAGGATGGCATTTTGGTGTTGGATCTACGGACGGCGAAACCGTGTCCTCGAGCGGCGGCTCGGCGGACAGTTGCGACTGATTGAGAGGCGTTTCCTGTGGGGACAATATGCCACGAGACGGAAAAGCATGGCATTTCCGCTCGGCGATAGGGCATAGCCGGGAAGCGAGAGAGTTACTTGTTATTCGCGGTTCGGGCTTTTGGGTCGTAGGGGGTGCCTTGGTATTGTTTGACGGCGGCTTGGGCTCCGTCGAAATCGTCACCTAGTTTTTGGGCACGGCCGTATGCGGCGGTTGCACGTGTGCGGTCGCCTTTGGCGTCGTAGGCGTTGCCCATTTTGATGTTCGACCAAACGGACAGCCATTGCGGATTGAGATTACCACCAAGTGCGGCTTTGAAATTGTCGATCGCGAGGTCGTAATTTCGCTGTTCGAGGAACAGCAGGCCGAGGTGATAGTAGATCCACGAATTGGATTTATCTAGCTTCAGAGCCGCTTCGAACTGCTGCTGAGCCTCAACGTAATTGCCTTCTTTGAACTGCTCGATGCCGCGACGGGCGATAGACGACACACGAAGATCGGGCGAGATACGCAGCAGTTTGTAGCCCGGATCGAGAGCGACGCCGAGCGGCTTGCCGGTCGATTCGATATTGAAATCGACGCTCGAATCTTCGATCACGAGTGTCTCGGTCTTGATGCCGGCCTCGCCTTCGCTGCGGAGTTGGACATCGATCGGCAGACGCAGGTTGTCGTAATTCTGTTTGACGGTGCCGCGAGCAATGAATTTGCCGCCGCGAGTCCTCAAGATCTGATAGTCAGCTTCGAACTCAGGTACGCCCGTGCTCTCGACCCAACGAGCGAAAAAGTAACGCATGTTGTCGCCGTTTACGCTCGTCGCAAGCTTTTCAAAATCGTCGATCGACGCGTTCTTGCCGCGATATTGCTGCAGGAATTGACGCAACAATTGGTCGAATTTCGCTTCGCCCATAGTGTCGCGGAGCAGCTTGAAAACGAACGCACCTTTCGCGTACATCAGATATTGGTACGCCGTCGATTGGTCGTCGAGCATGCTCGGAGCACGAAGCAGCGATGCGGTCGGTTCGAACGTCAAAGCTCGCTCGAGAAGCTCGCGACGGATCGAATCGATGCGGTCCATCGAGGCTTCGCTTTCACGCAAGCTGAATGCAGAGTATTCCGCCAAGCCTTGCGACAGCCATGCGTCGTCAAATGCTTTGAGCCCGACGGTCTGTCCCCACCATTGGTAGGCGGCCTCGCGTTGGAGGCGTTCTTTGGTGATCTCACGAGCCTCTTCAAATTGTCGCGTCGCGATCATCAGCGATCCGGTCGTCGAATAGTATTCGAGGCTCTCGTCGTCGATCTGAGTGATGATCAGGCGTTTGCCAAAATCCGCCGGGCCGAAGCGTTTTGTGTAGCTGTCGAGCGCCTTGCCGAGGACTTCGGCGTAACCTTGGATGACTTGTTCGGTGCCGGGCTTTGCGTTGAACACAAGCTCAAAGCCGTTCATCGTCAGCGTCCGCGTGATGTATTTTCCATAGGCGATGTTGCCGACGAGGCCTGGTTTTGTCTGAACGAACCGATACTTGCCGCCATTTGCGACGACAGGAGCGTCGCTGTAGCCGACCATCTGAGTTCCCGTGGGAACCGTGATCGAAATGTCTGCAGTCGCACGGTCAGCGGCGTAATTGTGGAATGGGAACCAGCGAGCAGCGTACATCAGATAGCCGAAATCATTGCCGATCGAAGCGAGGCGTTTGTTGAGCAGCGGACCGCCCGCGGCGGTGTCAAAAATGCCGGCATATTTGAATCGCAGCGTTACAGGCGTTCCGGCAACAACATTGTCGCCGAGATCGATGCGAACGCTTGGGCCGAGGTCAGAGGCGCCGGCCTGGTCTTGAACAAAGGTGATCTGCGGCGCCGCAGTTGTAGCAGGACGAGTGGTTGCTCTAGCCGCCATTGATGGCAGCGTAACCGTTGTGCCAACACGAGTTATCGAATCGATCTTGAGTGAGCCGTTTAGCTCGAACGAGATCGTGCGTGTATCTTCGAGCGGCGTGAATGTCACGTCTGTGGTCGCGGTAATGCGGCGTTCGCGCGGCGCGAGTGTCGCGTCGATGACGTAGTTCGTCACGTCGAACGGCGTACGTTTGACTGCCTGCGCCGAGACGTTTAGAGAGAATGCTGCTACGGCAACTGCCGCGAAAACGATACCTTTTAGGACCTTGTTCATTTGTATCTACTCACAAAATGCTTAACTCTATGCCCAAGTTTGATGTTAGCAACAAAAGGCGCGTTTGCTTACCGTAAATATATCGGGTTCGACATTATCCAAGGCATTTGCGAAAACGGCTCGCCAAGATCGTCGCGATAGACCTCGACGCGATAAACGCCGGGGCCGCTCGTTGCGAATGCGATCTCGCCCGTTGCGGGTCGCTCGTCGACTCTTGCTCCGTTCATCAGCAATACGACGCGAGATGTGACCGGCACGAAAACCTCTAGTTGTTGGACGTTCGCCGCCGGGGTTTCGTCGCCATAAATTGACTCGTTTGCAGAGAAACGGAAGCCGCTTGTGTCTCCAATCGCGTCGATGCCAATGTAGAATCGGCCAGACTTAACCGCATCGACCGCCGAATCTCGCGTCAGTGGCGTGCCTTTGGGCAACAGAATGTGCACCCGGGCCATCGAGAAAGAGAAGGCGTACGGATCAAGTTTGATGTCTAGAAGCTTATGCCCGGCGTCGTCGCCAAACAGGTGAAAACCAATATTTGAATGAGCGTCAGTTCCGGTAAACAGCGTAAGACGTCGCTTTTGTGACGCCTCATCAAACTTTGCAAGATTTGCGTCGGGTCGCCGGAAATACTGAGCGAAAGTCAGTTGTGGATATGCTCTGCCTGACCAAAGTATGTCGAATGGACCAGTGAATTTGTTGATCGCTTTTGCCGATGTATGAAGGCTGAATACTTCGATGCCGTCGAAACTGGCGTTCCACGACTTGTATCTTTCAGGATATGTTATTAGGCCGAGGCGATGTTCGGCGTGAAGTTTTGCGAGAACAGCGTCGGTCGAAAGCTTTCGCAGACTCGCGGCTTCTGCGCTTCCCGGAATCATCAAGAATCTGTCGCCGTCAGCCGTATCGATCTCGTTTCCGCCGATAAATAATGTACGACCGTACTTACCGTTCAGCGTCAGAGCCGACGTGTCGTAATCGTCCGACCAATGTTCGGTCATCATTACGAAATCGACTCCGGCGTCATTTGCACCTTTAATTAGCTCGTCAAATTTCGCGTTGCTATGGCCGCCGAGGAATGTGTGTGCGTGGATTATGCCGACATATTCGTCGAATTTGTCGTCGGTGCGGACAATCCGCGAGGCGTTAGATGCGGAGATCTTCTCAGCGACTTTCCCAAGCTGATAGCGGCGATAGATGAACGGAACCTGTATCGCGATCAGAACGGCGAGGGCAATTAGCAGAAATTTCTTAAGATAGCGCAAGTTGAATGTAATTTAACTTAAACCACCCGCTACCGCAGGTGGTTCTGACAGGAAATCTACCGACACCACTTTCTCGGCAACCTCTTTGCCCATTGCCGCGACCTTTTGATGCTCGGGATGCACTGTGTAGCTATCGAGAGCTTCGCGATCGGCGAATGTTGAGACCAAGCCTGTGTCGAACGAGCGATCGAGATGCAAAATATCGCTGCCGACATCGAATGTCACGATCTCAGGTATCACGCCGACCAACGCCCGCAATGCTTCGATGTGTTTCTCGCGATCTTCGTCTGTTGTTTCAGCTTTGTATTTCCAGCAAACAATATGAGTAAGCATTACAATGTATTTTCGCACAAACATTGGCTTTACGGTGAAACCAACGGGGCGATTCGTTCGAAATCGATTGCTTATGGAACTTAATTTCATCGACAAGCTCAACACGGCAGCCACTGACATCGCGAATGGTATTTCCGGATTCTTTGCGGACGAGAAACCGCCCGTAGCCCCCGCACCGACTGACGGCACGATCGATCTGCCCAGCGACCTGTTCGCCCGAGCCGACGCTCAAACGGAATGGTGGTATTACACCGGCCACTGCCGCACGACCTCAGGCCGCGAGTTTGGGTTCGAACTAGTTTTCTTCAAACGCCGAACCGACGGTGACAAGATCGGCGTCATGCCGGCGTCCGTGATCGGAAATCCGATGTACTTCGCACACTTTGCGGTGTCGGACGTCACGAGACAGCAGTTTCGCTATGACCATATTCGTACATTTGGCACGGCACTGGAGGTAAAGGCTGCGATGAGCGAAACTTCGTACGACGTGTCGATGGGCGATTGGTCGATTCGCGAAGTCGGCGGCAAACATATCCTCCGAGGCACTCTCGATGGGTTGACGTTCGACGCGATTCTCGAAGCGACAAAGGCACCTGTGCCGAACGGCGACAATGGTAACGGCATTGCCCGCAAGAATCAGGGCACGTCGAAACACTTCTCATTCACGAGAATGAGCGTTACCGGAAAGCTGACCGACGGCGGCGAGAGCGAAGAATTTACTGGCTCAGCATGGATGGACCGCGAATACGGTGCGTGGGAACAAGGCGGCGGCTGGGATTGGTTCAGCATTCAGTACGAGGACAATTCCGAGCTGATGCTCTATCAATACAAGACCGCTGACGGCCAAACATACGGCGAATCGACAGGCACCTATGTTGCCGCAGACGGCACTGCGACATATCTAAAACGCAGCGATTTCGATATCGAAACACTTACGAATTGGGTGTCGGTCGGCACTGGTGCAAAGTATCCATCGAGCTGGCAAGTGAAAGTCCCTAGCCTCAATATCGACGTGATGGTCAAAGCGCTTATCGATGACCAAGAGCTAGACACGCGAGGCACGACGATGATCGTTTATTGGGAAGGTGCTTGTTCCGTTGTCGGAACGAAGGGAGACAAAGGCGTTTCGGGCCGAGCTTACGTCGAGCTCGTCGGCTACGATCGATCGCACGAGACGGTACGTATCGGTGATTTCTTCTTTGGCAAAACCGTCAAACAGTTATCCGACCTGTTTGCCTAAGCCTCGTCTTCACACCATTTGCGTGTGACTTCGTGCCGATAGTCGAACATTTTGGCTATCTTTGGTTCGATAAATATCGGTGCCGCTAAGGCACCAAGAGGCCCGAGGGGCGGCTCGAACTCGATCTCGTCGCGAAGTATCGCTCCGTCAGCGTGCGGATCGATGTAATGTCTGTGCCGCCAGCTTTTGAATGGCCCGCTCACCTGAACGTCCTCAAAAAATCTCGGCGGATCATAAGCCGTATGCTCCGCCACCCAACGGGACGGCACTAGTCCGAAAATCTTCTGCTCAATTATGGCCTGCGAGCCGATCACTGAAATGTCTGCGAGCTGCACGACCGTCGCATTCTCCCACGGCGGCACCAATCGCTGAAAGGCGTCCGGCAGTTCGTGAAACGCAAAAACCCGTTCGGGCGTCGCTCGGATCACACTTTCTTTTACAAATTTCATATGTTAATTCTTCGACAAAATTAACATATAGGATGCACCTTTGAAACTAGCCTGAAAACTGGTCTAATACTCAAAAACCGACTGTCTGAAAAAGGAAATAGTATTAGTATGGCTGAAACCAACGGCGATCTCGGTGCTTTGTACAACGATCAAGTCTCGAAGGGAAAGATCTGGCAGGTGATCGGGGCTTCGTCGCTCGGTACTGTGATCGAGTGGTACGATTTCTACATTTTCGGCAGCCTCACGACGGTGATCTCTCCGCTTTTTTATCCGCCGGGCAATGATACGTTTGCGTACATTATGTATCTTGCAACCTTTGCGGTCGGGTTTCTGGTACGTCCATTTGGAGCATTATTTTTTGGCCGCATCGGCGATGTTGTCGGTCGAAAGTATGCTTTCTTGGTCACACTGTTGATCATGGGCGGAGCGACCGCTGTTCTCGGATTTCTGCCAACTTTCGAAACCATCGGTTGGGCGGCACCGATAATCTTGCTTATCTTGCGAATACTGCAAGGCCTCGCTCTTGGCGGCGAATACGGTGGAGCTGCGGTCTATGTCGCCGAACACGTGCCCGACAGTCAACGCGGATTTTATACAT
Organism: Blastocatellia bacterium; assembly: GCA_016789145.1. Taxonomy (GTDB): domain Bacteria; phylum Acidobacteriota; class Blastocatellia; order Pyrinomonadales; family Pyrinomonadaceae; genus OLB17. The sequence continues at coordinate 12,482 of JAEUQI010000065.1, read as the reverse complement.
CATTCATTCAGATCACGGCAACGCTTGGACTTTTCATGTCGCTTGCGGTCATTCTCATCGTTCAAAATACGATGTCGCCCGAGCAGTTTGCCGGCAAGACGGATGGCATCGCAGGCTGGCGAATCCCATTTCTTGTTTCGATCTTTCTGATCATAATCTCGCTCTACATACGTCTGAAAATGGAAGAATCGCCCATTTTCCAACAAGTAAAGTCGAGCGGAATGACCTCAGCAAATCCGTTGATCGAGGCGTTTACAAAGTGGAAGAATCTCAAGACCGTGTTGATATCGCTGTTCGGGGCAACTGCCGGACAAGGCGTGGTCTGGTACGCCGGACAGTTTTTCGCCTTGTTCTATCTGCAGACGATCCTTAACGTCAACAACACTTCGTCACAATATATCGTTGCGATCGCGTTACTATTGGCGTTGCCGTTCTTTGTATTCTTCGGAGCATTGAGCGACCGCATCGGCCGCAAATGGATCATTCTAGGCGGCTGTCTGCTCGCGATGCTAACGTACATTCCGATCTACGGGGCGATGCAATCGGCTGCGGGTTCGAATGTGGTTACCGCGACCTCGCAGAAAGACCCTGTCACGGGTGCCATAAAACTTACGCCGCAGTCGGCTGCACCTGACGGAACTTTGGTCACGGCTGAAAAGGTACTGCCCTACACTTCGCTTGGCGAATTGCTGTCACAGTCCGCAGCGTGGAAACTTATCTTTCTGATCTTTATCCAAGTATTTTGGGTAACGATGGTGTACGGCCCGATCGCCGCATATCTTGTCGAAGCATTTCCGGCGAAGATACGATACACGGCTCTTTCGCTGCCATATCATATCGGCAACGGCGTTTTCGGCGGCTTGTTACCGTTAATAGGCGTGTCGCTTATCGCACAAACGGGAAACATTTACGCCGGATTGTATTACCCGATGGCGATTGCCGGTATTACGTTTGTGGTCGGAGCGATCCTGCTGAGAGAAACTCGCGGACATAAGATTTGGGAAGAGGTTGATTCAAAGTCGTGATCTTAATTAGAGAGGCAACTGCGGACGATGTTCCGGTGATCTTCGACATACGGCTGTCGGTCAAAGAGAACATCTTGACGAACGTCGACGCCATCACGGCCGAGGTCTGCATAGAGTATCTAGAAACCAACGGCAAAGGCTGGATCGCCGAGATCGACGGCCTGACGGTTGGTTTTTCGATAGCGTCGAGCAACGACAACTCGATCTGGGCTCTCTTCGTTCGTCCAGAATCCGAAGGCAAAGGCGTAGGCAAGGCATTACTAGATGCGGCCGTCGCATGGCTCTTTGCAAATGGTGCTACTGAGATCACACTCACAACAGGCGCCGGAACATCGGCCGATCAATTTTACGAGCGGCAAGGTTGGCTACGAGGTGCTATCGATGATGACGGCGAGGTTCGATTTACGAAACTTCGGCCATTTTGAGTTGCTCATTCAGTAGTTTCCACACCTTTTCGATATGCCGTTCCTCGACGCGGATGCTGCCGATCGATAGCCGCAGCGTGAACTTGCCGTTGAGTTTTGTGTGCGACAGATAGGCTTCGCCTGAGGTGTTGATGTCGTTCATGATGCGTTCGTTGAGGGCGTTAAGCTGTTCGTCCGAATAGCCGTCGCGTGTGGATCGAAAACAAACGAGTGCAAACGGCAGCGGAGCCATTAGTTCCCAATCATCACTTTGTTCGACCCATGACGCGAACAGTTTTGCCAGGCGGCAATGTTCGCGGAGACGGGTCTGCATACCTTCGACGCCGAAATAGCGGATGACGAACCACAGTTTCAACGCCCGAAACTTGCGGCCGAGTTGGATGCCGTAGTCCATGCCGTTTTTGACAGTTTGTTCATCACTGGTTTTTAGATATTCGGCGACCAGTGAGAAGGCTTCTTTCAGGATGCTCAGGTCTTTGCAGTAGAGCACCGAAAGATCGAATGGCGTGAATAGCCATTTGTGCGGATTCACGACGATCGAATCGGCACGTTCCCAGCCCTTGAACAGCGGCTGCATCTCGGGCAATATCGCCGTCGAGCCCGCATAAGCCGTATCGACGTGGAGCCAGATGCCATATTTCTCGCAGATGTCGGCGATGGCGTCGACAGGATCGACGCTTGATGTAGATGTCGTGCCGATTGTCGGGATGACGCAGATCGGCAGATAGCCGTTTTCGATGTCTTCTTCGATCGCGTCGGCAAGGATTTCCGGGATCATCTCGAAGCGTTCATTGCATTCGATCTTCCGCAAAGACGTTAGACCAAGGCCAAGCGTGATGCAGGCCTTGTCGATGGACGAGTGGACGTGTTCGCTCGTGTAAACACGCATTAGCGGCATGTCGTCGCGGCCTGACATGCCTTCATCGCGGACGCGAAGATTCGCCGTTTCGCGAGCAGCGGCGATGGCGTGCATAGTGGAGACAGATGCTGTGTCGTAGATGATGCCTTCGAAATGGTCGGGCAAGGCCATCATTTGCCGCAGCCAATCTAGGACGACGTCTTCTAGCTCGGTCGATGCAGGAGCTGTCCGCCAGAGCATCGCTTTCATATCGAATGCCGCGGCAAACATCTCGCCAAAAACGCCGACTGACGAAGTTGATGTCGAAAACAGCCCGTGAAAATTCGGATGATTCCAATGCGTAACCGCCGGCATTATCAGCCGATCTACATCTTTCAGGACCTCGCCAAAATCCTCGCCTTGTTGCGGCGGCTCGGTCGGCAAGCTGTTCCGCAGCCAATTAGGCTCGACCTGCGACAGCACAGGATAGTTCTCCATTTCGTCGAAATAATCGGCAAGCTGATCGATGATCTGATAGCCAAATTTTCGAAAATCTTGGGTCGGCATATCGCCGAGGGCGTTGGTTGCTTGAGACATAAGTAAAATATGCGAACGCCTAACTTCGCTAAAATGTGTGTTTTAACTCGACAGAAAGCGTAATACAAGTATAATAACTCTACGATAATCTCGCCAACGCCTTAAAAATTTGAGTTTTCGCGTTCGCCGGCCTCACCGCGGTGGACAACAGTAGCGAAGTAGTACGCCCGTGGTATAGACGACTATGGCAGCTGACATTAAAGCGGATGAACAGTCGAGCGAAGGCTTCGTTCGCGGCCTCGGATTGCTTGATTCGACAATGATCGTCGCCGGTTCGATGATCGGGTCGGGCATTTTTATTGTGTCCGCCGATATCGCACGTCAGGTCGGTTCGCCGGGCTGGCTGCTTGTAGTTTGGCTTGTTACCGGCTTGCTGACCGTCGGTGCCGCTCTATCCTATGGCGAACTTGCCGCGATGATGCCGCGTGCCGGCGGAATGTACGTTTACCTCAAGGAAGCGTACGGTCCATTTTTCGGCTTTCTTTACGGTTGGACACATTTCCTTGTTATTGGAACCGCAACAATAGCCGCTGTATCTATCGCATTTGCAAGGTTTACAGGCATTCTTATCCCGCAGATATCTGAAACAAGCTACATAATCGAACCCGTAAAGCTATCGTCGAGCTACGCCTTTTCGCTCTCGACCGCCCAACTTTTCGGCATCGCAAGCATCATCCTGCTGACATGGATGAACACTCGCGGGCTCAAACTTGGCAAATTGGTTCAGAACGTTTTCACGTTTGCCAAGACCGGTTCGTTGATCTTGCTTATTGTCCTTGGTATAGCTGTTGGGCTGATCTCAAATCCCGGTATTGCGGCTGAAAACTTTGGCGATCTATGGACAATTCGCGGCAGCTTGCAAGATGTCGGACACGGCCTCACCGCGGCCATCGCGATGGGCTTGTTTGTCGGGATCTGCGTGGCTCAGACCAATTCGCTGTTCTCGGCAGATGCTTGGCACAACGTCACGTTTACCGCCGGCGAGGTCAAGGATCCGAAACGCAACTTGCCGCTTTCGCTGCTACTCGGTGCGGGCGGCGTTATCATCTTATATTTGCTGGCAAATGTCGCGTATTTGGTAACGCTTCGGTTCGAGGATATTCAGAAGGTGCCGAGCGACCGAGTCGGTTCGGCCACGGCTGATGTGATATTTCCCGGAGCCGGAGCGATCATCATGGCGGTCGCTATCATGATCTCGACGTTTGGCTGTAATAACGGACTCATTCTTTCCGGAGCTCGTGCTTATTACGCGATGGCCAAGGACGGCCTGTTTTTCGCGTCCGCCGCAAAGCTCAACAAAGCACACGTTCCGGCGTGGGCGATCGTCGTACAGTGCATACTCGCGGTGTTTTACGTTCTGCCCCGAACCGTAAAGCCTGACGGCACTTATGGCCTGCTATATAATGATCTGCTGACATACGTCATTTCAGCGGCTCTGATATTTTACATTCTCGCGATCGCGGCAATTTTCGTGCTTCGCGTGAAACAACCTGATGCCGAACGTCCGTATAAAGCATTCGGTTATCCAATAATCCCAGCTTTCTATATCATCGGCGCAGCGGTGATATTGGCAGTTCTGTTTATCTATCAGACCACGGCAACTTGGCCGGGGCTGATAATCGTTCTCACGGGAGTGCCGGTTTACTTTGTTTGGAAAAGCATGTCGAAGGCGACAAATGCTGATTGATTTTATTTCAACCCGAGGAGGTTTAGATGTCACTTTTTGCGACTAAATCCATAGAAAAGATCGTCGCCGAGGCTCAAGAGACCGGCGAACACACACTAAAAAAGACTCTAAGTTCGCTTGATCTTACGATGTTAGGCATCGGTGCGATAATTGGCACCGGGATCTTTGTACTTACCGGCCAGGCGGCCGGAAAACATGCGGGCCCGGCCGTCGTGATCTCAATGGTTCTTGCCGGAATAGCCAGTGCATTCGCTGCACTGTGTTACTCGGAATTTGCCGCCAGCGTACCGATCTCCGGTTCGGCATACGCATATGGCTATGGAACTCTAGGCGAATTTATCGCTTGGATCATTGGCTGGGATCTCATTCTCGAATATGCATTTGGTGCGGCCACTGTCGCCGTTGGGTGGTCGGGATATGTCGTTAGTCTTTTCCGTGACACGCTGGGAATTAATTTCCCGCTGAGTTTGAGTGCTCCGCCCGGGGTCGAGCTAAAGGACCAAGCGGGAAATATCATCGGGCACGGAATGTTCAATCTGCCCGCCGCATTGATAGCCATCGCGGTTACTTTGCTACTGATCAGAGGCATCAAGGAGTCTGCAAGCTTTAACTCGCTGATCGTGGTCGTCAAAGTGCTTGTCGTCGTTCTGTTCATCATCGCCGGCATCGGATTTGTAAACACCAACAACCTTGGTATTGGCTGTGAGGTCGGAGCTCCCGGCTGTGCACAGTTCTTGCCGTTTGGATTAAGTGGTGTAGTCACCGGTGCGGCAGTCATCTTTTTCGCCTATATCGGTTTTGATGCCGTTTCGACGGCGGCCCAAGAGGCTAAAAACCCGCAGAGGGACATGCCTATCGGTATCTTGGGAAGCTTGGCGATCTGTACGGTTCTCTACATTCTCGTGTCCGGTATCATGGTCGGGCTCGTAGATTACAGGTTGCTCACGAATGCTGCGGCTCCGATCGCTACGGCTATCGACGCCGCCCGCGACCAGGCTGCAGGAACGACGATGGGCACGATCCTTATCGCGTTTCCGACTATCATCAAGATCGGTGCCGTGCTCGGCCTTAGTTCGACTATGGTCGTGATGGTCATGGGCCAACCGCGTGTGTTTTATTCGATGTCGAAAGATGGCCTGCTTCCTGCATGGGCAGCGAAGATCCATCCTAAGTATCAAACGCCACACGTCACCACTGCCATCACGGGTACGATCGTTGCGATCCTTGCCGGGTTTGTTCCCATCCATTTGCTTGGTGAATTGGTTTCGATCGGTACGTTGTTCGCTTTCGTGATCGTCGGTACCGGTATCATCATTCTGCGTTCGTCTAATCCGGCGCTGCACCGTCCATTCAAGGTGCCTCTCTCGCCGTTTATTCCGGTCGCAACGGTGTTGACAGCCGCGTTCTTGATGAACAATCTGCCGCTCGATACTTGGCTTCGTTTGATCGTTTGGATGTCGCTTGGTTTGGTCGTCTACTTTGCCTATAGCTATACCCACAGCAATCTGGCATCTTTCGAAACCTCAGACGCGGAAGCAAATAGTGCGGGTTCGTCGAACGCAATGATGAGTCTTTTGGCTCTGGCACTGTCAGTTGTTATCGCTGCAGCAGTGATGAATATCGACCTTTTGACTGGCTTTGCCGGATTTTCAAATTCGCTGGTTCGTCTTGGGCTCGGCATGGTATTCGGTATGATCGCGTTTGCTGTTCTTTCGTCTGTGCTTGCCGGCAAGGTCGAGGAGGGAGCAACTAAGCCGCCTGTCGCTGCAATGCTCGCCATCGTAGGAGCTATCGTATTGACCATATGGCAGGTCGAATTCTTTATTCCGAACACGACTTGGCTCGATACCGCAGTTCGAACGTTCGCGTGGGCTGTGACCGGTATTTTGGTTGCGATGCTGATGTACGGTAAATCAAATCGTAGTGGAGGCCGTAGCGCTCAGATACGGACCATCGGTCTTGCTGCGACAGTTATTAATCTGCTCATTTGGGTCGGGATCTTCTACTGGTTCCTGACTCACTGGGCCGATTTTCACAAGGCAGCTTAGTTTAGTTAGCCTTTGATCATGGATAGCCACAGAATTTGATTCGAATTCTGTGGCTTTTCTATACCTATGAATAACAAGCTTGCAAAGTGGCTGATAACCATCGGCGTCGGTGTCGTGATCTACTTGATACCGGCGCCTGAGGCTGTGTCGCGTGAGGCTTGGACATTGTTTGCGATATTCATCGCGACCATCGTTGGCTCGATCGTGCAGCCATTGCCGGGCAGTGCGATGGTACTGTTGGGAGTTGTTGCATTGGCGCTGACCAAGGCAGTGCCGATCGAAAAGGCTCTCGCCGGCTATGCCGACAAGTTCGTCTGGCTCGTACTCGCCGCATTCTTTATCTCGCGGGCGATGATCAAGACAGGGCTTGGGCATCGTATCGCATTGATATTTATCAGGCTTATAGGTCGACGAACTTTGGGGCTTGGCTATTCGCTGGTCGTCACAGATTTCATGCTGGCGTCGTTCGTGCCGTCAACGGGAGCTCGAAGCGGCGGAATCATCTTGCCGATCGCTCGCAGCGTGACTGAAACGTACGATTCGCGGCCTGAGGACGGCACCGAAGGCCGTCTGGGCACATTCCTCATGACGATGCTGTATCAGTGCGAGGTCATACTCTGTGCGACATTTCTAACAGGCCAAGCGTCAAACGTCATCATCCGCAGCCTTGTTGTTGAGAACACAAGTATCGACCTAAACTTCTCGACCTGGTTCATTTCCGCTATTGTGCCGTCGATCTGCTCGCTCATCGCGGTTCCGTTGATGATCTACAAGCTATTTCCGCCCGAGGTCAAGGAAACGCCAAACGCTGTAAAATTCGCTCACGACGAGCTCGAGAAGCTAGGGCCTGTGACGCGAGCCGAACAGATATTGCTCGTAGTTTTCGTTGGAGTTGTCGGATTGTGGATATCCGCCTGGGCACACGGTATCGATTCGACCGTGATCGCATTGATCGGCATCGGTGTTTTGTTAGTCACCAATGTGCTCGAATGGCGAGATCTGATGGACGAGCGTAACGCCTGGGACGTCTTTATCTGGTACGGCGGCCTTGTGATGATGGCCGGAGAATTAGGTCGTACGAACTTGCCTTCATTGTTTGCGGGCACTATTGCCTCGGCATCGGGCGGCTTGGCGTGGCCTGTCGGTCTTGCGATCGTAGCTTTGGTATTCTTCTACGCACATTACGCCTTCGCCTCGATCACCGCTCATGTTATGGCGATGCTCGTGCCATTCATGCTCGTTACGATCGCCCTCGGAGCACCTGCGGGACTCACGGTCCTGGTGCTCGCGTATTTCGCAAATCTTAGTGCGGGACTCACTCATTACGGCACAACGCCTGCACCGGTTTACTTTGGATTAGGTTACGTCACCCAACGCCGCTGGTGGACCGTAGGTCTGATCGCATCGGTCATCAACATCACTATCTGGTCAACGGTCGGATTAGGTTGGTGGAAATTGCTCGGTTGGTGGTGAGGCCCTTTCCGGCACTATTTTATTCCTATCATCTGCAACCGACTCAAACGACGGAAAAACACTGGCGCAATGTATTGCAAGTGTGTTACTATAGACTATAGCTGATACAACACATTTCGGCCGGATCTTTGACAACCTTGATCACGACAACACACTGTGAGACATCTCGCAGACCGACAAAATGCCGCAAGCGCACGGTACAATTCGAATGAAACTGATATCTCATTCAGATAAAACGTATCTCGCTCGACCATCTTTCCCGCGGGGAGTTCGGAAGTAGAGTCTATTCAGACCCCGTGAATGCGACGCTAACGCCATCGACAATTTTACCCAAAAACTTGCCTTTCGAATCGATAAGTGTTGCAAAAACGGCATTTTCGGGGTTCTGTGGCACAATGTGGCACAGTTTTTGAGAAAAATCGCGAATTCTGAGGCAAAAATCTCGCTAAGTCGTTTAGGATCAACCACTTCTGTGTCCACAAGCACCTGTGGACACGCCGTGGACAGCCGGTGGACACGCGGTGGACACTTGGTGGACAGAACTAAAAAAAGGCTGCCCTTTCAGACAGCCTTTCCTAACCTTTAGCAACTTGCAACTATTCCAGTCCGCCGAGATCGACAGGCAATCCGCCCGGCATTCCTCCGGGCTGTGCGGTTGGTATTGCGTCGGCCTTATCGAGAACTTCTTTGTAGATCTTGATATAGCCGCCGTCCTCGAAACGCTTCTTGGTCGCTGCGAGGTAATCTGTAAAGACAGTATTGCGTTTGGTCGAGAGCATCTGCTCGAACAACGACGTTCGCTGTTTAGCAAACTCCGCGGCATCGGCCTCTGTTCGGCCTGTTACACCAACAACGAACCAGTTGTCGCCACTCTTGATCGGCGTTTTGGTGACGTCGCCGTTCTTCATTGCGTAAATGGCGTCTTCGAGAGCTTTGCTTGTTGACGACGAAGCACCTTCGCCAAGCGGTGAACCGAGAACGAATGCCTTCTGGTCTTTTGTCTTCAGGCCTTTAGCAGTGGCTGCGGCGACCAATGCTGCTGCGTTAGGAGCGCCGGCTGCGATGGCCTTTGCGATCTCTTCGGTTTGAGCCTGAGCCTTTTCGAGCTTCACGATATCGACGATCTGCGATTTTACCTCGTCAAACTCCGCATCACGCGGTTCTTTCTTATCGACCAGCGTCGGGATCGCAAAACCATTTTGGATCGGCGTCTTTTCACCAACGTCCCCAACGGTTTCGAGCGGGGCGATGCCCTCTTCGAACTGCGGCGAATTACCGATGTCCGGCACGTTATCGCCGGGCTTGACGTAAGGGGTTTCCTTGATCATATCGGCGACAGACATATTTGCCTGTGACGCAAAATCCGCAGCAGTTTTTTGAACGTCCTTGCTTGCCTTTAATGCGTCCGATATCTTTTGTGCCAGATCGGCGGCAACAGAATATGCGCGGCGATTGCGAAGCGAGACCTCGATCTCCTTTTTCGCATCCTCGTAAGATTTCGGCACATCTTCACCACGACGCAGGATGAAATAGCGTCCCTGATAATTGATCGGATCGGTGATCTCGCCGGGCTTCATCGACAGTAGGCGTTGATACGGATCGTCCTTTTTGTTCGGATCTTCGCGAACGGGGCCTTTCAATTTGCCGCCGAGTGGTGCCGAAGCGGCATTCTCTGACTGGCCTTTGGCTATAACTGCAAACTCTTCTTCAGTTACGACACCGGCATTTTTCGAACGAAGTTGCTGCACGATGTCAGCCGCCTTTGATGATACTTGCGAATCGAACTCGGGCTTTGCCACGCGAAGAACGATCTCTTGGCCAAGCACACCAGCCTTTTTCTTGTCCATCGGCAGTGCGTCATATTCGGCACGAAGGTCAGCCTCAGGGATGGGCATTTTCTCTCCGATCTTCGTGGTGTTGACAAAGATATACTTGATCTTCTTTTGTGGCGAATTTATGTAATAGCTCGACTTATTCTTGTCGAAATAGGCTCGCAGGTCAGCATCCGAAGGTGTGATGGTCTTTGCCAATTCGCTCGGATTAACTGAGACATAGGTCAGATCAAACTTGGTATTTTTGCGGTTAAAGTCTTTGAGTACCTCGTCCTCGGAAACCGTAACGCCAGACGTAATGTAGGCGTTGAGCTTACGAGCACTGACGTCATCGCGAACGAGCTGTTCGTAGGCAGCGACACTACCGAACTGATCGCGGACGTTCATTTCGTAACGCTCTTGGTCGAACGGCGTGCCGTCGGTGCTCTTGTTCTGCTCACGGATCGCATCAGCGACTTCCTTGTCGCTTCCGGTGAGGCCCAATCTCTCTGCCTCGATACGCGAGATGCGGCCCGAGATCATTCCGTCAAGAATGGTCTTGGCAGGGAACGGGCGACCCTGCATCATCCGACCGTATTGCTCTTTTTGACGAACGATCTCGCCGAGCGTGATCTTCTCGCCCGATACGCTTGCCGCGGTTTCTTCGCTGCGAGCAAGATTATCCATGTTGGTGGTCGTTGCCGTGCTGCGGTTCCAGATAACCAAGCTCACGATCATGAAGACGGCTACAATTAGGATGAAGAAGTTTCGTGTCTTCTCCATTCGGCTGAAAAACTTTAACATTTGCTATTACCTACTACTAAAATCTATACGACTGGCGCAAACCGCGATTTTAGCAAATGCGCATTGCGAACGCCAACAGCCAGGCAAGCGCCAGAGCCTTATTTTATGGGCGCGTCGCGCTTTTTTCGGCTTGCGGTTTGGATGCGTGTAAACGATGATTAGTTAGTATTTCGATGTGCGTATGCATACAGATCAAATAAGATCGGTTTCGATCGTCGTAAAACCCGACAATGCTGAGGCTCTTGTCGCGGCTCACGGGCTGTCGAAGTGGCTGGCTGAGCGTGATATTGCGGTTGAAGGCGAACCGATGATCGCCAGCGACATCTCGACGAGCTCAAAACGGGCTGACTCCGACCTCGTCGTGGTTCTTGGCGGTGACGGCACGATGATCGCTGCCGCTAGGCTGATCGGCGACGGTGAACCGCTCGTGCTTGGCATCAATTACGGTAGCCTCGGCTACTTGACCGATTTTCGATTTGAGGAGATGCTCCCTGCACTCGAAGCGATATTCGCAGGAGATCACGAGATAGATCGCCGAGTGATGCTCGAGGCGGAACATTGGCGCGATGGCGAATTGCAAGCGTCCGGCCGCGTGTTGAATGACGTAGTAATAAACAAGGCCGCGTTGGCTCGGATCATCGAGATCGAGGTCAGCCTGAATGATCTTGAAGTCAACACATACCGAGCAGATGGCCTTATCGTCGCGACGCCTACAGGCTCGACCGCATACAACCTCTCGGCGGGCGGCCCGATCGTTTATCCGTCGATGAACGCCGTTGTACTAACGCCGATATGCCCATTTACGTTGACGAACCGACCGATCGTCGTGCCTGACCATGCAACGATCGAGCTGAAACTCCACGACGAGAACGAAGGCGTCGTCCTCAGCCTCGACGGCCAAACCGGCTACCCGATGCGCGCCCGTGACCTGATCCGTATCCGTAAAAGTTCGGCGACACTAAACTTAGTTCAGCCGACGAACCGTAACTATTTTGACGTCCTGAGGGACAAGCTCAAATGGGGCCGATAGTTCCAACAAAGCCGGCTGACCTACTGGTCCCGATAGTCCGAGCATGTCGAATTGACCCGAGGGCCAACGGGCCGGTGATCCTACAGTCCCGAAGGGCCGGAGAAACCTCGAATCCTCGTTCCAATGCGAAATGGTACAGGTATTCATGGTCAAAAACACCTCTACCACTTGGGGCATTTTCCTCTACCACTTTGCGGAAAGTACTCTACCACTCGGGGCATTTTCCGGTACCACTTTGAGGTTTACTGTTACAGATATTGCCGTAAACACGGAGTTTCCGGCGTGAGTTGGCGTGAAACAGTGTTGCATATGTGGTACGTACCACAAAGATCGAGACGCGAAAAATTACAGAATTCGTCACAAAAAGTTTCACAAAAAAACTGCATCAAAAATGTGGTTAAAATTTCGAAATTTGGTCAGCATGTTACCCAAAGAGTGACGTCTGCTCATTGTCATCTAAAGGAAAGCCATTCGGCCACCATTGGTATTTGGACATATCACATCGGCCTGACGCATTGAACTCGACGCCCTCGGCCTCGAGCAATTCTTGCTGCAAATTGATCGGAATGGTCAACCGCCCGGTCGAGCATTTCCCCTGTGAATTGATCACACGCTGCCACGGCACGCTCTCATTGTCGGCACCGTGCATCACATAGCCGACTGTTCTCGCCGTATAACCATCACCCAAGACCATCGCGATCGGTCCGTAGTTCATAACCTTGCCCAACGGAATTTGGCGGACAA
>JAEUQI010000064.1 GCA_016789145.1 Blastocatellia bacterium | reverse complement strand
TCGATGGAAACGATAACACTAGAAACTCAGATCAACGCCCCTGCCGAAGTTTGTTTCGATCTGATCCGCGACGCTCGGATCCACATCGAGATCACCGGTCAATCGAGCGAGAACGCTGCCGTCGGTCTCGGCCAAACTGTTACATTCGAAGGAACGCATTTTGGAATGCGGCAGCGTCTCACGGTAAAGGTAACCGCATTCGAACGCCCAATACTATTCGTCGACGAGATGATCGAAGGCCGATTCAGGAGCTTCAAACACGTCCACGAATTCACAGAAAACGACGGCGTGACGCTGATGCGCGATACGGTCGAATGGACCTCGCCGCTTGGAATTGTGGGGAAGGTCGTAGATAAGTTCGTGATCAAACGACACCTGACCGCATTGGTGTCCGGACGAAATGCCCGACTAAAAGCGATCGCCGAGATGCACAACGAGTAACTTTTACACAGCTATTACAAACTATCGCCCGCCAAACTGTTAATCTACTTGTGTCCTAATCTAGTAGTTCGCAGTAACTCTTAATGCAAAATGTCGTCGATCTCGAACAACATCGTTATGGTGTCAACTGGAAAAATGTCGCAAGCGTCACGTTCTTTCACGCACTGGCGATACCGATGTTATGGACCTTTAGCTGGGAAAATCTCGCCGCTCTGCTCATCGGTAATTGGATGGTCGGCAGTCTTGGTGTCGGTTTGGGCTGGCATCGATTGTTGACGCATCGCAGTTTCAAATCGCCGAAATGGCTCGAATATGTGCTGTCGATCTTTGCGACAATGTCGATGCAAGATCCGCCGGACAAATGGATCGCTACACATCGTATGCACCACGCGTTCGTTGATACGGACAAAGATCCGCATTCGGCACGACCAGGATTTCTGTGGCCGCACATCGGTTGGGTCGTTTGGGGCAAAGCTCAAGATCACGACGACGCGACAATGAAGCGGTACATTCCCGATCTGTTAAAAGATCGCGGACATCGCCTGATCTCGCAATTCTATTTCGTGCCGATCATTATTTCCGCATTTATTTTATTCGCTATTGGCGGCTGGTCGATGGTCGTCTGGGGCGTTGCCGGACGTGTCGTTTTCGGTTGGCACACGACTTGGTTCGTTAATTCCCTGTCGCATATGTACGGCGGCAGACCGCACGAAACCGGCGATCTTTCGACCAACAACTGGTTCGTCGCCATCCTAACCTTTGGCGAAGGCTGGCATAACAACCACCACATGTGGCCAACCTCAGCGAGGCATGGCCTTAAATGGTATCAGTTCGACCAAAACTGGATCACGATCCGCCTCTTCGAAAAGCTCGGCTGGGCAAAAGACATCAAGCTCTACGACACAGAAAAGCCACCCGTTGTCTTGAACCAAGCAGCATAAAGCAGTAACATTCGGTTCACCGATGATTACGTCCTATCGTGAATTTTGGGACTTTTATGTCGCCGAACACAGTAAACCGGCGACGAGAGCATTGCATTATATCGGTACCTCGATCGGGATGGCTCTGCTCGTCTGGTTCATTTGGCGAGGCACTTGGTATTACTTTCCGCTATGTTTTGTCAGCGGCTACGCCTTTGCATGGTTTGCTCATTTTGTTATCGAGAAAAACAAACCGGCAACCTTTAAGTATCCGTTCTGGTCTTTTATCTCTGATTACAAGATGTTGTTCTACTTCCTGACGGGCCGCATGGGCCGCGAGGTCGAGCGCGTGCTCGCCTCGCGATGATGCTTATTTTCCGTTTTGAGCCAGTTTCGCTTTGATCTTGTCCATTAGGTCTTCCATTCGCTTTATCTTGTTCCAAGCTTGATCTTCCGTATAGACCTTGCCAGTCTTCGGATTGATGATCTTGGTCGTCAGCAAGCGATGAACGCGTTCGAGACCGGCCTTCGTCCGCATATTGAACAACGCGCTCATTGCCTTATATGCTTCGCCGAGTGCATTGATGTAATTCGGATCGATCGGCCCGCCGCCGATCTGGCCGGCGACCTGTTGTAGGAAGTTTCGGATAGACTCGCCCGTTATCTTCTGCAATGCATCGAACGCAGGATCTAGGGCGTCGGGAACCTTTGCATTTGGCAAATGCGTGATCAGGCCTAGGCGTTTGAAATTATCCAGCAGATAATCTATCTCAGCCTGTTGAGCCGCCGAACGCGCTTCTTCGTCACGTTTCTTCTTGTCCTTTTCGCCCTGTGCAGCAGCGGCGGTCCGTGCCTGGTCGTCCTTCTTTTTCTTTTCGGCGGCAATTCGCGCACATTCATCCTCGATCGCCTTCAGACACTTTTTATATTCTTCGAGTGCGTTATCTGCGGCAGCCTTTGCATCATCTGCTGCCTTTTGAGCAGTGGCGGCATCAGTCCTTTCTTTTTCGGCGTCACGACGAGCTTTATCAGCAGCGGCTCGGGCATTTTCGGCTTCTTTCTTTAATTTTGCTTCGTTGGCTAAACGCTCTTCGCGTGCTTTTCGTAGGGCATCGGTGCCCGATAGCTCAGCACGCTTTGCCTGATGCTGCTCAGCGGTAATGCGACCTGCCTGCCAATCTTCAAACAGTTTCTTCTTCTTTTCTTCGAGCCATGCACTGTCGGCTCCGTCAAACGTTTCGCCGTCCGAAGTGATCGAACCGCCGGAATTCACAGGCTTTGCAGCGTCGGCAGCTTTTTGCGCATCTGCCTCAGCTCTATTTGCTGCAGCCTCGGCATCATCGGCGGCCTTCTGTGCTGCGTCGGCTTTTTTCTGAGCTTCGACGGCTGCGGCCTCAAGTTCAGCCGCTTTCTGTCTAAGTTTCTCGCAATCCCCGGCGAGGTTCACACAGCCGCTGGCGACGAAACCATCAAACAGCAGACCCGTATTTCGAGCATTCAATTGCCATGTCGGCTGCTCCGTAATTCTCGGCGGGCCATTGAAAGTGGTGCCACCGCTCGTTGGCGAAGGCTTTGGCGTAGGTTTGACCGTCGGCGCCGGAGGCGATGTTACGTTGACAACAACATTTAGTACATCCTTGTCCTGCGAACAACCAACCTCGTTCTTGCATGTCAGACAAGCTATAACAAGTTGCCCTTGATGCGGCCCGAGTCCCAACCCGACCGTGTCGAAACGTGCGGGAACGATAACGGTCTGGCCGCCGACAACTTGAAGTTGTTCTTGTGCAAATGTGAGAAACGGCAGGTTTTGCCGCTGTAGTTT
This sequence comes from Blastocatellia bacterium, assembly GCA_016789145.1. Classification (GTDB taxonomy): domain Bacteria; phylum Acidobacteriota; class Blastocatellia; order Pyrinomonadales; family Pyrinomonadaceae; genus OLB17. The sequence goes on along the minus strand of JAEUQI010000064.1, from coordinate 15,522 downwards.
GAATTGGTGAGACGATCGGCATTGGTTGATGACGGTCAAATTGCTAGACGCCGTCGTGTTTTGTGCGATCTCGACGTTCCACGCAGCTTGCTGTCCAAAACTCGCGATCTGAAATGCAACCAACAGAACCAAACTAACAAGAATGCTCTTCATAACTCCTCCGTTTCCAATGGCGTGACGCCACGACAGTGAGGATTTTGCGAAGTAATTTATTTCTTAGCGAACGTACCCGAGAGAGTTGCGCCGGCACCGTGATAAAACAGACAGCCGCTGACCTCAGTTGTCTTTAGCGTGGTTCCGACAAACTTGAACGTAACCGTACACTTTTTCTGGTACCAAGGGCTCGACGGATCGTTGTAATTATCCTGATCGGCAATACTCGTATGTACCGCATTATTTGGGTCTTGCCAGATCGCAGTTCCATCCAATTCGCCAGAACCACCTTTTCCGGTGCCTACCCGCATTTCAAAAGTGATACTTCGCGAATCAGACTTCAGAATCTCGACTGTCCCGTTGTTTCCGGTATACTTCCCAATTCGGTCTGCCCATGGAATCGGCGTCGATGTTGGCGTCGGTGTAGGCGAAGTTGATGCAGAGGCTGTCGGTGATGAACGCGGTGTCTGACTCGGTGTCGGTGTTGTGTTTGAAACGGATCTGGCACTGCCGTCCGAAAGTATCGAATAAAGGATCGATACGGCTAGTATTCCGCCGAGAATGATAGCAGCTATCACCCCGATGGATGGCCCGGAGCGCGGTTCGTTATCTTCCGGCTCATCACTATAAGAATCGAAAAAACCAACTTCGATCGGTTTATCTTTTCGGTCAGGAACGATCGGCACTACCAATTGTGTTGGAGGAGCGCTTTGCGGCGCGAATGTTGGGATCTCAAAATTCTCCAGCACAGCCGTCTTCTCAGCATCAGACCTATTCGGTTGGCTCAGATCGGTCAATATCCATTCGAGATGCTCGCGAAACTCGCCGGCGGTCGCGTACCGTTTCGCGGTATCCTTTTCGAGAGCTTTGCCGATCACGGAACGCAGCATCGGCGGCATTATCGATTCGAGGTCGAGCGGTGGCCGCGTGAGGATCGCATACATACGCTCAGATGGATGTTCCTGCGGAAAGGGTAGACTGCCGCTGACAAGTTCGAATAACACCACGCCGACCGACCACAGATCTGTCTGCGGCGTCCGTTTGCCCTCGAACGATTCGGGCGACATATATGCGTCTGTACCGGCAACGATCGCACTGTTTGCAGCCGTCTGTATAGCTCGCGAGATGCCAAAATCAGCGAGCCGCGGTGTCGACCCTTGCAGAAGAATATTCTGTGGTTTTACATCGCGATGGATGATCTTGCGTTGGTGAAGGAATTCGAGGCCGTTTAAGACGCCGATCGCCATTTTGCAGGCAGCCGACACGGACATCTTTCCCTCGGCTTTGAGCCTATCGGCCAGCGAGCCACCCTCGGCAAACTCGCTTGCGATCACGACCTGGCCGTCGTAAACATCGGCATCGATTATCGGTAGAACATTCGGATGCCCGCTTGCTTGTTCCCACAGCACGGCCTCGTTTTGGATCGTTTCGATATCGACTTGATCGTCGTGTGGCAGTTTGATAGCGAGGCGTTTTGTAAAGAGCTGCGAACGACGTTCAGCTAGCCACACCTCGCCAAATCCGCCTCGTCCAATTCGGCGAACTAGCGTGTAAGGGCCGATCGTTTGATCCGCAGCAAACATAGTTTGAGTGCCCGCGATTATATGTCATTTTTCAGTTGAGCAAAAGCCAAAGACCTTTCCTATGTTCGCTCAATTGCGATAAGATGCCCGTATGGCAAACGAGATCGTTAATGCTCAAGCCCTAAATTCGACCATCGAGTTCCTGACGGCGATGGTCACGCCGGCGTTGTTGATATCGGCGACAGGTTCGCTGGTGCTATCGACGTCGACGCGGCTCGGGCGCGTCGTCGATCGTGTTCGCCAACTCGAGGAACGTCTGAGCGAGCTGATATATCGCGACGATAAAGACGATATTCCGCTTTATGACAAACGCGTTGAGGTAATCGTCGATCTGCTTGATAAGGTTACGAGTCGTTCGCGTTTGTTGCAGCGAGCGATGACGTGGTTCTATTACGGCCTCGGGATGTTTGTGTTGACGAGCGTCTGTATTGCCCTCGCCGCATTTCTGACCGCCTATCGTTGGCTGCCGATCCCGATCGGTATCGTCGGCATAATGTTCCTGTTTTACGGAACGATATTGATGATCCGCGAAACACGAATGGCGACTGCGACGGTTAACGCCGAGATGGATTTCACCTGGGAACTCGCGCGTGTCGTCGCGCCGAAAGAGGTCTCAAGCAAGTATCGGCCAAAGGGCAGGAACCACGGTCTGAGCACCGCCAAACTAAGTGAACGCAAGGTACCTGACACTCTTAGCGGAGAATAAACTCGAAGAACGCGTCGTCGCTCTCGAAGAACTCCTGCGCTCATGCACCGTTTGCCCAAAAGATTGCGGCAATGATCGACTCAACGACGAGATCGCTGCGTGCTATTCCGGCCGTCTGCCGATCGTCTCATCATTCACCGCACATTTTGGCGAAGAGCCTGTATTATCAGGCACAAACGGTGCCGGGAACATCTTTTTCGGCAACTGCAATCTCCGCTGCGTCTACTGCCAGAATTATCAGATCTCACAAACCTGGCGTGAGCAAAAGAAGAACGAGGTCACACACGAACGCCTCGCCGAGATGATGCTCGAGCTGCAAGAGCGTGGTTGTCACAACATCGGATTCGTCTCGCCGACGCATTTTGCTCCGCAGATGGCTCGCGGCATTTTGCTTGCCGCTCAGCAGGGGCTGACGCTGCCGATCGTTTACAACACGAACGCCTACGATTCGGTCGAAGTCCTCAAATTGCTGGACGGTATTGTCGATATCTACTTGCCTGACCTAAAATATGCTGATTCTGACGCCGGATTTCAGTATTCCAAGGTCCGCGATTACAAGGAGCACGCCCGTGCCGCGATCAAGGAAATGCACCGGCAGATGGGAGACGAACTTGTGTTTGGCGACGATGGATTACTAAAACAAGGCCTAATGATACGCCTGCTCGTTCTGCCAAACGGCATCGCCGATATCGAAGCAAACCTCCGCTGGATCCGCGACGAGCTTTCACCAAAAACAGCCATCTCACTCATGGCCCAATACTACGCCACAAACAAAGCCGCCACCGACGAGCGATATATACTGTTGTCTCGCCGCATCAGCGAAGGCGAATGGTTCGAAGCCATCAGCCTGCTAGACGACCTCGGCATTGAAGAAGGCTTCATGCAGGAATACGAGTCCGCATCGCACTACTATCGACCGGATTTCACGGACGCGGAGAAGCCGTTTAGGGACATTAGGGATTTTCAGTAGACGCGATGATTGATATTCCCAGAGAATTAGCTGACAGGTACCGTTTTGATCTGATTGCCGGACTTAATGCTGCTCCCGATAGTGAGAAGTCTCTATACGAGCATTTCCTAGTTTCATTAACTAGAATAGAAGAAATTTTGAGTGAAGATCTAAGGATTGAAGTTCTTGCAGAAGAATTGCGTTCCCACCGTCGTGCACACGGTTGGTCGTTTCTGTCGGGCTCAAACGGCGAGGTCGCAACGAACTCAGCACATGAATTTCTCTCGGCTCTTGAGGAGCAAGTGATCATAATCAAAGGAAAGAATTGGTATTACTCAAGGTGATTATGTCTAAGAAAGAAGACCTCCAGTTATTCGAATCTAAGAAGATTCGAACTCATTGGGATAATGATGATGAAAAGTGGCTCCTGGCGGTAGTCGATGTAGTTTCCGTACTGACCGACAGCAAAAATCCTCAAGTTTATTGGCGTGTTTTGAAGAAGCGGCTGGCGGCGGAAGGAAATGAAACCGTTACAAATTGTAACGGTTTGAAAATGCTCGCCCCTGACGGCAAGATGCGGATGACCGATGTAGCCGATATCGAGCAAGTCTTTCGATTGATCCAATCCATTCCATCTCCGAAGGCCGAGCCATTCAAACTTTGGCTCGCACAGCTTGGCAAGGAGCGACTTGACGAGATGCAGGATCCGGAGCTTAGTATCGACCGAGCGATGGAGCAATACCTGAATCTCGGCTATTCAGAAAACTGGATAAATCAACGGCTAAAGAGCATTGAGATTCGCAAGGAATTGACCGACGAATGGAAGCGACGCGGAATGAAAGAGGGACAACAATTCGCGACACTAACCGATATCATCACCAATACTTGGTCTGGTAAAAGCACCAAAGAGTATAAGTCTCTGAAAGGACTGAAGAAAGAAAATCTTCGCGACAACATGACTAATACTGAGCTTATCTTGAATATGCTTGCCGAGGCTTCGACTACCGATATTTCTCAAGCCGTCGCTCCTGTATCGTTTCAAGAGAATGTTGAGGTCGCAAAACAAGGCGGTAATGTGGCGAATGTAGCACGCCGCGAATTGGAATCAAGAACGGGCAAGAAAGTGGTAACATCGCTAAACGCCAAAACAGCAATTAAGGAGCTAAAGAAGTGAAAATCAACGAAAAAGCACCTGACTTCACACTTACCGACGGCGATGGAAATTCGTGGTCACTAAGTAATTACATTGGACATACGGTCGTGATGAATTTTTATCCGGCGGATAATTCGCCGGTTTGTACTGCGCAGATGTGTTCGGTGCGGGATCATTGGTCGGAGTATCAGGAACTTGGTGCGGTGGTCGTCGGTATCTCGACCGATTCTGCTGAGACTCATAAGGGCTTTGCTAAGAAACACAGCTTGCCGTTTCCGTTGCTGGCAGACACTGACCGCAAGGTTTCTGAGATGTATGGCTTTAAGTCATGGATACCGGGCCGTTCTGCTCGCGGCGTGGTTGTGATCGACAAACAGGGCAAGGTTGCCTATCACAAGGTCGAGGCGATCAGCCTATTCCGGCCAAAGGACGACGATGTTCTCGCGGCGATAAAGGCGGCATCATAGTTCTGCGTTCATCTGTGTATAATATAGATATGGCTTTATTTGGTGAAAAATTCGAATGTGGACGTTGCGGGCAAAAGACGGAGCCGATGGGCTATGCGCCGATACCGACGGAATTAGGACAAAAGATCGGTGCTGAAATGTGTGCCGGTTGCTGGAAAGAGTGGCTACAAAAGCAGAATCAGCTCATCAACCACTTTGGCATCGATGTATCAAACCCAGATAGCCACGAATTCCTATTCGACAACATGAAGATATTTTTCTACAACGAAGGCGTCGAGCTCGCTCAGATCGACACCTCGAAAGAAGGTAGCGTTAGTTGGTAGCCGCCGCCTTGCACACTTCCTAGAAACCGATTGCCAACGATGGGCGAAATTATGTCCATGAGTAATGACACGAAAAGTCACTCTACGGTTTCGGTCACTTTACACCTCGAACGCAAACATTCACTCGCGACTCGCTGGATGCATTGGGTCAATTTTCCGCTGCTCGCGATGATGATCTGGAGCGGACTGTTGATCTATTGGGCAAATCCCGTTTATGGAATTCGGATCTTTGGCTATGAGCTTTTTGCTTTCTTTCCGCAGTGGTTCTACGAATTTCTAGGAGTACCGTTTCGTCTTGGCGAGGGGCTACAGCTACATTTCTTTTTCATGTGGCTATTTGCCGTAAACGGCATTGCTTACATCATTTACACGATTGCGTCCGGAGAATGGCGGTCGATCGTTCCGCTGCCATCATCGTTCAAACGAGCCCCAAAGGTAGCTCTGCACGATGCACACATCGTCAAAGAAAAGCCGCCGCAGGGCAAATATAATGACGCTCAACGAATTGCGTACTCAGGCGTGATACTAATGGGAGCAGGTTCAGTCATCTCGGGCTTTGCTATCTACAAACCGACACAACTAGCATTTCTCACCGCAATGTTCGGCGGCTATCAATGGGCACGTTGGGTGCATTTTTGGCTGACTATATTGTTTGTGTTGTTCTTCGTAGTTCACATTATTCAGGTTGCCATCGCAGGCTGGAGCAACTTTCGTTCGATGATCACCGGCTATGACGTGATAGATGACAAGGAGGTATCACAATGAGCGACGATAAAGAGATCTTGGTCGAGAAGGTACGCGAGCTCGTTGATGCTCCAAAAGAGAATTGGCCCGGCGGCAGCGACAATACCGCAAATCTGATCAACGAACCGCGCTATCTGAGTGAGCCGCTGTCAGCTGATCAAGCGAAAAAACAGATGTCCGCTCGTTCACGACGCGGCTTTCTGGTTGGCGGCATCGCTGCGCTGACGACCGTATTTGGCTGGCGTTGGATATCAGACGAGACAAAGTACAACTTGTATCACCGAGCTTTCGCATTTAACGAAAAGGTAAGTCAGTTCTTCTACAGCCCACGACGACTGGCCGCCGAGTTTCCGCCCGAGCGTATCACGCGGCCAAATCGCCTCAATGGCGATATCGGAATGATGAACCAGGCGGAAGTTTCGGTATGGAAACTTACGGTCGCGGGCATCAACGGCTCCGGAATACGCGAATTCACGATCGACGAAATACGAGCGTTGCCTCGCTCGGAAATGACGACCGAGTTCAAATGTATCGAAGGCTGGTCAACAATTGTTAATTGGGCAGGCGTCCGCTTTTCCGATCTCGCTGCGGCGTGCGGACTCACACAAGAAACGATTCCTGAGTACGTATCGCTTACAACGCCGGACAAACAGTATTACGTCGGCTGGGACACTGCGGCGATCATGCATCCGCAAACGTTGCTTGCGTATGAGATGAATGGCGAACCGCTAACGGTCGAACACGGAGCACCTTTGCGACTGGCAAGCTCAACAAAATACGGCATCAAACAGATCAAACGTATTGGAAACATTGAGTTTACGAGCGTTCGCCCGAAAGATTATTGGAATCAACCTGAGAACGGCGGTTATGACTGGTATGCGGGACTATGACGGTTTTCTACGATTACCGCGGCAACGCTCTGAACAATATTTGACCTCGTCCCAGACCTTTTCCCAACGCTTTCGCCACGCGAACGGCCGTTCACAGGCAACGCATATCTTGGTCGGCAGATCGGATTTCTTGTAGCGTTTAGGGGAACCGTCCGTCATTATAGTTGCAATGATACTCGACCGACTTGAGATCATAAACGAGACTTTCGACGCCGCAGCCGTTACGCCCGAGCAACTCGACCAATTGCTCGCCGACGGCTGGCGGCATTTCGGCACGCAGTTCTTTCGCTATAACCTAAACGTCGACAAAGACGAGATAGTTCGCGTCACGCCACTGCGGATCGATCTTTCGCGATTCGAGCTTTCCAAAAGTCAGCGACGTGTACTCCGAACGAACAGCGATCTTGTATCTGAAATTAAACCGGCGATCGTAACCGACGAGGTGCACAGGCTGTTCGACCGTCACAAGCAAAGGTTCGACCACGGAGTGCCTGATTCGATCTATGATTTCATCTCGCGTGAGCCGCAGAGCATTCCTTGCGAAACTTGGCAGATAGCAGTGCGAGACGAGGGCAACAAGCTTATCGCAGTCAGCTATTTTGACGTTGGAAATACGAGCACCTCTGCGATCTACGGATGTTTTGAACCGATCGAACATCGCCGTAGTCTAGGGATATTCACGATGCTCAAGGTCATCGAACATTCACAGAACCTCGGTAAACGCTACTATTATCATGGTTACGCCTACGATGCTCCGTCATTCTATGACTATAAAAAGCGGTTCGCGGCGATCGAGGTTTTTGATTGGAACGGGGAATGGAAGGAATTTTAACGCAGCGAACGCCGAGTTCGCAGAGATAATAGTTCGAATAAATCGCTTTACTCTGCGTCCCCTGCGTTCTCCGCGTTTAAACTCTTACTCCACGCTATGTACTTTTGCGAGTCAAATTTTTTGCCGGTGCTATGGCTAGCCATGTATCGCATGACACCAAACACCGGACGGTCGAACCACGGGCGATCGTGTTTGCCAAAGCACCAGAGAATTCCGGTGTAGCTGTTTGGGTTGCGGCCGTCTAGGCAATATTTATTGTTTAGATGTACGAGCGTCTCGAATGCGACCTCATAGCTTGGCGACCAGCCAATCACGTTCTTGCCCCACAGCATACGAATATAATTGTGCATCTCGCCGGTCGCGACCATCTCACGCTGTGCGGCGTTCCACAATTCGTCGTGCGTTTCGGCGGCCTCGAGTTGCCCAAGCGTATATAGAACCTGACGTTCGTCATCGGCGTGTTCACGCATTGTCTTGTGAACCCACGAAGGCAAAGCGTCCAGCGACTCGTAGTTCGGGTTGAACCACGTCATGTTATACGACAGTTCGCGGCGGACGATGAGTTCCTCAAGATACGCGTCTTTCGAGTCCTGCGGAGCGTCTGCCTCCTTGACTGCCAACGCGATCTCAAGCGGCGATAAAAAGCCGAAATGCAGATATGCCGAGAGCCTAGATGAGCCATCACGGTCGGGCTTGTTACGATCCGTATTGTAATTACAAAGTATGTACGAGACGAATTTCTGCAATCGAGCACGGCCATTCGCAGTTCCGCCGTGATAGATCGGCGATGGTGGAACCGTGTGGTCAATGTCGCATTCGGAAACAAGCTGGGCAATATTCTCAGCCGTGACGATGGTTTCCGGACAATCAACTTCGATGTCGAGGCTTGTGTGTTCGACGGTTTCGTTTGCGAGAGGAACCAAATACTGATCGAGCAGTTTGTTTATCTTCGGCCGTATCGTGTATGCCGCGTACTGTTCCTTATCGAACTTAGACATCGGAATGACGCCGTTCGAATCGACAGCGTGTACGGCGATCTCGGCTCGCTCGGCAATGCGGCGATTGTGTTCGGGAATGATGAAACACGGAAAGTCGTCGGTCACGATCATCGCGGCGTCTTTTGCGAGTGTTGCAACAGTGTTCTTAGGCGAATTCGCATCTTTCTGCAAATAGAAGATGTAGCGAATGCCGAGCTTCTCAAACGCGATCCGTTTTTCCTCGACGCCTTCTAGAACGAATGTATGTATGCGGTCCGATGCCCACGGATAGTAGTATTTTAGGCCCTCGTAAACGACGAGCGGCAGATCGAGTTCGTTCGCCTTTCGTATCGCCCAGATCAACGAGTGGTTCGCATCGACGCGCTTGAACATCTGCATCCAATACAGCACATATCGCCCATTTTGATTCACAGGCTTGTCGTTCAGGGCGATGACTCTTTCGTTGATCCGCATTGAAGTATTATATAAGAGAAGTTAACGCAGAGACCGCTACGGTCGCTGAGGTTTTAAGAATTATGTCTACGAGCTCCACAAGATACCGTTTCGCTCAATTTCGGGTTTTGGTTTTATCACTCTGCGTTCTCAGCGTGCTCTGCGTTAAAGCTTTCTCCCAAGATTTCAAGTCTGTCCACGATGGCGTCGAGTATGCCGAGTTGACGCGTGAGATCAGCGGCAAACAGGTCAAGATGAACCTGCTCCGCCTCGACCTCAAAAAAGTCCGCCTCGATGTTCACCATGCGGCGGACATGGCGGTCGGATTGGAAACGACGTCCTCAATTGCTTTACGACAAGGAGCATTTGCAGCGATTAATGCAGGATTCTTTCGTATCGACAAGAGTGAATATGGTGGTGAGTCGGCCGAGGCGCTAATGATCGATCGACGGCTGTTTAGTAACTCGATAAATCGAAGAGTAGCACTTGGCATATCGAATCGGGATAGGAGTACAGAAGTCAAGATCGGTCATGTAGCTCTGTTCTTTGGTTTGAGCGATGACTCGCTACACATCACGAACCGTTTGTTCGTCAACGCCGAACCGATTCCAGGAGCATTGATGGTCTACACAACCGAATTCGGAAGTATGACGCCGAAGAACGAAAAGAGACAAAACGTAATTGTCAGGCCAGCTTCTCGCGACAGAAACCGATCATCTATCGAAATAGGTGCAGTTGGCGGCAATACGATAATTCCGAAGGACGGCTTCGTAATCTCCTTAGAACCGGAATCGCCAGTGGGAATTGAGATTTTAGCTACGCTTAAGAAAAGTAAAAAGCTTACTGGAGGTCCATTTTTCCTGGTGGATGATGAGGAATTTGTAAAGCATAACCCAGAAGACTTGATTGCCGGCGTTCCGCAGCTCATCAAAAACAGCAAGATTGACATCACTTGGGAGCAGGAAAAGGCTTCGAAGTCTTTTGTTGAGACGCGGCATCCGCGGACGGCGGTTGCTAAGTTGAAGGACGGCAAGTTTTTGATGATCACGGTCGATGGGCGTTCGGAGGATAGTGCGGGAATTGACCTTTACGACCTGGCGAAGCTGTTGCTTGAGTTTGGTGCGACGGACGCCATGAACCTCGACGGCGGCGGTTCGACGACGATGTTCTTGGATGGCAAGGTCGTCAACAAGCCCTCAGACCCGACAGGCGAGCGCAAAGTTGGCGACGCTATTCTGGTCACGCTGCGAAAGCCAAAACGCAATTGACTACGGCTTTACCTTTGCAGTATCGGCGTGCTTTGCTGGATCGATACGCAGTTCGAACCGCGTCATTTCTTTGCCGTAAAACTCAAACCTCGAAGCGTATTCGTACGGTCTACCATCAACCGAAACACCGTCGATCTTGTATTTGATCGTCTCGACCTTGCCGTCCTTTGTGCGTTCCGCCGGCTCGCCTTTTATCTTCACAACGTCTTTGGGGCCGATCATGTTGTTTCGAGCGATGTTAGGAACACCGACGATCAACGCCAGTGCGAGGCCGCTACCGGTCTGGCGAAATCCGATGAACAGGCCGCTTTCGGTCACAAAATGGCCGAGTTTGTCGGCGACAAAGTGGCGTTTGGTGTATGTATCATCAACGCCGAAAACCTCGATCGCCGTGATCATATACTTGTCTTCGCAAGATGCTGCGGTCAATTTCATAACCGAGATCCCGCGTGAACTGTAGAAATAGTAACTACACGTTCCTTCGTCTGTCCGAGGCTGATAGCCATCGAGAAACTTCTTCGCCGATTCCCGATCGCCGAGTGTTACGCCTGCGACTGACATTTCAGGGGTGTCTTTCTTTTGGGCAAACGATGAACTCACGACGAGAAGCATCAACAATGCGAAACAGATAAGCTTTTTCATGATCTAGAACCTCGGAAGTGAGATCGAGAGTATAAACATAGTTTAACAGGCGTTGAGTGTTCAATCAATACAATTTTCCATCGACTAAACGGCGGCGTTTAGTGTATTCTTTCGGCATCGTCTGACATATGAGCATCGTCCGCACATCTCTTATTGCGTTATGGCTTTTGGCCTCAACGTCCGTTGTTTCGTACTCGCAAGCTACCGTTACGCCGCTCTCTTTGGGCTTGCCGGTCGAGGCGCAGATCAAGGGCGGCGAGACTCGGAGTTACGCAGTTGATATTCCGGCTTGGCACACTGCTCGCGTTGAGGTCGAGCAAAAAGGTGTTGACATTGCGCTTGCCGCGTACAAACCAACGGGCGAGCGATTTATCGAAACAGAGTCGCCGAGCGGTGTGATCGGCAATGATCTAATTCTCGTAACTGCAGATACCGCAGGTGTTTACAAGATCTACGTAATGCCTTCGGATCCGCGAGCCGCGGCTGGCACGTTCTCGATCAAACTAACAGAGATCCGACCGACGAATGAAACCGACCACCAAATAAACGCCGCCGCAAAACGCATAACAAAAGTCGCAGACGAGGCGACTGTGTTTCGTCAGAACGGAACACGCGAAGGCCGTCGAGCCGCGATCGCTAAGTTTGTCGAGGTCATCGAACTTTCACGTCAGAAACAGGACAAGGTCTGGGAAGTCGTAGCTCTGATCACGATCGGGCTGCTATACGAACAGCTTGGCGAGGTGCAGAAGGCTCTCGACTTTTATACACGCGGTCTCGATCTAACTCGTGCCGTCGGCAATAAGCAGTACGAAGGTTCGTCGATCAACAATCTAGCGGTCGCTTATCTTGGGCTTGCTGAATACGAAACCGCCGTCTCGTATCTGTCGGAGGCGATGGAGCTGCAAACGGCCGCGGGTAATCGACGGGGACAGGGTGTCGTTTACAACAATCTTGGCACGGCACATTTGATGCTCGGAAATATCAGTCGGTCTGAGGAGTATTACAAACAGGCTCTCGACGTTCGTCGCGAAGTAAAAGATGAACGCGGTGAAGGCTTTGCTCTCAACAATCTCGGTCAGGTCTATCTTGAATCCGGTGATTTTACAAAAGCAAAGGAGTTCTTTGAGCTCGCTGTCGCCCTGAGAAAGAGGATTGCCGACAAACAGGGCGAGGCTGTTACCGAGCGGAACCTTGGCAAACTACTCGTCAAGATCGGCGACTATCAGACAGCAGTCTCGCACCTGATCCGTGCAAATGAACTGAGCGGCCAATTAGGCGACCGTCGCGTTCAGGCAGACACTCTATTCTGGCTCGCGACCGTCGATGCGAAGACCAACAATATCGACAAAGCGATCGAACGGATCGAGCTCGGACTTGGCATTATCGAACAGATACGCGGCGAGATCGTGAATCCGCAGCTTAGAACAGGATATTTCTCGACGGTTCCTCAGTTTTACGAGCTGTATGCATCGCTCTTGGTTCAACGAGGACTTGCGTCAAAAAATCAGGCCGATATCGATCTTTCATTTCAAGTGAGCGAACGTGCTCGAGCGAGAACGCTTGTGGAGATATTGCAAGAAGCCCGCATAGATCTCGAAAAAGGCCCAGACGCTAAGGCTCTCGACGAGCTGCAAGAAACACTCAACGGAAAGTATCGCGACAAGACGACACTGCTTGCCGGAAAACACACGCCCGAACAGCTTGCGAAGCTCACTGGCGAGATAAACAAACTGACGCAAGACGTCGAGGCATTACAGGTCAAGATACGGCGAGAGAACCCGCGATATGCGGACATTACGCTTGGTTCTGTGCGTTCGACGAGCGAGATCCGTGAGTTGCTGGACGATAGTACCGTTCTGCTCGAATATAAGCTTGGCGATGAAAGTTCGTTTGTTTGGACAGTCACGAGAGACAAAGTTACGGTTAATGTCCTGCCGTCCCGCGACAAGATCGAACAGGTTGCACGAGCATATTACGCTGCGGTTTCGTCGCCGAACAAGGCTGTTCAATCAACCGCAGCTCAGTATCAAACTACGCTCGACAATATGCTGCTCGGACCTGTTTCCGCATCGATCGGAAAGGATCGTCTCGCAATAATTGCCGATGGCGTACTGCAGTTTTTGCCGTTTTCGGCTATGCCGCGAGCGGCTTCCAACGAGATAGTGAGTTTGCCGTCGGCAGGTGTATTGGCTGAGCTTCGCGAAAATGCAAAACCACGGACCGCGGTCGACAGCAATGCTATCGTATTCGCCGACCCTGTCTTCGAATCCGCAGATTCGCGGCTGCGAACAAAACCGAACACTTCGGACAAACCGGTGGCCTTAACGAGAGTTCTTCGTGACGTAGTACCCGGCCAGACGTTGCCTCGATTGCTTTCATCGCGGCAAGAGGCTCGTGATATTCAAGCGTTATTGACGAATACTCGATCGACGGTGAAGCTCGATTTTGATGCTTCACTAGACGCGGCCATCAATTCGGATCTCACCAAATACCGATATGTTCACTTCGCGACGCATGGTTTGCTGAACACGAAAGATCCGCAACTTTCCGGACTTGTATTCTCTCTCTTTGACATCAACGGCAAGCCGAAGGCGGGCTTTATGCGGCTTGATGACATCTACGATCTCAAGCTCGACGCTGATCTCGTGGTGCTCAGCGCCTGTCAAACAGCTCTCGGCAAGGACGTTCGCGGCGAAGGGCTGATCGGTTTGACTCGCGGATTTATGTACGCCGGCTCGCGGCAGGTTTTGGCAAGTTTGTGGAAGGTCGATGACGCAGCGACTGCCGAGTTTATGAAGCGATTCTATCGAGCGATGATAAAAGACAAACTGCCATCGGTCGCCGCACTCAAAAGAGCGCAAACCGAGATGAAGGCGATTCCTCGATTCAATGCTCCGTTTTATTGGGCAGGATTCACGCTCCAGGGCGACTGGAAATAGCCCGAACTACTTTTCACTTAACACCGTTTTATCTACACTATCTGAATCACGAGAAATGTAGATGGACGATAGTTCGATACAGAACACATTCGACGCGATGCTTCGTTTGTTTGACGCCGACCGCGAGGTTGCCGCCGTCAAGTACGAGTCTCTGCGCGTGCGCCTCATCGCATTTTTCGAATGGCGAGGTTGTGTGAACGCCGAAGATCTAACGGATATTTGTTTCGATCGTCTCCAAAAGAAGGTCTCGACCGGCGAAGAGATCGAGAATGCTAATGCTTACACAGCAACGATCGCTCAGTTCGTCTATCGCGAACACTTAAGGTCGCCTGATCATCGCAGCGATTCGTTCGACGATGAGAATGAGGCCATTCCGGAGCCCGAAATGGTCGTCGCGGAAAAGAGCGAGGACGGCGATCTTGAGTGTCTTGACGATTGCCTCAACGAGTTCTCGCCAAATGATCGTCAACTAATGATCGAATACTACAACACCGACGAACGCACGATGATCGCTTCGAGAAAACGCATGGCTGATGCAATGGCGTGTACGCTCAACACACTGCGGATCAAGGTGTGCCGAATGAAGTCAAAACTCGAGGTCTGCGTACGAGATTGCTGCAAACGAACCGGCAAATGCGAAGGTTAAGTGAAATGTTTTCGATAGTTTAGTCACTTGTATCGGGAAGGGAATATTTGAGTTTGAACGAGAAAGAGATACTGACAAAAACCCGCGAGATGCTGCTCGGCCGGCTAAGCGATCAGGAGCGCTCGAAATTCGAATCGGAATTCATCCACGATGAAACGGTGTTCGATACGGTTCGAGCCGCCGAGGATGAGCTGATCGAACAATACGCGATGAATACTCTGCCGTCTGATGACAGACGGGCATTTGAAACCGAATACCTGTCTCGCGAATCAGGGCGACGAAAACTGGCGTTGACGCGATCGCTTATTGAACGAAGCAAGTTCTCGGCCGTTACAGCGGTCTCGGGATCACCTTCGCTAATGAGCCGCCTTTTTGCATTCCTTAGTCCGCAGCGGTTCGCTGTCGGTGCCGGATTTGCCGTGTTAGCCATTCTCGTTGGCGGCATTTGGTTTGCTAATCGCAAGACTGAAGAAGTCGCCACACAGCCGACATCTACGCCTTCACCTGTTTCGACACCGCCGGTCAGCGATGTTTCGCTTCCTACGCCCGAGATCGCGGAAGTTCCTGTCGATGCGGATAAGCAGATAGAGCAGCTTCCGGTTCCGACTCCGACGCCAAAGGGTGAGCGACGCCCGATGCCTATGATCGCCTTGGTCGCGGGCTCGTTGCGCGACGGTGGTAAGATGCCGCAATTGACCATTGGCAAAGACGCAGACCGAGCTCTATTGAACCTAAAGATCGATTCGAACGACTATCCATCATACGCTGTCCAGGTCGTCGATCCCGACGGCCGCGTT
>JAEUQI010000063.1 GCA_016789145.1 Blastocatellia bacterium | reverse complement strand
ATCTCGGCCTCGGTCATCGGCTGATAATGTGCAAAATCGAATCGCAGAAAATTAGGTGCGACGACCGAACCCGCTTGTTTGACGTGCGTCCCCAAAACCTCTTTCAAAGCTGCATGAACCAGATGGGTCGCCGTATGATTACGCCGCGTAGCATCGCGTTTAGCTGCATCGACGACCGCCGTTACGACGTCGCCGACTTTCATCTCGCCTTTCTCGACCGTGACTTTATGAATAATAAGCCCCGCAACAGGCGAATAAGTGTCGGAGACGGTAGCAGCCACCGCAGCGGTATGCAGGCGGCCTGAGTCGCCAACCTGTCCGCCGGATTCAGCATAGAATGGCGTCTCGTTCAAAATGACGCTGCCCTGTTTACCTTCACCGATCGAATCGACCTGAGTGTCACCATCGAGCAACGCCACCACCGTAGCTCCTTCGACTTCCGTCGATTCGTAACCGTGAAAGACGTTAGCTCCGACCTTTTCGAGCAGTTCGGCGTAAACCGGTGAGATCTCGCTCTTTCGCGTCGTTTTGCCGATGTCAGATTGCTGCTGCAGAGCCTGCAAAGCCGAATCGAATCGAGCGTTGAAATCGTCTTCTTCGAATTCAAGGCCCTTCTCTTCTAGAAAAACCCGAATCAGATCTCGCGGCGTTCCGAACGTGTCATAGAGCGTTGCGATAGAGCGAAACAGATCATCATCCTTCGGCGTCGAAGCGGAAATTCCCAACTCGCCAAGCTTGCCAAGACCGACAGTTACTGTGCTGCCAAAACGGTCTTCTTCGAGCCGTACCATCTTGCCAATGAAATCTCGTTGGGTTTCAAGCTCTGGAAAAGCACCCTTAAATTTGTCGACCACAACGTCGCATACTTTGTAAAAGAACGGGTCGGTCAGGCCGAGGTGTTCGCGGCCGTGGTAGATAGCACGTCGCATTATCTTGCGAAGCACATAATTGCGGCCTTCGTTGCCGGGCAAGATGCCGTCCGCAATGGCAAACGCCGTCGAACGCGCGTGATCGGCGATCACACGGGAAGCAAACTGCTGAGACTCTGTCATTCCTTCGTAAGCACTCATCTTATTCAATGATACACAATTCGTTGCGGTTTGCGTGTAGCGGTTTGCAAACGCCATAGTCGATCATCGAGAACCACAAGATCGATGCGAGTTTCGAAGTCTTAGTATTTTTTTGAAATGAAATTGCCGCTTTTCTCACTGTAAATGTATGAAGAAAATAATAAGCGCAATTTCGTTTAGTTTACTAGTGGTTTTGGCGGCTATCGGTGCCGATGCACAGTCGTTGCCCAGTGATGCCAAGACGATGGCGGATACAAAGGCTGCGATGCCTTCATCGACGGTCGAAACGGCCGAATTTACGAGCGGTTGGAAGCTCGAACGCGAGAGCGGCTATACGTTTAGCAATCTTGCGAAACGAGCGATCAAAATGCAGGTCCGCGACAAAAAGTCGGGCCAGCAGAAGAGCTTCGAGGGCTTGGCGATCTATCAGCGCGGTTCAGCGAGTGATGCGTGGCAATGGAGCCGATTCTTTGCGTACGACAATTCGATCAAGATGATCGGTGCCGTCGAGAACACCGCCGAGATCGAGCGAATGACGCTTGAAGGCATGACAATCAGGCCGAGCGATTTCTTTGGCGATCTGACCGGCGTTTTTTGGGTGCATCCGATCAAGATCGTGCCTGGCAGCTTTCAAAAACGCTCAGACAAGCAAATGTCGTGGCAGGTCGAGTTTAAGATCACACGCCGTTGGGACCACAAATTCCTCGTCGAACGCAACCAGATCAAGGCAGTCGATGCCTATCTCGGAATGGACGGAAAGACGTGGACATACTCGGTCGGCAGTGCCGGCGAGAAAGAGTTGAGCCGGCAAGAGAAGTCGCCTGCAGAACTGGATGCAATGCCGAATATGCAGTCGAAGGGCTTTAAGCCGCTCTACGGCAGCAAGTAAGTCGCGAGCCATGGTTCGATCGAAGCTCGGCTGATCCACGATCGGCCGAGCATTGAGGCGTGTTTGTATGCTAAAGTCTTTATTTTCCAAGGCTATGGCAAGCACAAAGAAACCTCTGGTCGCGATCATTATGGGCAGCAAGTCGGATTGGCCGACGATGGAGCACGCTTCAGTGGTGCTGACGGAGTTTGGTGTGCCGCATGAGACTAAGATAGTTTCTGCGCATCGGACGCCGGATCTCTTGTTCGAATTTGCAAAGACTGCCGAGGAACGCGGGGTCGAGGTAATTATTGCCGGAGCCGGTGGTGCTGCTCATTTGCCGGGAATGTGTGCTTCGCAGACTGTGGTGCCGGTGCTTGGCGTACCTGTTGAGAGCAAGGCACTTAAGGGGCTCGACTCGCTGCTTTCGATCGCGCAGATGCCTGCGGGCGTTCCGGTCGGAACTCTTGCTATCGGACATGCAGGTGCGACGAATGCCGGTTTGCTGGCGGTTTCGATACTTGCCAACTCTCGGCCTGAATTGCGAAAGAAACTCGCCGCGTTTCGTTCGAAACAAACCAAAACCGTGCTCAAAACAAAGCTAAAATGACCGCGGACGAAATCATCGCCGAACTCAAAGAGCTTAGCGATCCAGAAAAGATCGCCGATCTCGAGCGGTACGCGATCAAGACGCCGAAGTGGTTTGGTATTCCTACGCCTCAGCTCAAGCAGTTCGCTCGCGAACTAAAAAAGCTTGTCGATGATCGACATGCCCTCGCCGCTGAACTCTGGAACAGCGGCATCTACGACGTTCGTGCGATCGCGTTCATGATCGACGACCCGAAGCAGGTGACGCCCGAACAAATGGACAGTTGGTGCGCCGATTTTGATAATTGGGCGACGGTCGATGGTACGTGTAGCTATCTCTTCTGTAGAACGCCGTTCGCTTACAGCAAAGCGTTCGAATGGGCTGAGCGAGTGCCTGAATTCGAAAAGCGAGCAGGATTCTCGATGATGGCGTACCTGGCCGTTCACGATAAGAAGGCCGAGAACGAAGATCTCGCGGCGTTTTTTCCTACTATCGAAAAACACTCGAACGACGATCGAAATTTTGTTAAGAAGGCGGTCAACTGGGCATTGCGGCAGATCGGAAAGCGGAATTTCGAGCTGAATGAGAAAGCCATTGCGGCGGCGGAAAAGATCAAAGCTACAGGCACAAAAGCCGGTCGCTGGATCGCGGCGGATGCTATTCGCGAGCTAGAAAGCCCAGCAGTTCGCGAACGCTTGGCGCGTAGACGGCGTTAAAACTTGTTGTATTACATCTTTGGTAAAAGGTAAAATAGTGTTGAGGAGCTCTCACGCTTCGACACTATGTCACGAGCAAAATGCGCACAATGCGGGCTTGTTAATTCGATCGATGATGACGTCTGCCGCCGTTGCGGAAACGGAATGTACGGCGCAACGGAAGCTTCGACGAGATCATCACCGCGAACTGAACTAAACATTCCGATCGGCAAGATCGTGATCGCGGCTGTCGTTGCGTTCGGCGTTTATTATTATACGAGCCAGCCCGCTACGCCGCCTCCAGCACAGCGATCCGGGCCAAAGCCACAGCCAACTCTCACAGCCAGAGAAGAACACGAAGGCCAGAAAAAGCAGGCTTATACGACCGCGATCAAGAACAGCGGCGGGCTTGCAGATTCTGCAAAACGAACTGCCGAGACTGAAAAATTCATGGCGAATTCACAGAAATGAAGTTAGCCTGTGCAAAATCGTATTGACCTGCGTTAATCTATCGATTCGACACCAAATTGGTTGACGATCGGTGGCAAAAATAATTTCCCCAAATTCGACTATCGGCGTATTCGGCAGCGGACAGCTTGGCCGGATGTTCGCTATCGAGGCGCGTAAATTAGGCTATCGCGTTCACACGTTTTCGCCGGACAGCGACACACCTACGGGACAAGTTGCGGATATCGAGACGACGGCGAACTATGATGATCTGTACGAAGTTCGTTCGTTTGCGCAGAGCGTCGATGTAGTAACGTTCGAATTTGAGAACGTGCCGTCGGCGACAGTCGCAGCAGCGGCCGAATTCGTTGACGTTCATCCGCGAGGCGAGATACTGCACACAACACAGAATCGATGGCGTGAGAAAGAGTTTTTGGCCGGCAACGGTATTCCTGTAACTCCTTTTAGAACCATTACAAACCTCGACGAATTGCGGGTTGCTGTTAGCGAACTCGGCGTTCCATGTGTATTGAAAACTGCGGGTTTTGGCTACGACGGCAAAGGCCAATCGAAGATAACGTCGCTTGATGATGTTGAGTTAGCTTTCGACAAACTTGTCGGGCAGGAGTGCGTCCTCGAGGCGTTCGTAGATTTTGAGAAAGAGGTCTCGGTTGTTTGTGCGAGATCCCAAACTGGCGAATTCGTCCATTACGGCGTGATCGAGAATGAGCACGCGAACCACATTCTCGATGTGTCGTTAGCGCCTGCAAATATTTCGACGAAAGTCGTCGATGATGCCGTCGCGATGACTCGCGAGATAGCCGAAAGGTTTGGCTACGTTGGTACGATGTGTGTCGAGTTCTTCTTGACGCGAGACGAGAGTTTGATCGTCAATGAGATCGCTCCGCGGCCGCATAATTCGGGACACCTGACGTTCGGGCCGTGCGTTACGTCGCAGTTTGAGCAGCAATTACGGGCTGTTTGCGGTCTGCCCTTGGGTTCGACCGAGTTTTACGGGCCTGCGGCTATGGCGAATTTGCTTGGCGATGTTTGGGCTGGTGGCGAGCCAGATTGGACGGCGGCGCTAGCAGACCCGCGGGTTAAACTGCACCTTTATGGCAAATCAGAACCGCGTGCGGGACGGAAGATGGGACACTTAGCGGCGACTTCGGAAACGGCGGAACAAGCTGCCGAGGCCGTGCGGGCCGCTCGACAGAGACTAAATTCGCCTTCCTAACTCAAATCCCGCCGCCACCGCGACCAGACCTGTGACTAAACTAAAGACCGCGTAGACAAATGCGGTAACGAACTGCCGCTCTCGCATCAGTGAGAATATCTCAAATTCATACGTCGAAAACGTAGTGAATGCTCCGAGAAAGCCGACGATCAGTGCGAGCTTAACGGTTTCGCTAAGTTCGAACCGTTCGACAGTGACCGCCATTACGAATCCGATCGCCAGCGACCCTGAGATATTGATCAGAAACGTGGAAAGAGGAAATGAATCGAAAACGCGAGCAACGGGCGACAGATTTATCAAATAACGGGCGATCGCTCCAAAAGCTCCGCCAGCCGCTACAGCAAATAACTTGGTGACGCCGTCCATACGGCAGATTATAGACTATCTCTATGGGCGAATCATTTGCGATTGTCAGCCTCGCAAGGCTACACTCTATAGGTTATGGCCGATTCGGTCGCTTTTACTGCAACAGCTGACAGACGTGTGCGTTATGCCGAGATATTGCCTCAGATCGAGGCATTGGTCGCTGCCGAAACTGATCTGGTAGCGAATTTGGCTAATGTCGTTGCCGTTTTGAAAGAAGTGTTCGGCTTCTTCTGGGTTGGCTTTTATCTCGCGAAAGATGGCGAATTAGTTTTGGGGCCATTTCAGGGGCCGCTTGCCTGCACTCGGATAGCATTTGGTAAGGGTGTTTGCGGGCAGGCGTTTTCCACCGAGAGCCCTATCGTTGTGCCTAATGTGGACGAGTTTCCGGGACACATTGCTTGTGCATCGGCGTCTCGCTCGGAGGTTGTCGTTCCGCTATTCGACGCGGCGGGAGATGTGGCCGGTGTTTTGGACGTAGATAGCGATCGTCTCGACGATTTTTCAGACGTCGATGTCTCCGGCCTTTCAGCGATCGCGGGTTGCCTGTCCAAATTGATTTAGTTTTTCTTTACTTATATGAATGCGATAGATCACCCGTATTGGGTCTGGATATTTTTCTTCGCAACCGTGTTGACAGCACTGTTTGTTGATATTGGTATCGTTAATCGAAAATCTCACGTTCCGACACGTAAAGAGACGATCCTCTGGAGTGTGGTCTGGATCTCACTTGCACTAGCATTTAACGTCTTTATATATTTCCAGGTTGGAAATCATACGGGCGACTGGAACATCGCGATGTCTCAGGCAAAGCTCTTTCTCACAGGTTATCTGATCGAGCTTTCATTGTCAGTCGATAATCTTTTCGTATTTCTACTTATCTTTTCCTTCTTTAAGGTACCCAAAAAATACCAGCACCGCGTCCTGTTTTGGGGCATCATGGGAGCTCTCGTGATGCGAATGATAATGATCTTCGCTGGAGCTGAGTTGGTCGAAAGATTTCATTGGATCATATACCTTTTCGGAGCATTCCTCGTCTACACGGGCATCAAGATGTTCGGCAATTCCGAAGACAATTTCGAGCCACACGAGAGTGCGGTGGTCAAGCTCGTCACAAAATACATTCGCATCAGTAAACACTACGACGGCGACAAATTCTTCACAGTTGTCGACGGTGTACGTACGGGCACCTTACTGCTGCTCGTTTTGATCGTGGTTGAGTTCACTGATCTCGTCTTCGCCGTGGATTCGATACCGGCGATCTTTGGGATCACGACTGACCGATTTATTGTCTATACTTCGAACATCTTCGCGATCTTGGGACTTAGAACATTCTTCTTTTTGCTTGCGGATCTCGCGAACCGATTTCATTACCTCAAATACGGACTCGCGTTTGTGCTTACATTCATCGGCGTTAAAATGCTGCTTCCGCTAGTTGCACAAGGGCTTCTTTTGTTGTTTGGCGAAGCAAGCACGTCTGTCGTCGCAGATCTCTTAAGACGTTTTTTGGCAAATGAGTTCAAAGAGGCCGTGATCAATATCTCGCTTTCTGTTGTTGCGGGTTCTATAATTTTGTCGATCATCATATCTTTACTGTTTCCGGCGGCCGAAGAGACCGAGGCTCTGACGGAAGATGAAGCGCAGAGCTGAGCTAGATGGACGAACAACAGTACAAGAAATTCTATGTCGACTGGTGGAACGTCCGTAATAGTACGATCTACGGCATTGTCGCTGTAGCTTTGTTTGCAGGCCTTATCGGGGGCGGCATCTGGTACGGTTCGAAAAACAACTGGTTTCAAGCCGCCGTCGATGGTGAAATACCGAAAGATGCAGCAAAGATTGTCTCATTCGAGGGCGAGGTGCGGATCACTCGAGCAGCTACTCGCGAGACGATCCTCGTAACCCGAGAGACCTATGTTGCCGCAGGTGACACCGTTCAAACGCAGGCCGATGGACGAGCTGTGATACAGATGATCGATGGCTCGGTCTATTCTGTTCGTCCCAATAGCACCGTGGTGGTTCGCGATACGACCTCTCTGTTTGGCGGAAAGAATGTGCGTGTTCGCGTCGATGGAGGCCAGTTGAATGTACGCACTGATGAACAAGGCGCAGATGTCAAGAATATCGTAGAACTCGGCGATAGTGAGAATCAGCTCGGGCCAAAGACGGACGCAAGCTTTAACGCCGATGGTACGACCGGCGGCGAAATACGCGTTAGTCGCGGAGGCATTGAGACTACAATCGCGGGTGAGACAACGTCGTTGACCGAGAATACGTATGCAACCGTTAATGGCGGTCGGCTCACGGCACGTGAAAAGTTAATGCTGCCGCCGCGGCCGGTATCGCCGGCCAATTCGGAGCAGCTCGTAGACGGCGGCGGCGGCGTATCGGTTGCGTTTAGGTGGCAGGATCCCGAAGAAAATCCGGCCGCAAGCTTTTACCTGCAGCTTTCAAAGGCTCCAGGCTTCTTGTCGGATTCCATATTGGTCGATCGTAACGGACTCGCGTCGCGCGACTTTCGACTTACCGGTCTTGCGCCCGGAACCTACTATTGGCGGCTGAAGGCGACAGGTCGCTCAGGACAGGTTACGAATTGGAGTGATGCATGGAAATTTATTGTCGTCCGTGGCGTCGCCTCGACAGATATCGATGCTTCGGAATGGAAAGTCGAATCTCTCGGCGGAACCGTTTACGTTGTCTCTGGCCGAACACAGCCAGGACGTGTGATCAGGGCTACGGGCCGTGACACATTTGCGGCGGCGGACGGCACATTCAAGTTACAAGTATCCTCACCATCGACCGAGATCGCTGTTGAGGTCGGCGACGGTCGCGGCAATCGGGCTGTTTTCATCGTTTCATTGCGTAGCGGAACCTTGCTTCGCCGTCTCTGAACAAGTTATGCCAGAGATTCTTCTTGGCTACGGTAAACGACGCGTCCCCTTTTTTTACGATGGGATCAAGTGGCAAATACTCGGCGGCGATCATTCGCCCGAGCCACTTTCCGACGCTGAGATCAACTCCAAATTCGACGACGCAAGGCTTGACGACCTGTTCTCGCCGAGCGAAACGGTCTTGATCGTTGTTCCGGACGCAACACGAAGGATCGGTACGGGCCAGATAGTGAATCTGCTTGTTCGCAGGCTTATTCAGAACGGCATGACGCCGGACAAGATGCGAATCATTTTCGCGACAGGAATTCACCGCAAAGTAACCGCTCACGAACGCGAGGAAATTCTCACTCCATTCATCGCTCAGCGTATAAATCTGATCGACCATGATGCTCGCGATCTGGCGCGAAATGTTCGTGTCGGTAGAAGCAGCTGCGGAATTTCGGTCGAACTCAACCGTGCGTTGGTTGAGCACGATCGCGTGATTGCTATCGGCGGGATTTCGTTCCACTATTTTGCCGGCTTTACGGGTGGGCGAAAGCTGATCTGCCCAGGACTTGCATCCTCAACCACGATCCGAGAAACTCACAAGCTTGCGTTCGACACTGAAAGGCTTAGCCGACGCGAAGGGGTTGGTCCAGCACTCTTGGATGGGAATGCCGTTAACGAAGCATTCGTTGAAGCCGCCGAATTTCGTCCGCCCGATCTCGTTATAAGTACTTTCGTCGATTCGAGCGGTGACATTACGGACATCTATTGCGGCGATTGGAAAACTTCACATCGAGAGGCTTGTGACGAATTTAGGCGTCGCGCAACGGTCGAGATCGACCATCGGCGCGATCTGGTTATCGCAAGCTGTGGTGGTTCGCCATTCGATTTGAACATGATCCAAGCTCACAAAGCTCTTGAAGCCGCTACGAAAGCGTGCGTTCCAGGCGGCAGGATCATACTAATTGCGCAATGTTCAGACGGACTTGGAAGGGACGACTTTCTTTCTTGGTTCGATTGCCCAGACAGCAAAGCATTGGCGAGCCGGTTGAGTGAACGGTATCAGGT
The DNA here is from genome assembly GCA_016789145.1 of Blastocatellia bacterium. Classification (GTDB taxonomy): domain Bacteria; phylum Acidobacteriota; class Blastocatellia; order Pyrinomonadales; family Pyrinomonadaceae; genus OLB17. Next base: position 10,610 of record JAEUQI010000063.1, on the reverse strand, counting down.
CAACGGTCAAACTGCATGGAACTTAATGCGGCGTTGCGAAGAATTTAGCGTGTTTCTTTTGAGCGATCTACCCGATGATGTTGTGCGGAATATGCGAATGACGCCCATCTCAAACCTGCTGCAATTTGAGCAGGAAGCAGGCTATGTAATGCCAATTGCGTCAAAACTGTTAATCAAGGGTAACTGACTATTTCACATCAAACGTTCGAGCGATCGAATCGGTCTGGTTGCGTATCGATTTCAGGATCGTAGCATTACCGGTAAATCGCAACACGTAAACGGTCGTATCGTTAACTTCAAGATAGTAGAACCTTCCGACCATCGAGCGGCCTGACAAGACGTACTCGTAGTTGAAGATAATGCCTTCGAGCTTGCCTTTGAAATTCTCCTCGCGGCCGGGAATGTAGCCTGGTAATGGTTGCAATTTTGATTCTTCGTTGTTACGAATGAATTCTGAGAGCAATTCGCTCTTGCTCTTGGATAATTTGCGCACCTCAAGTTGAGCATCATTGCGATCGACAAATACATATCGCAAAACCGAGCTCGAAGCCGATGGTGACGCCGTCATCTTCCAACGAGCATCCGGCAGCATGAAGGTGTACTCTACATCAGGATCGCTGAAAGTTTCGACCTGTGCCGTCGAAACCGATGCAAAGATCGCGATAGCAGCTATGACCAAAGATAGGCTTGATAGTTTAACTTTCATTCTAGATATCCCTTGAAACAGATTCTATCCGAAATGCTTAACAAAGGCGATGGTTAAGATGCGCACAATGCCGTGTGTGTTGTACTGAACATATATCGCCAAATTCGCATTCGCAGGCGTCTAAACTCTAGCCAACAAGGCATACCTACTATTTTGTGACGGTAACGGAATTATGAAACGCACTTTATACAGACAGATCTTCGTTGGAATTGCGACCTTGTCGATGGCGATCAATTCGCTCGCTATCGGTTCGATTCCGAATCCTGCAAAAGAACTTACCGAAGAACAAAAGATCTTACATGTATTGAATCGGCTTGGATTCGGAGCACGCCCGGGCGATATTGAGACAGTAAAGGCGATGGGCATTCAGCGATACATCGAGCAGCAACTCGACGCACACTCTATTTCCGATACGGTAGCTGAATCAAAGGTCGCTGGTCTTGAGACCTCAAAACTCTCGACGTCGGAGTTGTTCGCAAAGTACCCAAATCCCGCCGGCCTGCTACAGGCCGTTGAGGGACAGAATCGACGCGCCGGCGTTGCTAACCAGCCGAACAATAACGAGATGACGGAAGCTGAACGACGTGAGCGTCAGCAGACCCTTCGAGAATTGTATTCGAAGTACGACCTTCGTCCGGCGAATCAGATCTTGCCGCAAATAGTTTCGAATCGAGTGCTTCGTGCAGTGTATAGCGAACGGCAATTGCAGGAAGTGATGGTTGATTTTTGGCAGAATCACTTTAATGTGTTCGCCGGAAAGGCAGCGGTCCGTTGGTATATTCCGAGCTATGAGCGTGACGTACTGCGTAAGAACGCACTTGGTAATTTCAAGGATCTAGTTGTCGGAACGGCACAGCATCCGGCGATGTTATTCTATCTCGACAATTTCGAATCAGTTTCGCCTAATTCACAGCAACGCGGCCAAGGGCAAAATGCTCAGCGAATTCAGCAAATGATGCGTAATGGCGGGCAGTTGCCCGAACGCGCTCGCGAACGAATGAAGCAGCAGCTTGGTTTGACCGATGCTCAGCTGGATGCGCGGCTCAAGCAAATGCGTGAAAATCCACAGCCTCAGCAACAAGCTCGGCGTCGTGGTATTAACGAGAACTATGCTCGCGAATTGATGGAGCTGCACACGCTCGGCGTTGATGGCGGATATACGCAGGCTGATATTGTTGAGGTTGCAAAAGCATTCACCGGCTGGACCATCGCCGATCCACGAGGGTATCGCCGTTCTGCGGGCTATGTGATAAACGGTACTGAGAATCGCCAGCTCGATCGGCTGCAACGAATGGCAGGTGTGCCTGACGATCTCGAAAGCGGTGAGTTCTATTTCAACAATACGTGGCATGAGAAGGGGCCAAAGACCGTACTTGGCCAAAAGATCGATGAAGGCGGCGTGAAAGACGGCCTAAAGGTCATCGACCTGCTAGTTGCTCATCCATCGACCGCGAAATTCATCGCACGTAAACTCGTCATCAAGTTCGTAAACGATACGCCGAACGAAGCTCTGGTGGGTCGTATTGCAAAGGCGTTCTCTGAATCAAAGGGCGACATTAAAACGACGCTCAGAGCGTTGTTCACCGACAAAGAATTTTTCGCTGTCGAAAACTACCGAGCAAAGATCAAATCACCGTTCGAACTAGCCGTCAGCTCTATTCGGGCGATCGGTGCCAACACCAATGGCGGCGGGCAAATAATGGCGATGCTCAACAAACTCGGTGAAGTTCCATATAGCTATCAGGCTCCGACGGGATATCCCGACACTGCCGAAGATTGGGTAAATACGGGAGCTTTGCTCGAACGTCTGAACTTCGCGATCGCACTCTCGAGCAATCAGATTGCCGGAACTCGTGCCGACCTGAAATCACTAAAGGGCGCCGATAAGAAAGCCACTCTATCGAATGCGATCGAGCGAATTCTGCATGGCGAGGTGTCGGCCCAAACGCGTGATTCGCTGACTAAGCAGCTCGAACAGCCGCTGCCTGAGGTTAAGGCTCCGACGGAAACTGACGACGACATCGACATTCCGAATATGCGCCAAGGCCAACAGGGCGGACGAAATCGACAGGCACGATTGCTTGCTCCGAGCGGGGATCCTGATGTGTTTAAGGTAGTCAGTCTCGTGCTTGGATCGCCCGAATTTCAACGACAATAGGAGACTGAAATGCGTTTGCACAAACTAATAACGGCTGCGGTTCTGACCGCAGTCTCGCTCACCTACGCGTCGGCTCAGAAACCAACTCCTTCGCCGTCGGAGAAACAACGCTTCGAGATGGCGGCTGATTATTCGCGTGAGAATCGCGGAGTTTCTGTTCTCGTGATGAAAGGCGACAAGATCGTTTTCGAAGACTATCAGAACGGACGTACTGTAGACACCGATTGGATTCTGGCAAGCGGCACCAAATCATTCACAGGTGTTCTGCTGGCTGCCGCTATAGAAGACAAACTCATAATGAGCTTCGACGAAAAGGTCTCCGATACTATCACTGAATGGAAAGGTGATAAGCGTAAAGAGCAGATCACGCTACGCCAACTCCTGACGCTGACGAGCGGCCTCTATGCCGGTCAGATCGGCCGCGTTCCGTCTTATTCGGATGCCGTAAAGTCATCTTCCGTTTACGAACCGGGCACTCGATTCGCTTACGGCCCTGTTCCATTTCAGGTTTTTGGCGAAGTCTTGACACGCAAGCTCAAGCCGCGGAATGAAACGGTAATGAGTTATCTCAAGCGACGCATCCTCGACCCGATCGGCATGAAGGTCGGTAACTGGCGAATGGTCGATGGTCAACCTTTGTTGCCGCAAGGAGCTTACCTAACTGCGAGAGAATGGGCAAAATTCGGTTTGTTGCTAAAAGACCGCGGCAAGTGGAAAGGCAAGCAGATATTGTCCGCGAAACTGCTCGACGAGCTTTCCGGCGGAACCAAAACAAACCCTGCATACGGCATCAGTTTTTGGCTCAATCAAACCGGTGGCTCCGGCCCGGGCGGCCGTGCAATCGGCGGTAGTGCCCGGAACTCAATGAAAGACGGCATCGCGAACGGGGTCAGCGACCTGTTCATGGCCGCAGGTGCGGGCAATCAGCGGCTGTATGTTATTCGTTCGCTCGATGTGGTGATAGTGCGACAAGGTGCCTTTGGCGAATGGGACGACCGTGAGTTCTTAGAGATACTGCTGGCCGGCAAGAGATCGAATTAGCGGCTTAGAAGCGAGCTGTAGAGAACTTTCAGCTCGCGTAAATGCGAATCGATACTGAGGTTTTCTTCCGCAAATCTTTTCGCACGCGATGCTAAGTCTTCTCTTCGCACGTCATCTTTCAAAAGCGAGATCAACTTTTCGGCCAGATCTTGTTCGTTACCAGTCTCAAACACGTCGGCAAATTCGCCATTCTGCGAGGCTTCCAGATGCGGTTCGATGTCTGAGACGACCATCGCATTTCCGACAAGCATTGCTTCGGAAACGGCTACGGGCAGGCCTTCGTAGAACGACGACATAATGGCGATATCCAGATCATTCAGAATGTCAGGAACATCGGTTCTCGATCCTAAGAAATGCACACGATCGTCGATCGAATTTTCGCGGCAGAATTTCTTGCATTCTTCCAACTTCTGCTCAGCTCCCGGCTCGACGCCGCCGGCGAAGACGCAATGAACATCTGGAAACTGTGCCACCGTGATTGCCATCGCTTTCACGATCGACAATTGATCTTTCCGCTTGTCTTTGTAGAAGTTGGCGACCATTCCGACCAATTTGTGCGTGCTGTCGATGTTTAGTTCGACTCGCAATGAACGGCCGGTCGGTGCCAAACGCTGCGGATCGGCTCCGTTGTAAATTACAGAGAATTTGGTTTTGGTATCGAGATCGTCGGTCTTGCTGAGCCAGTTTTGCAGACCTCGGCTGACGACGATGTTGGCGTCCATTCGAGGTATCAGGAATTTGGCTGTCGAGCGGTTCTTGCGGTCTTGGATAAAGCCCTGAAAGCTCAACACCTTACGCACATTCTTCATTCCCAACGTCGCCGCAAATAGATGAAGTCCATCGACTGGCTGATAGCCGTGAACGATCTCGATCTCGCGTTTGTTGATGATAGTGCGGATCTGCGATGCCAGTATCGGATCGAAAGGCAGGCGTCGTTTTAACTTGATCAACTCAACGCCCGAGTTGCGAAAATCATCTTCGAGTGCACCGCCGCCACCCGACACCACAGTTACCTCGATCCCAAATCTTGCGGCATTTCTCGCCACATCAAGAGCCTGCATCTCGGCTCCGCCGCGGCCCAATGTGTCGAGAAAATGGAGAACTCGCATAAACCTTGGTTAACAATCCGGCCGCAACAAACTAGAATAAACGTCGATGCCCGAGATCACTATCGTAGTGCCGTCTTACAACCACGAGCCTTTCGTCGAACGCACGCTGCGTTCGATTTTTCGGCAGAGCCTTCGGCCCGAAAAACTGATTGTAATTGACGATGGTTCCAAAGACGAATCTGTCACCGTCATCGACCGAACGCTTGCCGATTGTCCGTTTCCGAGCGAACTGATCGTAAGAGAAAATCGCGGGCTGTGTGCGACGCTCAATCAGGCATTCGAATTGGCGTCGAGCGAATACTTTTCGTATCTCGGTTCAGACGATGTGCTTGTGTCAACGGCTCTCGAACAGCAGATCTCGCTATTCGAAAGCCGCCCGAAAGCTGTCCTCGCGTTCGGGCATGCATATCTCATCGACGCGGATGATAACATCGTAGATTCGACTGAGAACTGGACGCCATTTGCCGATGGGAATATGTTGCCGCTATTGCTCAAAGGCCAGATATTTTCGAGTCCCGGCGTCGTTTATCGGCGATCTGCGTTGATTTCGCATCGCTGGAACGAGGAGGCGATTCTCGAGGACTATGAGCTATACTTGAAGCTTTCCGGCGAAGGCGAGTTTGCTCGAAACACGAACGTGATCGGCGGCTGGCGGCAACACGGATCGAATGTCAGCGGTGACGCAGCATCGATGCTGAACGAATGGATCGCTGCTCAAGATCGCGTCGCAGAATATTTGCCGCATAGCCGTGAAGAGTTAGACGAACTACAGCGAGAACTGAAGTTTGCATCGGTCGCGAACCTTGTTCGTTCAGGTAGAAAAGGCGAGGCGTTTCGCTTGTTCAGGCAAAACATCTGCGGAGCGACTTCGATCCAACAGATATTTGGAATGGCGACAAGGCTCATTACTCCGCGATCCTTGTTCGAAGCAAACCAACGCCGAAAGCGGCGAATCAATATCAAGCGTTACGGAAAAATGCCGCTCTAGCGATCAATGATGTCGTCAACGGAGACCACTACAATTGAACCGAAACGGTTTCTGAGGAGCTTTGACCTCGGCGATCTGTGGCGTCATCGCGAATTGCTGTTCTTCATGATCTGGCGCGATGTTAAGATCCGCTATAAGCAAGCTGCGTTCGGTATCGCGTGGGCGATATTGCAACCTGTCGTTACGACGATCATTTTTACGCTGATCTTTAGCAGTTTGGCCAGATTCGACACGGCTGATGTGCCGTATCCGCTATTTGCATTGAGCGGCGTAATGGTTTGGTTGTTCGTCCACACGTCGATCACGATGGCGAGCAATAGCTTTGTGACGAACACGAATCTTGTTACTAAGGTGTATTTCCCGCGGCTGATATTACCGCTCGCTGCGACATTTGCTGCTCTATCGGATCTTATTTTGAGCGTCGTTATCGTTGTGCTGATGATGTTCTATTTCGGCGTTGCCGTAACACCTCAGCTATTGCTTGCACCGCTGTTTTTGATCTTGGCGATCGGGCTGGCGGCTTCGCTTGGGACATTGTTTTCGGCGTTGAATGTACGATTTCGCGATGTGAAGTTCGCATTACCGTTCGTGCTTCAGGTTTGGATGATAGCGTCGCCGATATTCTATCCGCCGAGTTTGCTGTCAGAAAAATGGCGGCTCGTTTACGCGATCAATCCTATGGTCGGTATTCTTGAGGGCGTTCGTGCATCGCTGTTCGGAACCGCGATCGATTGGCAGGTCGTTGGCGTTTCAGGTATTTCGATAGTCGTGATAACTGTAATTTCACTTTTCGTTTTCAAATCGATGGAGGACGATTTCGCAGATATTGTGTAGATGAAAGTCCTAAGCGTCAAAGATCTTTCAAAGCTCTACTACCTCGGTGAACGCTTGCCAAATTCGCTGCGCGATACGATCGCGGGCGTGTTTTCGTCTCGTCGCTCGACGAAAGATGAGCTTTGGGCATTGAAAGATGTGAGTTTCGAGCTGTCTGACGGCGAAACGCTCGGGATCGTCGGCTCGAATGGTGCCGGAAAATCGACGCTACTCAAGGTTCTCTCGCGTATAACGAAACCAACGAGCGGCCGTGCCGAAATAAGCGGGCGTGTTGGCTCATTGCTAGAGGTCGGCACAGGTTTTCACAACGAATTATCAGGACGCGAAAATATCTACCTAAACGGTGCAATTCTTGGAATGAAGCGTGCCGAGATACAGAAAAAATTTGATGAGATCGTCGACTTCTCTGAGATCGAACGCTTTCTAGACACGCCGCTCAAGCATTACTCGAGTGGAATGTATATGCGCCTCGCGTTCTCGGTCGCGGCTCATCTCGATCCGGAAATTCTGATCGTTGACGAAGTTCTCGCGGTTGGTGACGTCGGATTTCAGAAAAAATGTCTTAGCAAAATGCGCGATATCGGCGAATCGGGACGCACGATATTGTTCGTCTCGCACGATATGCGTGCGGTCGCAAGGCTCTGTAGCCGCGTAGTTTGGCTCGACAAAGGCAAGGTTCGCGGCGATGGTCAGTCCGACTCGGTGATCGCGGAGTATCTTCACGAACAGACAAATATCTCATCTGTTTGGAAAGCTGATGAAAGCAATCCGACCGGAAATGATCACGCAAAACTTATCTCAGCACGTGTCATTGGCGAGGACCGCCAATCGATTCAATCGTTAGATATTCGAAAGTCTGTTGGCATTGAGATGACATACGAAGTTCGCGGCGACAAGGTGATCACGCCGAACATTCATTTTTTCGACGAGAGCGGAACGTGTATCCTCGTGTCGCACGACTGGTACGGAGTGTGGAAAGACAAAGCGAGGCCTGCCGGAACTTACAGGAGTATAGTTTGGGTGCCGGGCAACTTTTTTAGCGAAGGTCGAATAACCGTCGCGGTTGCGGCTTCGACATATGAGCCGATGGAAGTTCATTTCGTTGTGTGGGACGCGCTGAGTTTTTATGTCACTGATTCGATCGATGGTGATAGTGCGCGCGGCGATTACACGGGGCAGTTTCCGGGCGTTGTTCGGCCAATACTCGATTGGGAAACAACCAGTGACTGAGTTATTTCCGCGACAAATAAAAGCAGGCCTGGTCACCGCGACCGGTTGCGTTGAGTGCGGCAACTTTGTTTTCCCATTCCGCTAATTGTTCTTTTGTAAAGATACTTTCTTCGACCACACCCTTGTAAGCGCGTTCGTCAAGCAGCGGAATGTCATTGGCGTATTGTTCGCTCGCATAAAATTGTGCAAGTTCGGAATCGTAAACGACGCTATCGACATTTAAGCCCGAATTGTCCACAAGCATTCGGAAGGAGCGTTCAGTAAACGTATAAAGATGTCTCGGCGGATCGAGCTGAAACCAATCTTTGCCGTAACGCTCCCAGGCGTAGTTCGCTATCGGAATTCGAACTAGGATCCGGCCATCAGGTGCCAGCAGTTTACTTGCATGCACAAGGGCATTGCCTGGATCAGGAACATGCTCAAGTGTGTGGTGAAACATTATTAGGTTCCAAACGCCCTTTAGTTCGCTGAGATCTCTGCGAAGTATCCTGAGACCCTTCGATGTAACTTCATTCTTTGCGAACGGATCGATGCCTGTTAAATGATTGAAACCAAATAGTTTTAGCGTTTTTAGCAAATGCCCACCACCGGCACCGACGTCTAGGATCCTAGAATCTGCCCTTACGCCATTCGGATGACGCAGGTAGCTCGGGAACTTATCAGCTAAATACGGTCGGCTCTCAGCGAACATCCTTCCGACATAGGAAGAGCCGTCGATAAAGTAGCTCCCGATCTGCTTAAGAACGAACCGACGTTTTATCGAATCATCCGCAGGATCTAACGGTTCTTCACCAAGCGAATAATAATCGTCAGGATAGTACGGCGAGACATCGATCAATTCCTTGATCTGTATGGTTCCGCATTCGCCGCATTCGACGTAGTCAAACTCCTCGCGAGTGCCAAACATCATCTCGCGAAAGCGATGTTCGGTATGTCCCGACGTCGAACTGCAGATACGACAGGCAAAAGTCATCTTGATGTAGAATAATGCAGTATCTAAGTTAACGTGAAATCGCGGTCGATGAACCTCATTCAAAAAGCAAGTAAGGCACTGATGCTCCTGAGGAACGGAGGCGTTGCTGCACTTCGAGTTCGTTTAGTCACGCTAAGACACAAGCTCAAACTGAGACGGCAGTATCAGAAAAGGATCGCTACAAAAGGTGCGATAGATCGGCAATCGATCCAACGTCAGGTATCCGCATTCTCACGACGTCCAACGATCTCCGTGGTTATGCCGGTTTACAATGTTGACGAAAAATGGCTGCGGAAATGCATCGATTCTGTTTGCAGCCAGATCTATGAGAATTGGGAACTTTGTATTGCCGACGATGCCTCGCCAGGTCCGCATATTCGACAAGTTCTCGATGAATATTCTGCGGCCGACCATCGCATCAAAGTTGTCTTTCGCGAGACGAACGGCCATATTTCAGCGGCTTCGAATTCTGCACTTGAGCTCGCAACGGGCGAATTCGTGGTTTTGCTTGATCATGATGACGAGTTGTCGGCAGATGCTCTATTTTGGGTAGCAACGACAATTGTAGAGGAACCGAACATCACGATGATCTATAGCGATGAGGACCTGATCGACGCCAACGGCAAGCGATCAAGCCCTGCGTTCAAACCCGATTGGAGCCGCGATCTGTTTTATTCGCTGAATCTAATTACGCACCTTTCTGCATACAAGACCGATGTTTTGCGAAGCATTGGCGGCTTTCGCGTCGGCATGGAAGGAAGTCAGGATTACGACCTTGCTCTTCGAGTCATCGAAACTATCGACGAAACACAGATCAAGCATATTCCGCGAATTCTCTATCATTGGCGGGCAATTCCGGGCTCCGTCGCTCTCAGCGGCGATGAAAAGCCATATGCACACGAACGTGCCCGAGTCGCGATCCGCGAGCATTTTGAACGAACGGGCAAAGCAGCCAGTGTCGAGGCGACCGAACTAAATCTTCATCGTGTTCGCTACACTCGGACAGATAAGTTCGGAAAGGTATTGGTGGCGATAATTGGGAGTCGTGATGCAGTCTACGACCGCCTCGTCGATGACAGTTACGATTGTGAAGTCGTATGGTTCGAGAATGACAGTAAATTGGAGGAGGAACTGGATCGAGCGATAAAAAGTAGCGAGAGTGACGTCGTTTGCTTCATGAATTCGGAAATAAGGTCTTTGCCTTTGGGATGGCTAAACGATCTCGTCTCATTTCTCGAGGTTCCTGAGATCGGAGCCGTTGGGGGAAAGCTCGTTGATACGGCAAATCGAATTGTCGACGGGCCGTTGTACTTGAGCAACATTTCGGGTGTTCACGTTGCCAACGAAGGCCTTGAAAATACCTATAACGGAAATATGCTTCGCAACAAAGTCGTCGGAAACTATTCGGCAGTGTCGCTTTCTTTGATGGCCATTCGGCGATCTGATCTGCTCGACACCGGCGTCATAGGAAACGAAAGCATCGACGTTTCTTTGCTCGATGGGGAGATTTGTTTGCGCCTTAGTGAAATTGGCAAGAGAATAGTCTCGGTTCCCTTTGTCGTCGGAACGGT
>JAEUQI010000062.1 GCA_016789145.1 Blastocatellia bacterium | reverse complement strand
TTTTCATAAGAAGTCAGTCCCGCCCGAGACGATGAACTACGCCGTCGAGGGTCTCACGCGGCTCAAAGAAGCGGGAATTCCAGTCGTCTCGATCGAAGGAAATCACGATCAAAAGCACACCGATAATGAATTCAGCTGGCTGCGGAGCTTGGCTCGTTGGGGCTTGGTCACATTGCTCGAACCGAGGCTCGAGGGCGACGAGTTTACCTACGAGCCGTGGGATGACGATACGAAAACCGGCGGTTATGTTGATATTGGAAAGGCTCGTATCTTTGGCTCCGAGTGGTTTGGAGCATCAGGGAACTGGGCAATTCCGATGGTGACGAAGTCCATACAAAAGCATCGGCGCGAGGGTGCGTTCCATATGTTGCTTTTGCACACCGATGTCGAAGGCCACGAGGTTCATCCGATACCGGCGTTGTCGATAGATGCATTGAATCAGCTTAGAAATACGGTCGAATACGTCGGCCTAGGCCATACACACAAGCATTACGAGATCGACAATTGGGCGTTCAATCCGGGCTCGATCGAGATCACTAACATTGCGGAATTTCGTGAGAATCGCGGTGCGTTCATTGTCGAGGTTGACGAGAATAACACGGTAAATGCACAGCATGTAAGCGATTATCATCATCGGCCGTTTCAGCAGTTGGTTTTTGCGGTCGATACGCGAAACGATGCGAAAGAACTATATGAGGGTGTCATCGAACTCGTTAAATTAACGGCGAGACGAGCGGTCGACGGAATGCCACAACCGATCATCGAGATCAGTTTGCGTGGGCGATTGGGCTTTCCGAATTCGACGATCGAATCGCAGAAACTTCGCGATGAGATCCGTGAGATCACCGGTGCCCTGCACGTGAGGATCAAGAACCACACCGTTCCCGCCGAGTTTCTCGAATCAACGCCTGAGGCCGAAGACATCGGCCGCGACAAGCTTGAGCGAAACGTGATCGACACGCTCGTCATGCGTGACAGCCGTTACAATTCTCGTGTTGAATCGGTCGGCGAAGCCGTCATCGGAGCCAAGCGCATGGCCCTCGGCGATGAGCCTGCTGAAAAGATCGCAGACTATATTGCACAAAAATTATGGCCGACGAATTGATATCACTAAGCGGAGTTTCGACGATACCGATATTTCCGCTGCCGCTCGTGCTGATGCCGTACGAGATCTTGCCCTTGCACATATTCGAAGAGCGCTATCGCGAGATGCTCGATGATATTGCCGCAACGAATAACGTATTTGGCATTACATATTTCGATGGCGATTCGCAGACAGACAGGCCCGAAGAACGCTCGATCGGTTGCGCGGCACAGGTTCGACAGGTCGATACGCTCGATGATGGCCGTTCGAATATCATCACGGTCGGCGTCACGCGCTATCGAATTGTCGAATACGTTGATATCGGAAAGCCCTATAACGAAGCGGAAGTTGCATTCTTTGTCGACGATGCAGAGGACGAAACTGAATCTGAAGCCGCCGCCGAGCGTGTTTTCGGGTTGTTTCAGCGGATCGCCGAGGCTGCATTCAAAATGAGCGGCAGCCGCGGAAAATTGCCCGAACTCGTTCGTGGCGATCCGGAGCAGCTTTCATTTCTCGTCGCTGCCGGCTTCAATTTTGAAGACGAAGTAAAACGCGAAATGCTCTCAATGACGTCAACGACCGATCGCCTTTCAAAGCTCGACGACATTCTTTCAAAAACGGTCGGCCAAGTCGAACAAAGCGCGGATATTCACGTTGTCTCAAAGACAAACGGGCACAGCAAGAAGAAGCTGGACCTTTAAGAAGCAGGGGAGAAGAGGTGAAAAGGCGAAGAGGCGAATAAGAATGAAGAAGAGTCTCTGATGGCTGTTTAATCTGCAAATGTTACTATTTGGTCATTTAGAACGGCGTCCAGACGGCATTATCCAGCTTTCAGGTTTGGAGATCATCGAAACTAACATTCCAAGAATGTGATCGTAGTCTTCGAAAATCTTTACTGCTGTTTCGCGCTCCAAATACTCTCACTTTACCGCGAACTCGATCCACGTTTGAACTTCTGCAGCTTCGCCCTCCGCGTCAGAGAGTTTTGCGATGAATGCTGCTTCGTACCTACGTTTTCGCCAGGCCTCAGCAATATTTGCACACACTGACCGCGACGCCCGCCGTATCTGATCGGTCAAGGAATACATTTCTTCACGGGGAAACGTCTTTGACCGTTGAAAGATCACCATTGCGGATTCAAAGGATTTCTTATAGACGTCCAACTCCTGGTGTCGAGTAATTTTCATATGCCGTCAAAGTGTGAACAAAAATCACCTCTTCGCCTCTTCCCCTGTTCGCCTCTTCACTCGCTCAGAGAGGTGCGGAAGAAATCAATAACCCTCTGATGATAAGCGTCAGACTGTTCCATAGAGGCGTTTATTATGCTGTAGCCGGAAGGGCTGAGGTCGACCTTTGTCTCGATCTTGTTGCTCGCGGGCAGGCATTTTGAGAGTTTCGAGGTTGGTTCTTGGAATGTCGAACCGTCAACGCCGGCGAGTAACAAGATATTTCGGTCCGAGATAGTTTTTGCAGTTTCACAACTCAGGTCCCGTTTGAAGCATCCGTCGAAATAGTAGAGTCGCGTCCCTAAACTCGCGAGCCGTGTCGTCAGGCCGCTGCCAAACGGGAACCGGTTTCGTACTACATCAGTCGTCAATTGGTCGGCATCCTCAGGCACTGAGTCGAGTATGATCGCCGTAACCGTCTTGTCCTTTGCTGCTACGTTCAGGGCCGAAAGGGCTCCAAGTTCAACGCCGTAAACGCCGATGTTCTTTCCGACAAGCGACATCTGTCCCTGCGTTTTCAGACCACGCAGAAACTCGATCGCAGCGAGCGAATCCTCGGTCTCACAACCGCCGAACGACGAATTCTTCTCCTGTAAAGATTCGCCGTGCGACCGAAGATCAGGCATCAAAACAGTGAGATCGGTCGATTCATTGATACGAACACCTAGATTCAGCACATGCGAGCGATTAACGCCGTATTTGTGAAACAGTATGACAGCGGCTTTGCCCTCGGCACCACGCAGGAGCCAGCCTTTCGAGGTGGTTCCGTCCTTGCTCGCCCATGTCTCCTCAGAGACCTGAGCAGCTCTGGAGCTAATACGGCCGAATTTCTCAGGCGTGATCAAGTACGCGGTCGGCTGCGGCCTCGCGACTCGATATACAAGCCATACCGACGAGCCGATCAATGCTACGACAAGGATGATCAGAACCGGAACGAGCAGACTGAACAAGCTTTTTGTAATTCTTGCAGAACGTGCCATAACAGGAAGGTCAAAGGTGAGCCTGAAAACAGGCGAGAATATAGAAAAGATGCGGTTGCCAGAGATAAATGCCTTTCGACAAAGACACCTTAAATGTTACCATACGCACAACACGTTTGAATAGGATTTTTTGATGTACCCAAACCGTCTAATTGCTGCTGTTTTCTCACTTCTCTTCGTTTTTTCGTTTGCGAGTTTTGCTCAATCCGGCGGAACGGTATTGATGCCTCTCGCGGATGTAAAGGTCGGTGCAAAAGCCACGGCGAAGACGGTATTTCAAGGCTCAAAGCCCGAAGAATTCGGTGTCGAGATCCTGGGTATCATGCCCGACGCCGTCGGCCCGCGACAAGACCTGATAATCGGCAAGCTTAGCGGTTCTAACGCAATGCGGACGCAGGTTTTTGCCGGAATGTCAGGTTCGCCTGTTTATATCGACGGCAAACTTATCGGCGCAATTTCGTATAGCTTTCCTTGGTCAAAGGAGCCAATTTGCGGCATCACGCCGATCGAGCAAATGATCTCGATATTCACCGACGAGCGAAAGGCTGTGGCGTCGGTCACGCAGCCATTCACGGTATCGGCGTCATCTTTGTTGGTTGAGAATTGGAAGCCTGAACTGCTTATGGATCTGCGCGGTTCGACGACGTTGATGTCGAGTTCCGATTCGTTGTTATCGCAATTGTCAGGGCAGCGTTTGTCGCCAATTTCGTTGCCCGTCACGTTCTCGGGCGTTTCTCAGCAGACGCTAGATCGATTTTCATCGACTTTTGCCTCGGCCGGCATTGTCGCAATGGCGAGTGTGGGCTCCGGCGGATCTCGCGATCTGGCACCGCTGAAGAAAGCTGACGAAAAGACATTGCTCGGTGGCGATTCGGTCGTCATGCAACTCGCCCGCGGCGACATTTCGATCGCGGCTGCAGGCACGGTGACGCATCGAGATGGCAACAAGATCTACGCGTTCGGGCATCCGTTTTTTAGTCTTGGATCGACGAACGTGCCGATGAATGAATCGCACGTGATCATAGTCGTTCCGAGCACGAACAACTCATTCAAAATGGCAGTAGCTGATGGTATGGTTGGCTCGCTGAAACAAGATCGTGCGACGGGCGTTTACGGCATCTTGGGCGAATCGCCGAAGATGTTGCCGGTTCAGATTAACCTCACGACAAGCCGAGGCCGTCGTGAATCTGCGAAGTTCGAGTCAGCAGTTGATGAATTCCTAACTCCGCTAATAGTTGTGTTAGGCGGCCAAAACACGATGGTCGGGTACGAACGAACAATTGGCGACACGACCGTCGATGTTACGGCGACGATCAAGATAAAGGGGCAAGACAGTGTTCGGATCGAAAGGCGCTATGCCGGAGCTCAAGCTGTCGCACTTGGTGCGACCTCGGTCGCAGTGCCGGTGCAAACGCTTTTACGAGCTAATTTTCCGGGACTCGAGTTCGAAAACCTCGAAGCCAACTTTGTAGTTTCCGAGGGCAGCCGATCGGCAGTAATTGAACGCATTGCCATCGACCGAGCACAGGTTAAAGCCGGTGGGACTGCGAATGTGACGATCTACTATCGAACCGATTCAGGCGAGTTGTTATCACGAAATGAGGTCATTTCGATCCCCAAAGACACACCGACCGGAGCCCTGACGATCACGATAAGTGACGGTGCAAAAGCTCAGGAAACGGCCGCGACTCAGCAGTTTGTGGCAAAGAACGCGGCAGAATTGATAGCGATCTTAAATGCTGCGAAACGGCCGGACAGGCTGTATGTCACGCTCAGCCGAACGTCTGCGGGTGTGATATCAGGAGCCAGCGAAATGACCGATCTGCCGCCTTCGATGTTGGCGACGATCAATAACGACCGAAGTAACGGCGGCCCGAAAGAACTGAAATCGCGAGTCGTGGCCGAGCAATTGCTCAATTCGTCAGATCATCTGACAACCGGCTCACAAGCGATAACGATCGAGGTCACGCGCTAGCGTCGCCCTCGACCCAATGCTCGCCGCCGGCGTAAACTTCTTTCTTCCAGATAGGAACGGTACGTTTTAGCTCTTTGATAATCCATTCGCACGCTTCAAAGGCCGCCCGCCGATGCGGTGCCGCGACCGAGATAACCACGCTGGTCTCTCCGATCTCAAGTCGTCCAACGCGGTGCACGATTCCTACATTTGAAATTTCAAATTGAGATTTTGCAGCCTCGATCAGCTTCTCCATCTCTTTCAAAGCCATCGGCTCATACGCCTCGTATTCCAAATACTCAGTCTCCCGAACCTCGCCCGTCGCTTTGTCTTTTGTGTACTGTCGAGCATACCCATCCAAAGTCACCGTCGCCCCACACTCCGGCGGCACAACGCGCCGAGCGACGGATTCGATGCTGATCGGTTCGGTTGTGAGTTCGAAAAAGTCCATGTCTCACCCTCCGGAAACTGCGGCAAAGATCGCGATTTCGTCGCCATCCGTTAGTGTCTCATTGCCGGTTGCATATTGTTGGTTTACTGAGTAGTGGAGGCGATGCTTCGCCAACGACGGATATTCGGCGACAAGTTGTTCGAAGATCTGACTAGCAATGCTGTTTGGCGGCAGTTCGAAATCAACCCGACGTTGGCCGATGGTGTCTGCGGTGGCTCCGAAAAATAGCACTTGAACAGTCATACTGCGGCCCTACTTGATCGCTCCGGCGATCGGGCTTGATGCGGATGCATACAGCCGCTTTGGCATTCGGCCTGATAGATAGCCTAGACGGCCGGCTTGGACGGCTAGTTTCATGGCGGTTGCCATAGCGGCGGCGTCGCCGGCTTCGGCGATGGCGGTGTTCATTAGGATCGCGTCGGCGCCGAGTTCCATGGCGATGGCGGCGTCGGATGGGACGCCTACACCGGCATCGACGATGATGATGGCGTCGGGCAATTGCTCACGCATAATCCGCAGATTTGACGGATTCTGCACGCCCATTCCCGAGCCGATCGGAGCCGCGAGCGGCATCACCGCAGGGCAGCCGACATCGAGCAGCTTTTTTGCCATTATCAGGTCGTCGGTAAAATACGGCAGCACGATAAAGCCTTCTTTTACCAATACTTTAGCAGCTTCGAGGGTTTGTTCGTTATCTGGAAGCAAAGTTATTGGATCGCCGATTACTTCGAGCTTTATCCAATCGGTTTCGAGGGCCTCGCGAGCAAGCCGTGATGTTCGAATAGCGTGTTCCGCATCGTAACAGCCAGCCGTGTTAGGTAAGATCTTCATCTTTGGGTCGAGATGATCCAAAAACGATTCCGCCGAACCGTCGAGCGGCACGCGATTGACTGCGACCGTAACCATTTCAGCGCCCGAGGCCGAGTGTGCGGCCTTCATTTCGTCGTATGTACGGTATTTTCCTGTGCCTATGATCAGCCGAGAAGAGAACGTGGTGCTTGCTAATGAGAATTGATCTGACATTTAGCTAAAGGATAATGGAAGAAGGGGAAAGGATAAAGTCAAACGCAGGGTCAACCACCGCCGACGAAATGGACGACCTCAAGTTTGTCGCCATCTGAAACGACCGTGCTTTGCCAATCTGAGCGGCGAATTACGGTACCGTTTAGTTCGACCGCGAGGCGTTTTGCCGGCAGTGCCAGTTCATTTACCAACGTTTCGAGATCGATGTCAACGCCGATATCGCGACGTTCACCGTTTAGTATTATCGAGGCTTCGGACACACTTAGATAATCGGCCCTGGAGATGTGATTTTCAAATTTGAGTTGTGACTTTTCACGTTTAGCCCGGCGTGACGATTCGTCTTAGCTCGATCTCGTCGCCGTCGATCATTGCCCTAATGAGCAGAGCGGCACGCCCGGCGCGGAATTGCGGTAGTTGAAGATGAACGTTTGCAAGTCCGTTGGCGTCGCTCTTGGCATGAAATATGACGGGCCGGAAGCTCGAACCGAGAACCTTGATCATAATCTGCGCGTTAGCAACGACTTTTCGAGCTGTACCGCGACAGACCATTATTTGGACCGAGCGACGATCGCCGCCTTTGAATTTGGAATCGCCAAGAAGTTCGATACTGAGCTTTTCGTTCGTCGGCCTCTCGGTGCCTGATAGCTCGCTTACAACCTCGACGGCATCGGGAGCGAGTTCGAAAATTTCTTCAACGATCTCGACATCTTCGATTATCGGAAGATCGTCGAAAACATCATTTGGCAGATCGATCGGCGAAGGCTGAAATTCGGGAGCTGTCGGCGGGATAACCGAGATCACTTTTGTTGTCTCGACCCGGCCGATCGTCATAGGCCCGGTCGGATCTTTCGGTGGCGAATCGAGCGGCGCATTGACATTTGGAAGCGGTGCCGGAAGAGGTTCGGTAGCAGTTTTCGTCGCGGCCCCTTTGGATGACAATTTTATGAGGTCTTCGATCCGACCTGCTTTAACTGCTGCGCACATTAGCTTGTGCTGCCGCGAAAGTCTTTCTGACAGTTCCTTTTCATCGAAACCCGCGTCGATGAGGTCGTCGTAATTCGAACGCTTGCTCGCCAAGATAGTTCCACGGTTATAGAGAAGCGACACGATCAGCTTCGAAGACAATCCTTTGTCTTCTGTCTGAACGTGATACACGACTCCGTCGTACGATATGTCCGTGTTAAATCCTGAGATCACAGCAAGTTACGATATTTAGAAGGGCGAAAAATGGCGGCTAAACGGCACACTCTGCCATTTAAAAGTTAGCACACCGAGAGAAAGGCGGTCAACGGATATTTATCTCTGAGTCGTTTTGCGCTCTAGACCACTGCCTTGACACTCAATATGCGTTAAATTACGATTTAGTTTGTGCAAAAAGTCGCAATCTGACCGAGTCAACGTCGAAGGAATTCGGCACGACGCCTTGCGACAACGCTGACCGAAACGGCGGGTTCTACGATGTCACAATTTAACGCATTCGACTATGTGCCGATAGGCATAATGTTTCTCGTTGCTGCGGGCTTTGGCTTGAGCCAACTGCTCGTTACGCAGCTCATCGGCCCGCGTAAACGCACTGCCGTAAAACTGATGCCGTACGAATGCGGCAAAGATCCGATCGGCTCTGCACGTGATAAATTCTCGATCAAGTTCTACACAGTCGCGGTGATTTTTCTGTTGTTCGATATCGAAGTTCTATTTATGATCCCATTCGCGGTGGCTTTCAAGAGCTTGATCGCGGATGAGAAGACGACTGCGATCGCGTTCGGCACGATCGCGTTGATCGAGATCGCGGTGTTTATTACGACGTTGATCGTCGGATACATATACGTTTGGAAGAAAGGCATTTTCGATTGGGGAATGCAGGCTCGTGCTGAGGCTCGCGAAGAAGCGAAACAGGCCGCCAAGCAACGTCGGGAAGTGGAGGCGCAGGCACGGCTCGCCGCGTAATTTATGGGACTCGAAAATACATTATTCGAATCTTTGCCCGATGTCGTGACCGTCAAGCTCGACGCCGTGGTCAATTGGGCACGTAAGAGCAGCCTGTGGCCGGCAACGTTCGGCCTAGCGTGTTGCGCGATCGAAATGATGAACACGGTTTCGGCGCGAAATGATCTCTCGAGATTTGGTGCGGAAACATTCCGTGCTTCGCCGCGGCAGGCCGACGTGATGATCGTTTCAGGCCGCGTTTCGCGAAAGATGGCTCCGGTTCTGCGTCGTATTTACGATCAGATGCCTGAACCAAAATGGGTTATATCGATGGGGGCCTGTGCGACGAGCGGCGGCGTTTTTGATAACTACGCTATCGTTCAAGGCGTAGATAAGATCGTGCCCGTAGATATTTATGTTCCCGGCTGTCCGCCGCGACCTGAGATGCTTGTCCACGCGATCACGATGCTGCAGGACAAGATCATGAAGGAATCGGTCAAGGACCGCCGCGATACATTCGAAGCAGAATCTCGCGAATCTATCGTTCCGGGAACCTTACCTGTGACCGAGGACACAGCGTTAGAACGCGAAATGCAGGAAGAAGTAGCTGCAGGTAATGCGGCACGTCCTTATAGTGTGCCGTCAAAACACGAACGAAGACGAAGTTCTTAATATGACTGAGAAACTCCACGCATTTGTGGATGCAATAAAGGAAAAGAACGCCGATTGGGTTGTTGAAGTTACCGAAGGCCACGGCGAAGTCACGGTCATTGTGCCTGCGTCTGCGATCGTCGATGTTTGCACTTTTCTAAAGCATAAACACGATTTTGATCTTCTCGCAGATCTTTGCGGCGGCGATCGCGGGCCTGAGGAAGATCCGCGTTTTGAGGTCAATTATCATCTGTTCTCGACTGTGCATCATCAGCGATTGCGTTTGAAAGTATTGCTAGCGGAGGATGCTGCCTCGGTCGGAACAGTTTCGGATATTTGGCGGACAGCCAATTGGCACGAACGCGAAACGTATGATCTGGTCGGCGTCAAATTCGAAGGCCATCCGGACCTGCGACGCATACTGCTTCCGTCCGATTTCGACGGACATGCGTTGAGAAAAGATTATCCGCTGCGCGGCTACGAGCCGTACAGCTTGAATTAGTTTGGAGTCCCGCCTTTAGGCGGCATGCCTGCTAAAGCAGGGACTCAAAGCAAGATTATGGCAACTGCTGTAGACAATTTTTACTCGGCATCGGAGGTGCTTGACAAGCCGCTTGAGTCGGAGATGACGCTGTCGATGGGGCCGCAGCATCCTTCGACGCACGGCGTTTTGCGGCTCGATCTGCGGCTTGACGGTGAGCTGGTTGTCGGCTGTATTCCCGACATCGGTTATCTCCACACGGGCATGGAGAAACTGTTCGAGTATAAGAAATATCAGCAGGGAATTGTCATCACGGACCGAATGGATTACCTAAATCCATTGGGAAACAACCTCGCGTATGTGATGGCAGCTGAGAAGCTGCTTGATCTTGAGATACCGGAGCGTGCGCAAGTTATTCGTGTATTGATGTGCGAACTGCAGCGTATAGCATCGCACATGGTTTGGCTCGGGACGCACTGCCTCGATATCGGTGCGATGTCGGTGTTTTTCTACTGTTTCCGTCAACGCGAAAAGATCTTGAACATGATCGAGTCCGCCTCAGGCGGTCGAATGACACCGAGCTATTTCCGCATCGGTGGGCTGATGATGGACCTGCCTGCGGGTTTCGAGAATCGCTGCCGTCAATTTCTCGAAGATTTCCCTGAGGCACTCAACACGTTCGATACGCTCGTAACGGGAAACACGATCTGGCAGAGCCGTACGAAGGGAATCGGCATCATTTCTAAGGAAGACGCCATCGATTGGGGGCTGACAGGGCCGTCGCTTCGCGGAAGCGGTGTTGATCTCGATCTAAGACGCGATAATCCGTACACAGGCTACGAAACCTACGATTTCGAAGTGCCGGTCGAACACGACGGCGACGTTTGGGCTCGTTTCCGTGTACGAATGCGTGAATTGACCGAGTCGTACAAGATCGTTCGCCAGGCTCTCGATCGACTAAAGCCGGGACCGATCAAAGCCGACGCGCCAAAGGTTGTGTTGCCCGATCGAGATGATATGCGTAAGCATATGGATTCGCTGATCCATCACTTCCTGATCGTCGCCGAGGGCTTCAACGTGCCGCCGGGCGAGGTATACCACGCGATCGAAGCCTCAAAAGGCGAACTCGGCGTATACATGAAATCAAACGGCGGACCAAAACCTGAACGCGTCCATTTCCGCGGGCCGTCATTCGTCAATCTGGCCGCTCTGCCGCTAATGAGCGAAGGCGAAATGGTTGCGGACGTAGTGGCGATCATTGGGTCATTGGATATTGTGCTGGGAGAGATCGATAGATAAAATGGCAGCTCATACAGCTACAAGTTTTACTGATAAGGTTCTTGTCTCGGACGAAGTGGCGGAGTTTTCGCCTGAGGTCATAGATGAGATGAAGGCTCACGTCGCGAAGTATCCAGCGGAGCGTTCGCGTTCGGCATTGATACCGTTGTTGTTTGTCGTACAGCGAGAACGAGGCGGTTGGCTTGATAATCCGGGCGTGAACTTTTTGGCGAAATTTTTGAACCTCGAGGTCACGGACGTGTGGGAAACCGCCACGTTCTACTCGATGTTCAACCTTCGACCCGTTGGCCGCCATCACATACAGATATGTAAGACGCTGTCGTGCAAGATCATGGGCGAGCCTGAGATAACTGATCATATCTGCACCAAACTAGGCATTCACCCAGGCGAAACGACCGAAGACGGCAAGTTCACCGTCACAATGGTCGAATGCCTCGGTAGCTGCGGCACTGCACCGATGATGCAGATCGGTTTTGATTATCACGAAGATCTGACGACCGAAAAAGTGGACAAGATCCTGGAGGCGTGCAAGTAGAATGGAGATCAAAGCGATAGGCTGCGAGCCGCTTCAACTTAAGCTGATGCACGTCAAGGACGGGCATACGCTGAAGGTGTACAAAGATCACGGTGGTTACAAGGCGCTTGAGAAGGCGTTCAAGATGGCTCCGGCTGATGTTATTGAAGAGGTGAAAACTAGTGCTCTTCGTGGTCGCGGCGGTGCCGGATTTCCGACGGGCATGAAATGGTCGTTCGTGCCGAAAGAGACGCCGAAGCAGAAATACGTTGTTTGTAATGCTGACGAATCCGAACCGGGAACATTCAAAGATCGCTACCTAATGGAACGCGATCCGCACGCTTTGATCGAGGGGATGATCATCGCCGGTTGGGCTTTGGGGGCGAACACCGGTTTCATCTACACTCGCGGCGAGTACAAGTATCTGATCGACATCATGGATGTCGCCATCGCCGAGGCACGCGAAGCAGGGCTTATCGGTAAAAACATTCTCGGTTCAGGTCTCGATTTCGAGCTTTACACGCACACAGGTGCCGGAGCTTACATTTGCGGCGAAGAGACTGCATTGCTCTCAAGCCTCGAAGGCTATCGCGGCCATCCGCGAATGAAGCCGCCGTTTCCTGCGGTCGAAGGCGTTTATGCTTCGCCGACAGTTGTCAATAACGTCGAGACTCTGACGGCTGTTCCGCAGATCATAAACATGGGCGGAACGGCTTGGCGTGATCTTGGCACGGAAAAATCGGGCGGCACAAAGCTTTGGTCCGTCAGCGGACATGTCAAAAAGCCCGGCGTTTACGAACTGCCGATGGGCTATGCCGATATGGAAAAGTTCATCATGGAAGACTGCGGCGGAATGCTTCGTGGTGATAAGAAATTGAAAGCTGTGATTCCCGGCGGTTCTTCTGTTTACATCATGAACGCAGGCCAAGTCATCGGAAAAAAGGTGACGATGGACTACGAAGGCCTTGTTGCCGGCGGTTCGTCGGTTGGCTCGGGCGGCTTTATTGTTATGGACGAAACCGTCGATGTGATGGAATCGACCAAGAATCTAACTGAGTTTTATAAGCACGAATCGTGCGGTTGGTGTACGCCTTGTCGCGAGGGAACTGATTGGCTAGTTAAGATATTCAACCGTATCTCTGAAGGCGGCGGACGCCCGGAAGATGCACAGTTGATGCTCGATATCTGCGACAACATCGAAGGCAAATCGTTTTGTCCACTCGGCGATGCTGCCGCATGGCCGATACAATCGGCGATCAGACAGTTTCCTGAAGATTTTAAAAAATGGCTCGTCGATAAGGCACAGACGAGTGGCGTGACGGCTAACGTTTAGTTGATATTTGAAAATGTTCTCCGACGCGATGAAATTAAATACCATACGAGCAGTTTTCGTACTGTTATTGCTTTCGTTCGTGTCTTTCGCGCAAGCTGACGGAACGCCCGTGATCATAATTCCGGGTGTAACCGGCTCGGAGTTAGTTAACGAGAAAACCGGCGAATTGGTCTGGCTCAAAGCTGCTAGATCAAAGGTGGATGATATTCGCCTGCCGATCTCGGCAAATCCGGCAAAGAATCGAGATGATCTTGTACCGGGCGATATTTTGAGAAGCCTTAAATTAGGGATTTTCCCTCGGATCGATATTTACGGCGGCTTGATCGATTCTTTCAAGAATCAGAGCGGATATCGCGAGGAATATTGGGACAGTCCGTCAGAACGTGGTGGCGAAAAGTCGATTTACGTTTTTCCGTACGATTGGCGGCTTGATAATGTTGAGAACGCACGAAAGCTGATCGAGAAGGTCGAGGAACTTAAGAAAAAGCTGAAAAGACCCGACCTTAAGTTCAACATTATCGGTCATTCAATGGGCGGATTGATCGCCCGATACGCAGCGATGTATGGCGCGGCTGATCTGCCTGCCGCAGGTCGCAAAGCGACGCCGACATGGGCAGGAGCCAAGCATTTTAACAAGATCGTTTTGCTTGGAACGCCGAACGAAGGCTCGGCATACGCGATCAGCTCTTTGACAAACGGCTATGCGGTCGGCGGCATTCAGTTCAATTTGCCGTTCGTTCAGAACATCTCCGAATACGATGTCTTTACCATTCCGTCGAGCTACCAGTTGTTGCCTGCTCCGGGAACTGTGCAGATCGTTGATGAGAATTTTGAACCGGTCGATATCGATATTTACGACGCAAAAACTTGGTCGAAATATGACTGGAATCCGATCGACCGAAAGAAGTTTGCAAGTGAGTTTTCGGTTGCCGAGAGACGTGCGGCACCGGCTTTTTTCGCGGCAATGCTGAGCCGAGCCAAAAGATTTCACGAGGCTTTGGCCGTTAAGTCAGAGCCGAAGGGAGTCCAGTTCGAGCTAGTTGGTTCCGAATGTAAAGAAACACTCGACACCATCGTTGTTTATCGTGATGCTAAGTCGAACGAATACAAGACGCTTTTCAAACCGTCTGGATTCACAAAGGTTGGCGGAACGAAAGTATCGTCGGATGAGCTAAAGCCGATCATGTACGGTGCGGGTGATGGAACGGTAACGCAGCGTTCATTTGAGATGAGAACGCAAACTCGCTTGAGTGGTGCGACCTTGAAAGCCGCTACACCTAAGGTCGTTTGCGAAGACCATCAAAAGCTGGGAGCGAACGAAGACTTGCAGATATATTTTAACAAATTGTTCAGTAGTAGGTAGGTATTGAAATATGGGAAAAGGTGATAAGAGAACACGACGCGGCAAAATATTTGCCGGTAGTTTTGGTAAAACACGACCGAAATCGAACCCCAAGAAAGTAGTTGCTACTACGGAAGCGACACCGGCAAAAAAGGGCAAGTCGAAGGCTGAATAGTTCGCGATGAAGTTTGCCGATTCAAAAGTTGACGGTCCACACGCTAAACTTGCCGAATTAGTCGGCCAATGGACCGGCACGACCACGACCTGGTTCGAGCCGGACGTTGTCGCTGATGAATCGCCGATGTCGGGATCGATAAGACTGATCTTAGATGGCAGATTCGCAGTGTATGAGTACAGCGGCGAAATGCAGGGCAAGCCTTTCGAAGGTGTAGCGATCATCGGTTTCGATCTTGCCACCAAGAAATGGCAGGTCGCTTGGGTCGATAGTTTTCACATGTCCACTGCCATCATGCTAAGTGAAGGCACCGGCGGTATTGTGAATGCTTTTGGTACCTATTTCACCGGTCCTGATACGCCGCGTTGGGGTTGGCGGACAGAGATAGCGGTAACAGATGCGGATAACATCGTGATCACTGCATACAACGTAACGCCCGAGGGCGAAGAGGCAAAGGCGACTGAAACGCGATATTCGCGAAAGAGTTAATGTCAGAACAGATAAAAGTCACAATTAACGAACAGGAATTCGACGTCGATAATGGCGCTCGACTGATCGATGTTTGCCGCGAGAAAGGCTTTGGCATTCCGTCGTTCTGTTATTACAAGGACCTCGAACTACAGGCTTCGTGCCGCATGTGTCTCGTGCGCATCGACAAAATGCCGAAATTGCAGACATCGTGCACGATCAAATGTACCGACGGTATGGTCGTCACCACGGCCAGCGAAGAGGTCGAAAAGGCCCAGCGTGCAATGGGCGAATTCTTGTTGACCAATCATCCGCTCGATTGCCCGGTCTGCGACCGAGGCGGCGAATGCGAGCTGCAGGAAGTTATCTTCGATTGGGGTGATGTTGAGCAGCGATTTTCTGAGAAAAAGAACGCGGCCCCTGAAAAATATCTTTCTCCAATAGTCGCCAACGATCCGCAACGCTGCATTTTATGTAAACGCTGTACGCGTGTTTGCTCTGAATGGATGGGCGAAGACGCGATCGAGGCCGGTAATCGCGGTGCGAATACGGTTATTGGTACCTATGGTGGCTGGCTGGGCTGTTCGCAGTGCGGCAACTGTATCGAGGTGTGCCCGACCGGAACCTTGCTCGATGGTGTTTATCGCCATGAAACTCGGCCCTGGGAACTTGAGCAGACGGTTTCGACTGATGTTTATTCGTCAGACGGTATGCAGATCTCGATCGGTTCGCGAGCCGGACGTGTTCATAGAATTGTTGCTCGTGATCGTTACGTTAATGGTCTCAACGGCGAGTTTCTAGATGTAAAGGCACGATTCGCACACGAGTTCATCGACCACGCTGATCGCATCAAGACGCCCATGATCCGCTATTCAAAAGGCGGCAAGCTAATTCCAGCTACGTGGGACGCAGCGATCAAATACGCGAGTGAGAAACTAAAAGCAGCTGGTTCCATCGGTGTCATTGCAAGCCCGAGGCTTACCAACGAAGCCGTATTCACACTTCGAATTTTTGCTGAAATGGCCGGTTCGGGTAGCTATGCCGTCGCGGATGCAGATCTTTCGCCGGTATTTGATAATCTGAGCGTTCCGCTCGCCACGCATGATCAGATCCGTTACGCATCGACGATCGTGCTTATCGGCGGAGAGCCGGAAGAAGAGCAGACGTTCACTGCAAAACAGATCCGCCAAGCGGTCAAGAATAGCGGTGCGAAGTTCATCTGCGTTAATGACCGGCCGATCAATCTCTCACGGGCCGCGACTCAGTTTATTCATGCAAATGTCGGAACGGTCGATGCGTTTGCTCTCGCACTTGCCGATGGCGGCTCGGTCAAATTATCGGCCGAAAAGATGGGCGTCGAGGCGAATGAGATCGAATCGGCATTGACAACGATCAAGGATTCCACTGGTGATGTTGTGGTTTGCATCGGTGGCGATCTGTCCGCTGATGCTCAAGCGGTCGTAGCATCGTGCGCGTCATCGCTTGCGGGCAATGCTCGTGTTCTGCTACATCCGCTGCCGAAACATAACAATTCGGTTGGTGCGTTCGACATGACGTCGGGACGCAAGAAAGTTGATGAAGTCGTCGAGAGTTCGAAAGCTCTGCTTATCGGCGGTAGCTTGCAGGACGCAAGCATCCTGGAGAGTGCCGGTTTTATCGTGGTTCAAGAATTGTTCCAAACTGAGACGACCGAACATGCCGATGTGGTGTTCCCGGCGGCGAGTTTTGCTGAGGTCGACGGAACTTACACGAATAACGCGGGCAATGTTCAGCGTGTTCGCAAAGCGATCGAACCGCTTCATCAGTCCAAACCTGATTGGATGATCACGTCGATGATCGCTCGTGAATTGGGTGTTGAGATCACGGAAGATTGGTCAGCTTCGGCGGTATTTCGTTCGATCGCTGCAGGCGTTCCGGCCTACGAAGGCTTGCGTTATCCGGCGATGAAGGACGAATCTTCGCCTGCTCGAGTGTCTCACGGGACGACCGATGTTAGGGCTGATCTTGGGGGACTAAAGAGTGCCGTAGAGAAGTTCGATTCGACAGAAAAGAATACGGAAACGCCGCGTGTTGGACACAAACTACATCGTTTGACGACAATGACGAGCAAGACAGCTCAGTTCCATCTACTCGCGGCCGGCAATCCGAAGCCTGAAAATTTACTGGTTTCGCCGCTGGCCCAGTTCGAACTTGACGGAACGCCGCGTGTCGATCTCGCTGACGCCGCCGCCGTAGGAGCCGCCGACAGGAGTGCTCCGGGCAAATAGTTTTTATGGAAGCCGTTATCAAAACTGCATTTCCTTATGTCGTTATAAGCGTCGGCATTCTGCTGGCGTTTCAGGGCGTGCTGATGATCGTTGCGTACACGGTTTTGGCCGAACGTAAGGTATTGGGCTGGATCCAAGGCCGCATCGGGCCAAATCGCGTTGGCCCATGGGGCGTTTTGCAACCGTTCGCCGATCTGCTCAAGTTTATATTCAAGGAAGACCTCGTTCCCGACAAATCGACGAAATTCGTTTATTTTCTGGCTCCTATGGTCGCCTTGACGTGTGCGCTATTGCCGATCGTTGTTTACCCGTTTGGGCCATCGATAACCAGTGTTGACTGGACTTTCTTGCCATTCGGGCTCGGCGAAGGAGTTAAGGCATTGCCGCTAACCATTGCCAAGATCGATGTTGGAGTCTTGTTTGTGCTCGGAATTACATCGGTCGGTGTTTACGGGATAGCACTTGCCGGTTGGTCGTCAAACAGTAAATACTCGTTGATGGGTGGACTTCGTTCGTCGGCGCAGATGATCTCTTACGAATTGGCGATGGGAGCATCAGTCATCGGTGTCGTGATGCTTGCGGGAACTCTCGACTTGAATGGAATTATTTACGCCCAACAGCAGTCGCCATTTCGATGGTACATTATTCCGCAGTTTATTGGCTTCATCGTATTTCTGATCGCGGCTTTCGCTGAAACGAACCGTGTGCCATTCGATCTACCTGAGGCTGAAACCGAGCTGGTTGCAGGTTTTCATACAGAGTATTCGGCGCTGAAATTTGCCCTGTTCTTCATGGCAGAGTACGTGAACATGTTCACGGTCTCGATGATGTGCACGGTATTGTTTCTCGGCGGTTGGTATGTACCGGGCCTGAGCCATATTTTTGAAGTTGGTTCAATTCCGTACGCAATAGTCAGCCACATCGCGTTTATCGGTAAGATCTGTGCGTTCCTTTTCTTATATATATGGATACGTGGAACGCTGCCGCGATTTAGGTTCGATCAGCTTATGAACTTCGGTTGGAAGTTTTTGCTGCCGGTTGCGATCGCAAATGTGATTTTTACGATCTTGATTGTCTACTTTTTGAACAGATGATTTAAACGCAGAGAACGCAAAGGACGCGGACTTGTTAGAACGGGCGTTCGTTGGAAAAGTAGTTTTCTTGCTCTGCGTTCTTAGCGGTCTCTGCGTTGAAGTTTCTTATGGTTGGTACAGCATTATTTTTTCTTTTTGCCGGACTTGCGATAGCGTGCGCGATATCGATGGTATATCATCGCAATCCGCTCTACAGTGCTATATCGCTGGTTGGCGTGTTCATTTCGCTGTCCTGCATTTATGTGACGCTGGCGGCTCCGTTTATTGCGGCCGTGCAGATATTGATATACGCAGGTGCGATCATGGTTTTGGTCGTGTTTGTGATAATGCTGCTCAATCTCGAAGAAGACCGACCGATGCAGAGATTGCGGTATTTGTGGGCACTAGGCGGCGGGCTTGGCGTGCTTTTGCTTGGTCAGACGTTCTTTATTTTTTGGGCTGTTATGCGTGCACCGCAGCAGGCTGTCGATCCGAACACAACTGCCGGTAAAACAATGGATATCGGACGCGCGATGTACACCGAATATCTTCTGCCGGTTGAGATCGTTGGAATTTTGCTGCTTATGGCGATCATCGGTTCGGTGATCTTGGCACGACGTTTGGCACAACCGCAGCTTGAATTGGTCGTTGATCGCGAAGAAGAACGCCGGAACTTAGACGACGAAGAATAGTGGTTTAGTTATGGAACCGACTTTAGCCAGCTATCTGGCGCTATCAGGAATATTGTTCACGATCGGTTGCGTTGGGGTTATCTTTAAACGCAATGCTATCGGGATGTTTATGTGCATTGAGTTGATGCTCAATGCAGTAAATCTTACATTTGTGGCATTTTCGCGATACTACGCGGACACGACAGGACAGCTTTTTGTATTCATGGTAATGTCTGTAGCCGCCGCTGAGGCTGCCGTCGGGCTCGGGATCATCATCGCGTTCTATCGTAACCGTCTGTCGGTCGATGTCGATGACGCCAGCATGATGAAGAACTAGTATGGCGCTCGATATGCGAAATTTTTGCGGGAAATGCCATTCGCCACTAGAGATGGACAGCGACGCATTTATCTGCAGTTTCGAGTGTACATTTTGTGCAAACTGCACAGACGAAATGAAAATGGTCTGTCCGAACTGCGGCGGTGAACTCGTTCGCAGGCCTAAACGGAATAAATAATGGTTGAGAATAACCTACTTAGCATCATCATTTTCGCACCGCTGGTCGGGGCCATCGTTAATTGGCTGATCGGTGGGCGGCTGAAGAATGAGACGTTTAGCGGCTTGGTCGCGATCGGGACAATTGCGGTTTCGACGGTTGTGGCGTTCATGATCGCGTTCGGTATCGGTGTGTCGCATCCCGGAGCACTCGTCAATCCTGAGGGTAAGCCGATACTCGATCATCTGTGGACTTGGATACAAGTCGGAAGCTTCCGCGCGGATTTTGGTCTCGGAATGGACCGTTTGTCCGGTATTTACGCCTGTTTTATTACGTTTGTCGGGCTGCTAATTCACATATTTGCGACAGGTTACATGAAGGGCGATCCGGGCTTTTATCGCTTTTTCGCGTACCTGAACCTTTTCATGTTTTCGATGCTGACGCTTATTTTGGCAGATAATTTTCTGCTTATGTTCGTCGGTTGGGAAGGCGTCGGACTTTGCTCTTATCTGCTCATCGGTTTCTATCTTAAGAAAGACGAAGCTCGTACGGCTGCTAAGAAAGCGTTCGTGATGA
>JAEUQI010000061.1 GCA_016789145.1 Blastocatellia bacterium | reverse complement strand
TGTCGGCAGATTTCCTTTTATTGATCTGGATAGCAATGGAAACGTGCAAGGCTTAATAAACAACATAGCAGCATTGCTAGCAGCGATACCTGTAGACGCGAAGATAATCCCCGGCCACGGACCACTGTCAACGCACGCCGACCTCAAGGCATATCACGCGATGTTGGTCGATACAACGACGATCGTGCAGAACGCGATGAAGGCAGGTAAGACGCTTGAGGAGATCAAGGCGGCAGGCTTGCCTGAGAAATACAAAGACGCCGGTTCCGGCTTTATCAAAACGCCGCAGTGGATCGAGACGATCTATAAGAGCTATTCTAAGAAGTAAGAATTTTGCCCACGAAATGCACAAAAAGACACAAAACAAAGAACTAAAAGCTCTTCTTATTTCGTGTCTTTTCGCATATTTCGTGGGCAAAAAACCCTTAGGCGATCGTGATCGAATCGGTTAGATAGACATCTTGGATCGCATTGAGCAATTCGACGCCTTCGGCCATTGGTCGTTGGAACGCCTTGCGGCCGGAGATGAGGCCGGTGCCGCCGCCGCGTTTGTTAACGACGGCCGTACGAACTGCGTCGGCGAGGTCGCTGGCTCCTTTGGATTCGCCTCCGGAATTGATCAAACCTGCACGTCCCATGTAGCAATTCGCGACTTGGTAACGCACGAGATCGATCGGATTGTCGGTCGTAAGTTCGGAATACACTTTCGCGTGCGTCTTGCCGTAGCCCGACAAAGCGTTGTAGCCGCCGTTACGTTCGGGCAGCTTCTGTTTGATGATGTCGGCTTGGATCGTGACGCCAAGGTGGTTTGCTTGTGACGTTAGGTCAGCAGCCGTGTGCATATCGCCTTCGGGTGTTTTGAATCCGGAATTACGCAAGTAACACCAAAGGATCGTAGCCATGCCGAGTTCGTGAGCATAGGCAAACGCCTCGGCGACCTCGGTGATCTGACGGGTTGATTGATCTGAGCCGAAATAGATCGTCGCACCAACCGCGACTGCGCCCATGTTGTATGCCTGATCGACGGTGCCGAACATCACCTGGTCAAACTGATTCGGATAGGTCATCAGCTCGTTGTGATTGATCTTCACGACGAAAGGTATCTTGTGGGCGTATTTACGAGCGACGGAACCGAGTACGCCATATGTCGAAGCGACGGCGTTACAGCCGCCTTCGATAGCGAGTTTGACAATGTTCTCAGGGTCGAAATAAGCAGGGTTCGGTGCGAACGAAGCGCCGCCCGAATGTTCGATGCCTTGGTCAACCGGCAATATTGAAACATAACCGGTGCCGGCCAAACGGCCCGTGCCGTAAAGCGTCTGCATCGCACGCAGAACGCGTGGATTACGGTCTGAATTAGCCCAAACGCGATCTACAAAATCGCCGCCGGGTAAATGCAAATTCTCTTTCGGAATTGTCGTCGAAACATGATTTAGCAGCAGATCAGCGTCATCGCCGAGCAATTCACTAACACGATCGTGAAAAGTCATTTTTTCGTATGTTCTCCTTAATAAACAGGCCGCTTCCGGCGCGATAAAACCGAAATTATATCACAAGGAAAATTTTGAACCTATGGTAAAAAAGTATTGCAATCCCGTTATGAAAAGTCGTAATATGCGAGTAGACCCAAGCTCTAACCCGCGCAGAATACTCCATTTTCTTCCCGAATGTTAGACCAGTGTGTCGATGTCCGATATTCTCTGAGGTTATTTACGATGAAAACTAGTTACACCCCATTCCGGCTCGCGGCATTTTCGCGAACGGCGATCCTATTCTGCCTACTCGCATTCTCCGCCACAGCCCAAGACAAAGACTGGCGACCCATAGATCCCGCCGATCTCAAATCCGACAAGCCGCTTGTCGAAGCCGACGCTGACGCCGAAGCGATCTTTTGGGAAGTTCGCGTAGATGACAGTGCAGTCGAAGAACTTGCTATGAATCATTACGTGCGGATAAAGGTCTATACCGAGAAAGGGAAACAAGACTTCGCACGCCATGACGTTCCTTTTGTTAAAGGGACTCGAATAAAGGATTTCGAGGCTCGTGTAACAAAGCCTGACGGAACGTTCGTTCTTATCGATAAGAAGGACATTCTAGAGCGTGAGATCGTCCGAGCCAATGGAGTCAAGGTGAAGGCCAAGACCGTGGCCTTTCCTCAGATGGAGGTTGGTTCAATAGTTGAGTACAAATATAGATCCGTGATCACTGATGCCGAGGCAAACATGCGTTTGGTCTTTCAGAACGACGTTCCCACGCGTCGCATCGCCTACTACGTTAAGCCGTTCGCGGGTGATCGAGCAATGGCGTTTTTGCCGTTCAATATTCCAGCCGGTTTTAAGCCTGAAAAGGACAAGGGTGGGTACACTCGATTCGAGATGACGAATGTGCCGGCATTTCGTGAAGAGCCGCTTATGTTGCCTGAATATCAGCTTAAGCCTTGGGCATATATCTATTACGTTCGAGAATTTCCAAAGAATGTAGACAAGTATTGGCAAGATCTGAGTAAGTCCTTTTATGGATTGTCGAAAGACATTTTGAAGGCAAATGACGACGTGAAAGCTGCTACAGCACAAGCAATACAGGGAGCCTCAACGGACGAGGAGAAGCTAAGAAAGATATATCAGTTCTGTAAGACACAGATCAAGAATGTTTCTTATGATGAGACGGCTACCGAGGCCGATAAAAAACAGGCCAGCAAAAACAAATCGGCTGGAGATACGCTCAAGCACAAACTAGGAGCGGCGGGCGACATCGACCAGTTGTTCGGAGCCATGGCCCGAGCTGCCGGATTCGATGCACGACTAGCGTTTTCCGGAGATCGAAGCGAGTTGTTCTTTGACCGTAACACTCCGAATTTTCGATTGATGCTTGGTTCATCGAGCATCGCTGTCAAGGTGGGAAATGGGTGGAAATTCTACAGTCCGGCGTCCTACTACACTCCATTCGGTATGCTCAATTGGGCTGAGGAAGGACAAGGTGCAATGGTCACAGACGAAAAGGAGCTGATCTTTTTGGAAACGCCTATGTCTGAAGCGACAACTTCGCTCGAAAAGCGAACCGGCGAGTTCGCGTTGAGCGAAGATGGGACGCTCACAGGCGAAGGACGGATCGAATTCAGTGGACATCAAGCTGGTTACCACAAACGGGTAAACGCTGGTGAATCTGCCTCTGAGAAAGAAGCCAAGTTCAAAGCTTATATCCGCGGGATAATTTCCGGGCAAACGGAAGTCACGAGCTTTACTATCGAGAACGAGAACGACCCGGAAAAGCCGTTTGTTTATACGTTCAAGATCAAAGTGCCCGGTTATGCACAGCGGACCGGAAAGAGATTGTTTTTCCAACCAAACGTGTATGAGAAAGCTTCGCAGCCCCGATTCACTGCAAATACGCGACGGTCGGACATCTATCTTTCGTACCCATATGCCGAATACGACATGATCAAGATCTCGATGCCGGACGGTTTCTCACTCGAGAACGCCGGAGCACCGGCTCCGATCAAGGACAGTCAAGGGATCGGCAGCTGGGCGTGTCAGATCGGGCTCACTTCCGGCAAGAAGGTATTGGTTTACCAGCGTGATTTCTCGTTCGGTAACGGCGGTTTCGTGCGTTTTCCCAAGAGTAGCTATTCTGCTTTGAAGAATATGTTCGAAGCATTTAACCGAAATGATGTCCATCAACTGACACTGAGAATGGACGATGCACCGGCGACGACGAAATAGAGGTTGATATGCGTCTTAAACAATTTTCCGTTATAGCCTCTTGGCTATTACTACTTGTTCTGTCGGGTTCTGTGGCTTCCGCCCAGGACAAGGCCCCCGATTGGCTGACTAGGGCGGCATCAACTTCTGTTCCATCATACGATGTGCAAGGTGTTCCCGCCGTACAACTTTTGAATGAAGAATCGGTCACGATCTCAAATGACGGCACTGTTTTGCGAACGGTACGACGGGCGTTAAAGGTACTTGAACGCGGCGGACGGGAAGAGGCGATCGCTCGAGTCATATATCAGACCGATTCGGACAAAGTTCGCAGTCTTAGTGCTTGGTTGATCAAGAAGGGCGTAACCAAGGAGTATGGCAAGAAAGAGGTAGTCGATATTGCCCTAACCGACAATGATCTGTACAACGAAGCTCGATCTAGATTTATTTCGGCAGAAGAAGAGGCTGATGCAGGTGATGTGTTCGGTTTCGAATCGACGCTAGAAGAAAAGACGATCTTTAGCCAGTTCACATTCGCATTTCAATATGACATACCGTCGATCCAATCGAGATTTTCGCTTACGATGCCTACTGGTTGGAAAGCCGAAAGCGTCGTCTTCAATGCGACCGGTGTGACACCTTCGATCAATGGTTCGAACTATGTTTGGGAGATGCGTGACCTGAAGCCTATACCACCGGAACCCGCCGCCCCAGAATGGACATCGCTGGCACCACGTTTATCGGTTAGCGTTTTTCCAACTGCATCTACCGGAGGTTTGCGCACGTTTGCAAGTTGGAATGAAGTGGCTAAATGGATGGCTGAGATCGAGGATCCTCAGGCCAATGTCAACGATGCTTTGGCAGCAAAGGCCCAAGACCTTGTCAAAGGCCTGTCAACAGAACATGAGCGGATACGGGCGATATCGAGATACGTTCAGGCTATACAATACATATCGATCCAGGTGGGCGTCGGCCGCGGCGGGGGCTATACCCCTCGATTGGCAACAGATGTCTTCTCGCGCTCCTATGGTGATTGCAAAGATAAAGCGAATCTTATGAGAGCGATGCTCAAGGTGCTAAAGATCGACTCGTATCTTGTCAGCATCACGGCAGATGATCCAATGTACGTGCGACCCGAATGGCCTTCGCCTCACCAGTTCAACCACTGCATCATTGCGATCAAGGTCTCGGACGCAACGCAGTCTCCGGCGGTCGTGACGCATTCATCACTTGGGAGACTTCTGATTTTTGATCCTACCGATCCGTACACACCGCTTGACGATCTGCCAATGGATGAGCAAGGTAGCTGGGCGCTGATCGATCATCGTGACACGACGGAACTCACGCGAATGCCGGTTATGCCCGCATCCACAAATCGCGTTGAACGAACCATCCAGGCGACGCTATCGCCCTTTGGTGAGGTTTCAGGCAATGTATTCGAACGTTCGCTGGGCCAGTCGGCTCGCTTCGAACGTTCACGTCGGAAACGCGTTTCCGAGGCTGATTACAAGATCATTATTGACCGCTGGATTTCACGTGGTGCCGCTGGTGCGACAACCACAAAGATCGAAGCCAGTGACGATCATCAGGATGGTAAATTCGATCTGCGTGTCGATTTTGCCGCACCACGTTATGGTCAGCTGATGCAGGGCCAATTAATGGTCTTTAAGCCAGCGATCATCGGACGTCTGGATCGCCTGTCATTCAAGGACGGCAAGCGTCATTCTCCGTACATGATCGAGGCAACTTCTTATAGTGAACGGGCAGAGATCAGTCTGCCTGTCGGGTTCAAGGTTGACGAAATGCCCGAATCGAGCAAGGTTTCTACGGAGTTTGGCACTTACTCAGTCGATTATAAGGTCGAGGGTGGAAAGCTAATTTTCTCAAGGTCGCTCACGCTGAATCGGGCTGCAGTTCCAATTGAGAAGTACGATACAGTTAAGAGTTTCTTCGGCAGGGTTCACGCAGCCGAGCAATCGCCTGTCGTCCTGCTGAAACAATAGAGTCCTTGGATGGTACAGAAAGGGCGGCAAGACCAATCGGTTCTCGCCGCCTTCTCGCTTAGTTGATCTGTCGACCTAATTCCCGATCAGGTTGCCGTCTGCATCTAGGTAGTAGATCGGCATTCCGAGCTCTTTGAGACCGGGTTCGATAACTTTGCGGTCGCCGACGATGACGATGGCCATTTTGTCGGGATCGAGGTATTTGTTGGCGACACGGTTTACGTCGTCGATGGTGACGGCGTTGACCTTGCCGATGTACTCGTTAAAATAATTGTCGCCGAGTCCGTAGACGATCAGGTTAGCGAGCTGATTGGAGATGCCGCCGATGGTTTCAAAAGCAGCAGGAAAGCGCCTGATAATGCTCTGTTTATTGTAATCAAGCTCCTTTTGCGTAACCGGAATGCCGCCGCGAATGCCGCGAATTTCCTTCATCAACTCATAGACTGATTCCTTGGTCACGGCCGTTTGCATATCGCCGCCGGCACGGAACGGTCCTGCGCCGCGACGGAATGTGAAACCGCTATTCGCACCATAGGTGTAGCCTTTGTCCTCGCGAAGGTTCATAGAAATACGCGATGTAATGGTGCCGCCCAGGATCGAATTCATTACAACAACCGGGACGAAATCAGGATTTGAGCGTTCAATGCCCACTTGGCCCGCAGTAACTACAGATTGAGCGGAATTCGGACGGTCGACAATATAAATGCCCGGCTTTTCGAGCGGTTTTGTCGCAGGCAGCTGTTTTGCCGCTACGCTGCCGCCGGTCCAACCGCTAAAGGCTTTGTCGAGAGTAGACTTGAGCGTGCTCTTGTTGAAATCACCTACGACCAGCAATACGCCGTTCTCAGGCTTAAACGTACTCTGATAGTAATTAACAAGGTCGTCACGCGAGATTGCTTTGAGCGTGGCCTCTGTGTTGTCACGGCCATATGGATGGCCACCGTAGAGCACTTTGTTGAATGCAGCGTTATTGATCGCATTCGGGTTCGATCGTTGTTGACGCAAACCAACAAGCAGGCGTCCGCGGAGGCTTTCGAACTCAGTAGCAGGGAACGTCGGATTTTGTACAACGTCAGCAAAGATCGCCAACGCCGGTTCGAGGTTCTTCGTCAAGACCTGCAACGACACGTTCGTCGAATCGAATGTGCCGCCAACGCCCAGATTGGCACCGATCGATTGCAGCCCATTGGCGATCTCGACTGCCGTGCGCGTCTTTGTGCCGTCGTCCATTAACGATGTTGTAAGCCCCGCGACGCCTGTCTTGCCATCGGGCTCGTTCGCGCTGCCTGTTTTCATTACAAGGTTCATCGAGAGCATCGGCAGTTCACGCTGCTCAACCATCCAGACCTCGAGGCCATTCGCGAGTTTGGTCTTTTCGATAGGAGGAAGTGTTAGCTTCGGATCAGGTCCGCCCTTAGGCAATGCCGCTGCCTGTGCGTCGATCTTGGTTTGATCACGTTTCTCCGATTTGACCGAGGTCGGCTGATTCGCAGCGCGATTGCCGCCTCCTGCTGCAGGCTTTGGAGTGTAGGTCATCACTAGTCGATTCTCAGTCAAGTAGGTGTTTGCTACTCGCTGAACATCAGCCGCCGTTACGCGAGCGTAGCGATCGAGGTCTTGCTGGAAGTAGTTCGCTTTGCCGACATACCCTGCGTAGTTGGTCAGCTGCGATGCCTTTCCGAGCGTTGTTTGCAGGCCGAATATCGTCTGCGACTCGATCGAATTCTTGGCTCGGGCGATCTCTTCAGCTGTTGGCGGTTCTTTCTTGATCTTATCGATCTCGGTCAGAATTTCCTTCTCGATCTCATCAAGCGATTTGCCCGGACGCGCGGTCGCTTGGATCTGGAAAGCGCCAGCTATCTCGCTGGAATTGTTGAAACCGAAGACGTTGGCGACGAGTTCCTTGCCATAGACCAGATTGCTTTGCAATCGTGAGCCGCGTCCCGACGACAATATATTGCTCAGAATATCGAGCGCGGGTTCATCAGGAGCATACTGACGAACGGTGTGCCAGACGAAATAACGTCGGGGTAACGGTGCGAGAGGATCATCTACGTTGACGCGAACTTCTTTTGCCAGCGTTGGCTGCGTTGGATTTGGACGCGTGATCTCATCGCCCGGAACCACCTGGCCAAAATACTTCTCGATCCAAGTTTTTGCTTGCTTCTCGTCGAAATCACCTGAGACGACCAAGATCGTGTTGCGAGCTGTATAGTATCGACGGAAGAAGTTCTTCACATCGTCCATCGATGCCGCTTGCAGATCTTCGAGCGAACCGATCGTTGTCCAATTATAGGGGTGCGGTTTCGGATAAAGGATCTCACCGATCTTTTCGAATGCGGCACCGTATGGCTGATTATCGACACGCTGACGGCGCTCATTCTTAACAACATCACGTTGGTTGTCGAGCTTTTCCTGCGTCATTGCGGGTAGTAAATTCGCCAGGCGGTCTGCTTCCATAAACAACGCGAGTTCGAGAAAATTTGACGGAACGGTCTCGAAATACCACGTGCGATCTTGGTTCGTTGTGCCATTTACCGAACCTCCGGCTTCTTGCAGCGGAGTAAAGTAATCGGCATCGTAGTTCTTCGAGCCCTGGAACATCATATGCTCGAAAAGGTGAGCAAATCCGGTACGGCCAGGCTCTTCGTTCTTTGAGCCAACGTGATACCAAGTACCGACCGTCACGACCGGAGTTGAGCGATCTACGTGTGTTATTACACGCATTCCGTTCTTCAGCTTATACTCTTTAGTTTTGATCTTTGGGAGCTTCGGCGCAGTTTGTGCGAAAACCGGAAGTGCCGTTCCTACCAATAGAACGGCTGCGATGATAAAAACCAGCGATCTCTTCATAAAATTACTCCTATCAAATGAATACAGAAATGGCTGAGCAAGTGCTTGAAGCATGCGTTGCTCGGCCATTAGTGTTAGGTTAAATTGTTTACGCCGCCTAACTTGTTATGGTTTCAGCCTTTGCCAGGACAGCGATCTTCTTCCTGTCGGATACGACGACACCGCCCGGCTTCTCGACCGTGATCGCGAAGACCTTCGGATCTTTGGTCGCGAGCTTGGCATCGATCGGAATGATCACGTCACCTTCGGCAGTGATATCAAATACACCACCGTCTTTCGGGTACTCTTCGAGTTTGGCGTTCTCGAATATCCAGAGCTGATACTGTTCCTTCGTCTTGTCATTTACAGGCAGTCCACGGAATCGCATAAAGCCTGTCTGCTTAGCATCGCTCCAGACTACCTCACCAGAAACATCTTTAGCTCCGGCGGGCGACCATTTCGCCTTGATCATATTCGGCGAGGCCATCATCTCGTCGAATTGAGCTTTGAGATCAGGCTTCGCAGGCGAAGCCGTAGGCGTTGGACCACCGGCAACGGTCGGTCCTTGCGGTTGCGACCGCGTAAACCAGATGTTCACCGCAAGGGCGACACAAGCCGCTGCTGCAACTGCCCAGCCGAGCCATCCAAGGAACGAACGTTTCGGCTCGAACTCGAAGGTCGGCTGCAAGTCTTCTACAGGTTGTTCGGTACTTGTGACGCCAAAATGCTCATCGGCGGACGCCGTCAAACGTGCCATCAACGATGCCGGCATCGGCTCGATGTCGTCGATGCATGCTAACGCTACTGCTGAAGCGGCGATGTCGAACGAATCATCTACCTCATAGTTCAACTCGCCGGCAAG
The DNA here is from genome assembly GCA_016789145.1 of Blastocatellia bacterium. Lineage (GTDB taxonomy): Bacteria > Acidobacteriota > Blastocatellia > Pyrinomonadales > Pyrinomonadaceae > OLB17. The sequence goes on along the minus strand of JAEUQI010000061.1, from coordinate 10,726 downwards.
AGCCTTAAGCTGGACTAATTCTGCTTGATCGACTCCCTCGATCGCCTGTTTCGTCAAGAGGTCAAATAGTGTGTCGTGACGTTCGTCAGTCATACTGTTGCCTCCTGTAGATTTCCTCTAACTCCTAACACTTCTCTCACCGCCACTAAACCTCTCCGGGCGTGTGTTTTGACCGTTCCAAGCGGCATTCCCGTCGCATCAGCTATTTCCTGATGAGACATACCCTGAACGATAGACAATCGCAAAACCTGCTGCTGCTCAGGACGCAATGTGCGCATCGCTTTTGCAGCTTCCTCGGCCTCGACGCTGATCTGCATTGCCTTGTCAGAACGCGTAAACGGTTCCAGCAATACATCATCCAACGAGTCGGCTGAAATTCGGCGAGCCGAATGACGGATCTTATCTATCACTCGCCGCCGGGCGATCATTGCAATGAACGTAGTTTCCGAAGCCTGTGTTTCATCGAAACGGGCTGCGTTCTTCCAGACATCTACAAAGACCTCCTGCACAGCATCTTCTGCGTCGTCTTGATCACGCAACAATTTGCGCGCGATCGACCACACCAAACCGCCGTATTTGTTCAGGCATTCCTGAACGGCATTTCGGTCGCCTTCCGCGATACGTTTTAGAATAGAATCAGCCAATATCTATAATCTTCCCTCAAAGGTTCGATACAAATAAGCTAACCCATCGCTCGCGCAATTAGCAACCGCGACGACGCCTTAAGGCCGAGGGGTTTCGCCGTCAATGAGTATTTCGTCAAAGTTTATTGATCGGTTTCAGGCGTAACAAAATTATTTCGAACGAAAAGTGAAACGATAAATATGAGAAACAATAACATCGAAGTTGCAGCCGATATCAAGCAGAATTGGCAAAATGCTCCTATCCATGCCGCTTGAATATAGACAAGAACGGCGGACACGATCGCCATAATGGTTACCTGTATTCCAAACAGGGGCCATGTTCGGTAACCATAGATCGTAAGCAGTGCAAGTGAGAACGCAATGAAATAGCCCAACGCTCCGATCAACGCTACCGGTATGCCTTGAAACTCCGCATACTGGCTCGTGAGCACCATTTCGCAACCTTCGATCAGGCTGCAAGGCACAGGTTCCGCCGTGTAATGATGGGCCGTAAGGTAGACCGAATCAGCAAGGCCCGCTAACGCCACGACGATCGCGGCAATGGCGAGCCAAGTTCTTGGAACCATCGACAACATTATTTCGATGCCGGTGATGCGGCGGCAGGAGCCGACGGTGCTGATCCTTTTGCAAGTTCGGCGTCGATCAGGCCCTTAAGGCCGGCGACCGTCATGCTATTGAAATCGACCAGAACACCATTGATGAATACGGACGGTGTCGACGTCACGCCCAAGCCGCGACCGCGCGCCATATCTGCGTCGACACGGCCTTTCGTGGCGAGTCCTGCCATGTCAGTCGTGAACTTATCAACGTTCAAACCGAGATTCTTGGCGTAATCGTTCCACATCTGCTTATAGTTCGGGTTCGACGACCATTCCTTCTGATTATTGAAAAGTTGCGACTGAAACTCCCAGAATTTGCCTTGCATACCCGCAGCTTCGACCGCAGTCGCGGCATCATAGGCCTTGTCATGCTGTGGGATAGCAAGCGGATAGTTTCTGAACACGAACTTGATGCGGCTGCCGAACATCGACTTGATCTCGTTCATCGTCGGATTAGCGCCGGCACACGCCGCACATTGAAAATCGGCAAATTCTTCTACAACGACCGATGCATTTACGCCGCCCGCAAAATTCGGAGGATTCGCTCCCGGCGGTGCTGTCGCCGGATTGACGGCAGGTTTATTTGCATTCGCGGTTGTCGGCCGAGCATTGTTATTGCCCTGAGCAGGCTTGCTGCCGCTGATCATATACCAGCCGATCAGAACGACGGCGATCAAAACTACGCCGATTATGATTATCGGGGCACTACTTTTTGGTTTAACTTGTGGTGCTTGTTGAGCCATTTATTACGCTACCTTTAATCTACTAGTATTCTTGCCTGCCGAGGCGTTCAATGCTTTCTGGACTGCGTCTGCGATACCGTTGGCATCGAGTCCGTATCCGGCCAACAGAGCCTTCGGATCGCCGTGCGTGACGATCTCGTCCGGAACGCCGAGGCGGACAACCTTAACGGCGTCCTGAATTCCTTTTTCCTCGAGCAGTTCGAGAACCGCCGAGCCGAAACCGCCGGCGAGATAAGCTTCTTCAACCGTGACGATCAAACCTGTGTTCTCAGCGGCCGCAAGGATCGCATCAGCATCAAGCGGTTTGACGAATCGGGCATTGATCACAGTTGCCTGAACGCCCGACTTTGCCAGCGTTTCGGCTGCTTCGACAGCAGGATAGACCATCGAACCGTATGCCAAAATCGTCGCGTCGTTGCCGCTTCGCAATGTCTCGGACTTGCCAACCTCGATCAGTTTCGGTGCCGCTGAAATATCGACGCCGTGGCCATTGCCACGCGGATATCTTATCGCCGCGGCTCCGGGATGCTCGATCGCCGTGAGCATCATGTCGCGAAGCTCAGCCTCGTCCTTCGGTGCCATCAGAATGATATTCGGATAGCCACGGAAATAGGCAATGTCGAGCAGACCATGATGCGTCGGCCCGTCAGCGCCGACAATTCCGGCTCGGTCCATCGCCAGAGTCACGTCGAGGTCTTGCAGACAAACGTCGTGGATCACTTGATCAAATCCACGCTGCAAGAAGGTCGAATAGATCGCCGCGACAGGTTTCAATCCTTCGCATGCCATGCCTGCGCAAAATGTAACGGCGTGCTGCTCGGCAATACCGACGTCGAACGCTCGATCGGGGAACTTTTCGAGAACCTTATCGACGCCCGTTCCATCAGGCATCGCGGCTGTCAATGCGACGATCTTCTCGTTCGTCTCCATCAACTCGCACATTGTACGACCGAAGACCTCGGTGTACGACGGCGGAGCGACCTTCGACGATTTGTACGGCAGACCTGTCTTCGGGTCGAACGGCCCCGTCGCATGATATGCGTAGTAGTTCTTTTCAGGATTCGGAAATCCTTTGCCCTTAGTCGTCAGAGCGTGAACAATGACCGGGCCGTCGTCAACTTTCTTAGCGGCTTCGAGAGCTTTTACAAGGTCAGCAACGTTGTGGCCATCGACGTATCCGATGTATTTGAAACCAAGTTCGTTAACCAAAGCTCCCGGCAGAACAGCTGCAGCGATTGCGTCCTTGAAAGATTTTGCGACCGAGCGAAGCTTGCCGCCGATGCCGGGAACGCTTTCCAGTGCGTCGCCTATCTCTTCTTTCCAGTGCTGGTAGCTCTGGGCTTCCTTAATTCGATTAAGATAGCCGCTTAGGCTGCCGACTGCCGGAGCGATCGACATGCCGTTGTCGTTGAGCAGAACTATGAGACGCGATTTCAGATGGCCGGCTTGATTGATGGCTTCCATGGCCATTCCGCCGGCGAGCGACGAATCACCGATCAACGCACAGACGTGAAAATCCTCGCCCTTATGGTCGCGAGCGACTGCCATTCCCAGGCCTGCCGATAGCGATGTTGATGCGTGGCCGGCACCGAACGTGTCGTATTCAGATTCGTCGCGGCGAAGAAAGCCCGAGATGCCGCCGGGCTGTTTGATCGTTTTCAGCTCTTCGCGACGGCCGGTCAATATCTTGTGAGCGTATGCCTGATGGCCGACGTCCCAGACCAGCCGATCGCTCGGCGTGTCAAACACATAATGCATCGCTACGGCGAGCTCAACTGCACCGAGGCTTGCGCCGGTGTGGCCGCCGATTATCGAACAGGTGTCGATGATGTACTGCCGAACCTCGTCAGCGACCTCTTGCAGGTCTTCCACCTTGAGTTGCCGCAGATCCGCGGGCGAATTTATCTCGTTAAGAAATCTCATCTAAATGACGCTATCAACCCTTAAATTTCGCATTTTCGAGCGAGATTTTGCAAATCAAAGCGCTCGAAACTCGAAGCATTGAACTGCGCGACAGCCTTTGTTTGCTGACATTTCTTTACACGCCGAATGATATTTTCTTCAACCAAATGCCGTTGACCTCCGTCTTAATCTCCGTAAGCGTGAAAACGCAGGAATTTATCTCAAGGAGTAATTATTATGTCATTTCGCAAATTATTGGTTTCAGCATCAGCACTCGCATTGGCGGTCTTTGTTTCGGCAACTGTCGTCAGCGCTCAAGAAGTAGCACCAACGACTTCGACCGACAAGGTCGAAAAGGTCGAAAAGCGTGGCTTTGGCCGCGGCGATAAAAAAGGCCGTGGTTTTGGCCGCAAGCACGGAAAATTCGGCCGCCACGGTATGGGCATGCGTGGCATGTTTCGCGGTATCGAATTGACCGAAGCTCAAAAGGAGCAGTTTCGTGCAATCCGCGAGGCAAACAAGCCATCGGCTGAGCTTCGCGAGGAAATGAAGGCGATCATGATCGCAAAGCGTGACGGTACCATTACCGAAGCTCAAAAAGCTCGTATGGAATCGCTCAGTGCAGACCGTAAGGCAAAGGCTGAATCGATGAAAGCTCAGATCGACGCGATCCTAACGCTCGAACAGAAAGAGCAGATCGAAAAGCGTAAGGTCGAAATGAAGCAGCGTCGAGAAGAATTTCGCAAGCAGCGTGAGCTTCGCAAACAGCAGAAGGCGACCGAGCCTGCAACCACAACGAAGGTCAACTAGTTGATCCGTTAACGACGAATACAGGGCTGCCAGAAATGGCAGCCCTTTTTCTTGTCCGCACTGTCCCGAGCGTTCTTGCCGTTCGCGGCGTTCTTGCTGTCCGCGGCATGTTTCACGAGGTCGAAAACCACGTGTTTCTGTGGAACGTTTTCTCTATTCGAACGCTGTATCTCTATTTATATCAACAGTTAGTGTGAAACGGCCTGAAAAACACTCCGGAAACGTTCCCGAATGTGTCGGAATGCGTATCTCTAGTGTTGTCAACAGTTACAGATCACCTTCGCAAAATCGTTCCACGAGCGTTCCAGAGGTTCGTGGAACGCTTAAACCACTGATAACAATAGTGTTACGAGACCCAAAGTGCCATTTTTAGCCCAAAACGAAAAAAACTGTAAGACATTGTCTTACAGCACCGTGAGAAACAGTGGTTTCCGTGAAGTACTTATTCCGTCCAAGTTTTTGCATTCTCTTGTCAAAGATCAAGCCGCCGATCGTATGTGCGGTTATTAAACAGTATATCATATGTGCAACAGCCCGCTAACAAAATTCTCTGACGGGAGAAGCTGCGGCTTTTGGGTCTAAGGCTTTTTGTAGCTAGCTCGAACGACGGTCTTGATGTTGCCGCGGACGTTGTAATCGCCAACGATCTCAGCTTCGAGCGGATCGCAGGCAGCTACGAAGTCTTCGAGGATCAGGTTGACTACGTGTTCGTGAAAGATCTTGACGTCGCGGAATGAGTTGATATAAAGCTTCAAGCTCTTGAGCTCGACACAGAGCTTGTTTGGGATATATTTCAGCTCGATCCTGCCGAAATCGGGGAAGTCTGAGAACGGACAGATCGCCGTGAATTCAGGAATGTCGAACTCGATCCAGATCTCGCGACCGGCAAATTCGTACTCGAACGTATCGAGCGGAAACAGGTTCATCTCCTCACGCGGAGTCGAACGAATATCGAGGCCTTGCTGGTTTGATGGGCTAGGCGGAGTGTCGTTTAGCATACTTGGATCTTCTTGATTGCAGCTTGCTCAGGCCGTGCATATCATTTACGCCTTCGCCGCGAGCGCGCGACAGCAGATTGACGAAAATGTGTGCAGTCGCGAACGCATCGGCGGCGGCTCGGTGATGATTCGTCAGGTCGATCTCGTAATGAGCGGCCACGGTCTTGAGCTTGTGATTTAAGATATCCGGCAACAGGCGACGCGACAATTGGACTGTGCAAAGGCATGGATTCGCGAGCTTGTGATTTGGGAAAACAAGCCCGATCTCGTGGTTGAGAAACCGCATATCGAATCCCGAATTGTGTGCCACCATTACCGAATTTCCAATGAATTCGAGCAGGTCGTGGACGATGTCGCCGAACAGCGGAGCATCGGCGACCATCTTGTCATCGATTCCGGTCAGGCCCGTAATAAACGACGGTATCGGTGTTTCCGGATTCACAAGCGTGTGAAATTTGTCAAGAACTTCGCCGCCGCGAACTCTGTAAGCACCGATCTCGGTGATACGGCACGGCGGAGCCTTAGCTCCGGTCGTCTCAAGATCGAAAACTACGAACTCGACATCCGCGAGCTCCGCATCGGCTGTCAGATATTCTGTAAGCAGTACATCGTTCTCGTCGAGCATCAGCCGCGGGTCGTCGGCGATCAGTTCAGCTGCCAGCATTCTTGCCATCTCGGCGTCAGGCCGTCGGATCTTCATCACAAAATCGACCACGCTTGCCGCAGATGCACGTCCATTGAACGAACGTAAAAGTGAAATGGTATCGTTAATGAGAACTGATTCTGAGATGAGGTTCGAATACGGCGACATCTGTTATCATCTTAACTTCTATTTTGAGTTCCGTAAACGGACGCACGCGCTATGAGTGATATTCTCGAACATTTTCGTGCCACAAATGCTCTGCTCGAAGGGCATTTTCTGCTTTCAAGCGGCCTGCACAGCCCTCAGTATCTGCAATGTGCTCGCGCACTCGAGTTTGCGGCTGATGCCGCAAGGTTTGGGCGTGCGATCGCCGAGAAATATGTAGATTCGAGCATCGAAACGGTTGCGTCGCCCGCAATTGGCGGCCTTGTGATTGGCTTTGCGGTGGCTGAGGCGCTGAATGTACGGTTTATCTGGACCGAACGGCAGAACGGCGAGATGACGTTGCGGCGCGGCTTTGAGGTGCGTGAGGGCGAGCGCATTCTCGTTGTCGAAGACGTCATCACAACAGGCGGTTCTACGCGCGAATGTATCGCTGCTCTTGGCAAAGCAAATGTTGTCGCAGCAGCGTCGATCATCGACCGTTCGAATGGCGCCGCTGATGTCGGCGTCGAGCGAACAGCATTGGCCAGTCTTGCGGTTCCGAGTTACACGCCCGAAGAATGCCCACTGTGCATCGCCGGGATCGAACTAGTAAAACCAGGCAGCCGAACTCCTATAAAATGAGCAAGATCTGTTTTCTTTCAATGGACGACCTTAGCGGTTATGTCGCCGACGATGACCTCGCGATCGAGCCGTTGGCAGCGTTCGGCCACGAGGTAGAAACGCTATCGTGGCGGGAAACTTCGCGTGATTGGAGCGAATTCGATCTCGTCGTGATACGTACGCCGTGGGATTATCAACGTGATCCCGATGCATTTCTCGAGACGCTCGATAGCATCGAAGACAAGACACGCCTTGCAAATCCGGCGTCGATCGCCCGTTGGAACTTTGAGAAGCACTACTTGCTAGAGCTGCATTTAGACGGCATCGAGATCGTTCCGACGATCTGGGACGCAGAATATTCGACCGACAATTTTGCAAAGTGGCAGGACGCTCTGCTCTCCGAAACTCTGATCATAAAACCGACCGTCAGCGCGACTGCCGAGCATACGTATAAGCTAGATGCGTTCGATGCGTCGTTACAAGCTGTGTTTGACGAGCGTTCCTTTTTGGTCCAGCCGTTTGTCGAGTCGATAGTTTCTGAGGGCGAATTCTCCCTGTTCTTCTTCAATGGCGAATACAGCCACACGATCCTAAAGGCACCGAAAACCAATGATTTTCGTGTTCAAGAAGAACATGGCGGCATAATTACGGCTGTCAGGCCCGAGCCGGCGATGTTGACTACCGCGTCGGCAGTGCTAGGCAGACTTTCTGAGAAATTGCTCTATGCCCGCGTCGATCTGGTGCGTTATCACGGCCGATTTGCCGTGATGGAACTCGAACTGATCGAGCCGGCGTTGTATCTTCGAATGGATGATGCAGCGCCGCGGCGATTTGCGCAGGCGATCGCGAACGCTATCGGTTGAACCTTCCATATTTGCTGCTAAACAAGCTACTGAGGCAAACTAACTATCGATGAAAAGCGACGGCGTAACAAAGTTTTGGCTGGAGTTCTGTACCGTGCGGGGTGTAGATCCGTCCACACCGTACCAAGTCTGGTTTTTTGGTAATGGAACCGAGATGGCACTGGAACTGGCAGAGCTTGTCATTGCCGGAACTAAGACGGCAACTGCGAGCCTGGTTGAAGCGAATATGCTCGAACCGGAGAAAGCACCTATCGACGAGGGATATAGCGTCGTGACCAGCTTTGAAGGCGAGCCGTTGTGCGTGATTCAAACGACGGAGATCAGACATTTGCCATTCCACGCCGTCGACGAGGCGTTTGCCTACGACGAAGGCGAGGATGATCGTACATTATCGAGCTGGCGTGACGGGCATTGGGCGTACTTTACCGCCGAAGCTGCAGAACTTGGCTTGAGTTTTGATAAAGACTCGCTGATCTGCTGTGAGAGGTTTAAGCTGCTGTTTTCACGATGAATTTCAAGCTGACAATTCAGTACGACGGAACCGATTTTCACGGCTGGCAGGTGCAGGAAAATTCGCGAACGATTCAGGGCGAACTCGAACGCGTGATCGGAATGATCGAGGACGCACCTGTAACGGTCGTCGGCTCAGGCCGCACCGACGCCGGCGTTCATGCTGAGGGACAGATCGCAAATGTAAAAATGGCGAGGCCGTTTACGCCGGAAAAATTGCGAAATGCGATCAACGGCAATCTATGGCGTGATATTCGCATTATGAAGGTCGAGACCGTACCGGACGAGTTTCACGCGAGGTTTTCAGCAACAGGTAAGACATACCGGTACCGCATCGTCAATGCACCTGTGATGTCGCCATTTTGGCGGCGATTTGCTCACCACGAACAGAAACCGCTCGACGTTGATCGCATGACGAGCGCGGCTCAGTTATTTCTCGGCGAACACGATTGGACGGCATTTGCATCGGCTCAGGCTGATGGCGAAAGCCGCATTCGCACGATCACGAACGTGGCGATCGAAACACGCTGGGACGAACGTGGCGGCTCGATCATCGAATTCAGTATTTCGGCCACGGGTTTTCTGCGATACATGGTCCGCTCGATCGCCGGCACGCTGCTCGAGGTCGGACAAGGCATAAAAGATAGTGATACAATTCAGACGGCAATTATCACAGGCGACCGAAATCTTTGCGGCAAAACAGCTCCGGCACAGGGGCTGACGTTGGTAAAGGTCGATTACGACTAGGCATTGAAATGATCGTTTATCACATAGTTTTGCCTGACGATTGGGCGGCGTTCGATACTGATCTGTATCGAGCCAAGAGCCTCGAGACCGAGGGATTTATACATTGCAGCTTCGCCGAGCAGTTGGACGGCGTGATCGAAAGATACTATGCCCGCGTGGACGAGATCGTCATACTTGAGATCGAAACCGACGCCCTAATGTCGCGGTTAGTAAAGGAACCATCGACGAACGACGAGATATATCCGCACATCTACGGGCCGATCAATCGCGCGGCGATCGTTTCAGAGACGAAGAGGAAAGTAACCGCAGATTGACGCAGATAAACACGGATCATAATTTGTCCTTAATCTGCGTTTATCTGCGTCCATCTGCGGTTAATTCAAATGATGCAGGAAAGCTTCGCAAACATCGTCAAACCCAATTCCGCCGAGGGTAAATTGCTCGCGGCGATCGACGAGACGCGCCTACCGAAACATATCGCCATCATAATGGACGGCAACGGCCGCTGGGCTAAACAACGCGGTAAACCACGTATTTTCGGCCATCGCGAGGGCTCCGAATCGGTGCGTGCGATCATTGACACATGTGCCCGTTTGGGCATCGAGGCGATCACGCTCTTTGCATTTTCGACAGAGAATTGGAAACGCCCGCGTGCCGAAGTCTCAGCGTTGATGTCGATGCTCAAACGAGTTCTAAAGCGCGAACTGAAAGAGGTCTCGCGAAACAACATTCGCTTCCAAGCGATCGGTCATCTCGAACGGCTCGACGAGACCGTGCAGAAAGAATTGGCTGCGGCCACCGAATTTACAGCGAAAAATACCGGAATGGTCTTGAACGTTGCTCTCAACTACGGTGGGCGTTTGGAGATCGTCGAAGCCGCGCGAAAAGCCGCCGCAAGCGGCGAGATCACCGAAGATACGATCAACGAGAACCTGTACACGAACGGCCTGCCCGAGGTCGACCTGATGATCCGCACCAGTGGCGAATTTCGCATTTCGAATTTTCTATTGTGGCAACTGGCCTACGCCGAGATCTATGTGACGCCGACGCTGTTTCCGGATTTTCGCAGGCCGCAAGTCTTTGAGGCGATCGTCGATTATCAGAAACGTGACCGACGTTTTGGCGGTATCAAGAAATGAAAACAAGATTGCTCACAGCCGCCATCGCACTGCCGATAATCATAGCGTCGATAATCGCGCCGCTTTGGTTTCCTGACGCGATCTGGGCATTTGTCGTGATCGCCGCGTTCGCATTGGCCGCCGGACTATTCGAGTTTTATTCGCTGACGAAGACGCTGGAGCTTAAGGCTGACGCTGCTATTGGCTACATCGGAGCGGCCGTTCTATTTTGCGCGTTCTTGGTCGATGCTCCGTCGAAGGCACCTGACCTGTTGCTGCTCGCGCTTGCGTTGTTTACGTCGTTTTTGTTGATAACACAGGCGTTTCGGTTTACTAAAGACTTTTCAAAGATGCTTACCGGCGTGGGCGTTACGCTGCTCGGAG
>JAEUQI010000060.1 GCA_016789145.1 Blastocatellia bacterium | reverse complement strand
GACTTCGCCAGACGACAAGCACGTTCCTGAGCGGAGCGATCGTGCCGACGGCGTTAGAGCGAACAGGTAACTTTTCGGCATCGGCTAACAGGCCTCGCGATCCGGCCACAGGCGTGACCTTTGTCTGTCTTGGTGTGACTGGCGTGATCTGTCCGAACCGTATCGATCCTGTTGCAGCGAAGATCATCAACGATTACATTCCGCTCGCAAATCTGCCGGGAAACCGCTGGCAGGGGAATGTTGCCAATCCGTACAATACTGATGAGTATCTAGCAAAGGTCGATCATCAGCTCAATTCGGCTCACAGATTGACAGTTTCATACTTTAATACGGCTGGTAGCACGACAGTATTTCCCGGCAGCGGCAACCTGCCGTGGGCGACGCAAGATTACACATGGCGTCAGCACAATTTGAATATTAGCGACGTATGGATCGTTGATTCAAATAAGGTCAATCAATTTTGGGTGACGTATACTCGTATGTTCGGCGGCCGTATCAACGTGCCTACGACTTTGCGCGACTTGGGTTCATCGTTTGTTCCGCAGGGTCCTGCGTCATTGCCGCAGATCTCAGTTGCCGGTTACTTTTCGTTAACCAATGCGATTGGCGGACCACGTGCCGGTACTGATCTTTATTCGGCACGTAACATATTTAGCTGGAACAAGGGCCGGCACTCACTCAAGATCGGCGGCGAGGTCGTGCTTAACAAAGACATTCAGGAAACATTGCTTAACAATTACGGAGTCTTCTCGTTCAATAACGTTGCCACGGGCAATGCACTAGGTGATTTCTTGCTTGGTATTCCAAACGCTGTTTCTCAGGACGTTCCGGTTACGGCATATACAAATAGCTGGTATGTCGCCGGTTTCATTCAAGACGATTTCAAGGTGCATCCGCGTATCAACCTTAATCTTGGTGTTCGTTGGGACGTTCAGACGCCTCCGACCGATCCTGAGAACCGAGTTGCAAACTATGTTCCCGGACAGAAGTCTGTCGTCAGGCCAAATGCCCCGATCGGAGCTCTTTTCTTTGGCGACCCCGGAGTCGAAAAAGGCGGAATACCTACCGACTACTCACACATTTCACCACGATTTGGTGTAGCGTGGGATCCTGCGGGCGATGGCAAAACGTCGATCCGTGCAGGCGTTGGTCTGTTCTACGGTAGCATCTCGGGCAACGAATGGAATACACAGACCAATTCTCAGCCATTCTCGATCAGGTTGAATTTTACAAACATCAATCAAACCACGAACGCGGCCGGCGTACCGAACGGTGCAACGTTAAGTAATCCGTACAATGCGTTCGTAGGCGGTCCTCCGTTCCCTTATAACGGAACATTTATCACGGGCGGCGGACTTTTCGCGGTAGCGACCGATTTCAAATGGCCTATCACTACGCAGGCAAACGTCTCGGTTCAGCGTGAAATTTTTAAGGATCTAACGCTCGGAGTGGCATGGGTCGGTACAAAGAGCACCAAGCTGCCGTTCGGTCGCGATGTGAACTATCCTGTTCTGACTCCGACTGCGACTACAGCAGGTGCGAACATTCTGGCACGTCGCCCAAACCCGCTTTTCGGTGCTGTCTTGGTGCTCGATTCGGACCAGGAAGCCTCATACAATGGCATGCAGGTTACCGGTAACTATCGCTTGGGCAGCTTGGTAACGGTCAGTGCTTTTTACACATTGAGCTCAACGAGGAGCAGTGTTCAGTTGCACAACAATACGACTCAAGGCTTGGCACAGAACTACAGCAAGCTGTACCTGGACGAGGGCCGTGCAGACACCGATCAGCGTCATGTGTTCAATGCCAGCTTCAATTTCCGACCGGACTTTTACAAAGGTGACAACCGCGTTGCGAAAGCGATCATCAACGGCTGGAGCTTTTCACCGATCATTAAGATGCGTAGCGGCCGGCCGTTCACGGTGACGAATGGCGGTGTTGATGCAAATTTAGACGGAGTAGCGACGGACCGAGCGCAACTCGTTGGCGATCCGTATCTTGCGAATCCAACGGCCGATCAGTGGTTCAACATCGCGGCATTCCGACGAAACCTCGCGGTAACGGGCGTCGCGACCGATGGAACTACGCCGCGTAATTTCCTGACCGGACCTGCTTTCAGTGCTGTTGATATGGCCGTATCAAGAGATTTCCGGATCGGCGAACGGTTCAAACTCAGATTTAGAGCTGAGGGCACGAACATTTTCAATAACCCAAATTACGATCAGCCGAATGCGGCGACTCCGGCAAACCTTGCGTCACCCGGAAACTTCGGGCGTATCACCAGTGCCGGTGCTATGCGTAGATTGCAGTTTGGATTCCGGCTTACCTTTTAATTAACTGTTATTGGCTATAGAGTTCGAATATCTTTTTGCTGAATTGATGATTCGAACTCTATATTCTTCTCAACTTTCAAGGATACGGCCATGAATGTAAGATCGATAAAATTTCACCTTTCGTTTGTGGTCGCATCTTTCCTTCTTGTATTGATCGGAACGCCTAAATTCGTTTCAGCTCAGACCACAACTGCCTCTTCGCCCGTTCAGACATCAGCCTTGCGTAATGAAGTCAGAGATTTCATGGCAAAGGAAGTCGCCGTACATTTCGGTGCGATCAAGACACTCGATCCGCCGCCTGATCGTGTAAATGGTTCGATCACGACGGGCGAATACACTTGGGGCAGCTTTATGCGTGTCGTCGCCGCTCAGAGCGATATCGGCGGCAGCAATGTGATCGCCGGTCGAAATACGGCTCGAATGATCGCTGAAATGGGGCTGTACGAAGCTCGCAAAGGCGGCAAGGCGTTCTCGCAACTATATGCAGCACAGGCACTTCGCCATTTCGGCACGGACTTGAGCAAGAACGCTGTTTGGCAGAGCATGAACGATGCCGAACGCAAAGAATGGACGGCATTGCTCGATGCGACCCGCATTTACGATCCTGTAAAACGCGAGGTCATCAATCTGCCGGAGAATTATCTCGGCGTCGCGGCTCGGATCGCAGCCTATGCGTACGAATTTGGTGTGATGAAAGATCGTGCGTTTCTCGATTCGCTGATTGAGCGTGCCGCCAAGCAATTTACCGACGGTGCAATGTATTCCGACGACGATCTGCCGAATGGCCGCTACGATCGTTATTCGAACGAATACGCCCGATTCTGCTGGTTCGCCGCCGATACCGTCGGCCGCAAAGACATTGTTGACAAGCTGCGTCCATCGATGAAAACGCAGATGAAGCTCTGGTGGGACCTCGTCTCAGACAAAGGCTACGGCTACAACTGGGGCCGCAGCCAGGGCCTCGTCAGCTATCTCGACACGCTCGAGATCGTCGCGTTTCTTGGTGACAATCCTGAATTTCGCCCGGCTCCGCTCGCTGATCTCGCAAGTCTTTACAATCTCGCATGGCGGTGGATACGCAGCGGCTATATCGACGATCGACACACGTTCGACCTGTTCTCGTATGGTCGCGGAAACTATGCGTACATCAGTATCCAGCGAGAATTTCAGCAGATATCGACGAGTTTTGCCAAGGTAATTGTCGCTCACGACAGTTTCATGAAAGCTCTCGAACGCGAGAAGGTAACAAACATTCCGGCGAAACCGACGCTTGAGAATGTGACGCGATTCGAGTTTTTTGAAGCTACAAAAGAGCGAGCAACAGGCGTCTGGCTAGTGCGTCGAGGCAATCTTAAGTTTGCCTTGCCGATCACGGTCGGAACCAAGCCCGGCATTTCAGATTATCTCGCGGCACCTTACGGTCTTGCCGGTTTTGCGAATCCGGTCGAGCAGGTCTATCCAGCAATGGTTCCGTTCATCGAGCTCGAAGACGGCAACACCTACGTCGCATCCGAAGGCTCATCGCAGATAAACAGGTCGAAAGACGGCCAGTCGCTGCGTGTTTTCTGGCGTAAATGGGGACGCGTCGGATCGAAGTCCGGCGAGCGTTTTGACATCGGTATCACGAGCGAAGTTTTTTGGCAGATCAACGGCAACAAACTCGAACGCATAGAAACGCTGATGGCAAACAAAGACATTAAGATACGGCGCTGGTGGCTCGCCATTCCATCGACCGCCGACCGAACGCGCCTCGAGATGAATGGGCAAACGCGCACCGACATTTTCGAGGGCCGCGAAGGTATACTAAAGGTGACGGCAACTGCCGATTGGCCATTCGCGACATCGATTTTCGCGAGCGGCGACAGCAAATTGAGCAAAGGTGTGCTGATGGCGATACCGCTCCATTTGATCTATTCGGCTGACGATTTACAGCTCAAAACGAGCAAGAAGATGACGTGGAAACTCGATCTCGAAGTTTCAAAACTGAACTAATTTTATGATCGGCGAATCAGCAACAAAGGACGCATTGATAACGGACTGGACCAAAATTCCGGTCGAACGAGTAGCAGAAGGCATACGCCGCCAGATGGTGGTCGGCCAGAATGTGATGATGGTACGATTTACGTTTGACGCAAATCTCGTCACGCCAATTCATACGCATCACCACGAACAAATGACGCTCGTCGTAAAGGGCCGTGTCAGATTTTTCATTTCCGGCAACGAACATATCGTGTCGGCGGGAGACGTCTTGCATTTTCCGCCGCACAACGAACACGGCGCGACAATGCTCGACGAAGAGGTCGTGCTGATCGATATCTTTTCGCCGATACGCGAAGATTTTCTTGAGAAGTAGGCTTTAAGCAAATGCAGCGATTTATCTTGTATGTAGCTCTATTTTTGTTCGCGTCGACTGCGGCAAATGCGCAGGAATTCGTACCGCTCTATCCCGAAGGCAAAATGCCAAATTCTAAGGGTATGAAGCTCAAGGAAGAGATCCGCGAAGAGCGCATCTATCAGGTCGGCACCCCCGGATTTCATGCCTTTCTACCGCCGGAGAAGCAAAATACGGGCGTTGCGATACTCGTGATTCCCGGCGGAGGCTATCTGCGAATTGCACATATCGGCGCCAGAACAAGCGTTGCAAATTATTTCAATTCGCTCGGTATCGCTGTTTTTGCGTTGGACTATCGTCTGCCTACGTCGCCCGATCTTGTTCAAAAAGAACTCGGTCCGCTGCAGGACGCTCAGCGAGCTTTGCGACTCATTAGACAGAATGCAGAGCGCTGGAAGATCGACCCGCAGAAGATCGGCGTTATGGGATCGTCAGCCGGCGGCCACGCGGCTTCGTTCATCGGTACGACGACCGACGAGATCGTAAAGCTTGGCGACGACAGCGACAAGATCTCTGCCGTTCCCAATTTCATGATCCTCGCCGCACCTGTAATTACAATGGGCGAATACGCTCATGCGGGAAGCAAGAAATATCTGCTCGGCGAAAATCCGACGAAAGAACTGATCGAAAAATACTCGACCGAACGCCTCGTCACGGCAAAGACGCCGGCGGCATTTATCTATCTCGCGACCGACGATGCGACCGTCAGCCCAAAGAATAGCCTGATGTTCTATTCGGCGATGCTCGATAAAAAAGCGTCGGCAACGCTGCACATCTATCCGTCGGGCGGCCACGCTATGTCGATGAAAAATGGTACTGGTTCGGCTTCCGAGCTCGCAAAACTCTGCGAATTATGGCTTCGCGAGATCAAGATGTTGCCTGAGATCAAGAAATAGTATGAAAAGCTCGCGAGTATTTACGCTTTGCATCGTCGCAGTATTATGCGGGCAATCTTCCGTGTTCGCGCAATCGAACCGTCTGCGAGTGGTTTTGATGGACGCCAAGGCGTTGGTGGCTCAAAAACAGCGGGCAAACGACGCCGACTTCAAACCGCATCTTGCCAAGATCGAACGCGAGGCACAGAAAGCGATCAAGGCCGAACTCCGTTCCGTAATGTCGAAATCGACGGCACCGCCGAGCGGCGACAAGCACGATTACATGAGCCAGGCTCCGTATTTTTGGAAAGACCCGAATAAAAAAGACGGCCTGCCCTACATTCGCCGAGACGGCGAGAAGAATCCTGAGATCGACAACATCACCGACCACGAAGCCCTGAGCGACCTGATCAACGCCGTCGAATACCTCTCGCTCGCCTACTATTTGACCGGCAAACAAGAATACGCCGACCGTGCCGCCGTTCTTCTGCGAATGTGGTTTATCGACGCCAAGACCAAGATGAACCCAAATCTCGAATACGCACAGTTCGTTCCCGGCCAAAGCTCGGGCCGCAGTTTTGGAATCATCGAGACTCGCGGGCTAACGCGAATTGTTGATTCGATCGGTTTGCTTGCAGGTTCAAAAGCATGGACGAACGCAGATCAAAAAGGCGTCGAATCGTGGTTTACCAAATTTCTCGATTGGCTGCAGACTAGCAAACACGGCGTTGAAGAATCAAAGGCGAAGAACAACCACGGCACTTGGTACGACGTTCAGGTCGCATCTGTTGCACTGTTTGTCGGCAAGAATAACATCGCAAAGCAGCTGCTCGAATCATCAAAGCAAAAGCGTATCGCGACGCAGATCGAGCCCGACGGCAGCCAGCCGCACGAGATCGCACGTACGCGCTCGATGAGCTACAGCACGATGAATCTCGAGGCATTCGTACTGCTCGCCAAGCTCGGCGAATCCGTGAATGTCGATCTGTGGAATTATTCGACGAATGACGGCCGCAGCATTCGAAAAGCGCTTGAGTTTCTGCATCCGTACGCCGTCGGCGAAAAGAAATGGACGACCAAGCAGATCATCGAGTTCGACCCTGAACGGCTGTTCGTTGTAATGAGACTTGCTACGGGAAAGTTCGGCGACGAGCAGTTCAAAAAGATTACGGGATCGCTGCCAAAGCCCGACCGATACGACCCGCGGTCGCCGATCGCAAACTAGCCTTTATGTACACAAAGACCTATTACGCAACGCATCCTGATTCGATGCCCGGAACTTCTAACGAAGACCTCATTTCACGTTACTTGATCGACGAATTATTTGCCGCCGGCGAAATTCGGCTCAACTATTTGCACTACGAACGCTTTGTCATCGGCGGAGCATCGCCGGTAGATGAACCGATCTCGTTGCCGCTGCAAGAAGTTCCCGCGTCGGCCACCGGCAAGCCATATCTCGAGCGCCGCGAAATGGGAGTCGTCAATGTCGGCTCAACTGCCGGTTCGGTCACGGTCGATGGCGAGCGATATGAGATGGCTCCGAAAGACGGCCTTTACATCCCGATGGGAACCGAAACGGTGACGTTCGAATCGGCTGATGCCGCGAATCCGACGCGGTTTTATTTGGCCTCGACGCCAGCTCATCAGCGATTCGAGGTTAAGCACATTTCTATTGAGCAGGCAGTGCCGCTCGAACTTGGCTCGACCGAAACGGCAAACGAACGCACTGTTTATCAGTACGTCGTGCCTGCGGTTTGTCCGTCTTCGCAGCTTCTGCTCGGCCTGACCGTGATGAAACACGGCAGCGTTTGGAACACTTGCCCGCCTCATCTGCACGACCGTAGGTCAGAGGTCTATTTCTATTTCGACCTCAAGGAAGGCCAGCGGATCATGCATTTTATGGGCGAACCCGACAACATGCGTCACATCGTGATAAACAGCGACCAGTCAGTCGTGTCACCGCCATGGTCGATACACATGGGCGTCGGTACGACGAACTACGCATTCATCTGGGCGATGGGCGGCGAGAATCTCGATTACACCGACATGAATGTGCTGGACATCTGCCAACTTAAATAATGAAAACTCGCATCATACTCTCGCTACTGATCCTGGCCGCCGTATCGTCAAATTCACTTGGTCAGTCACCTGATCTTTTCAAACGAAAGAACATCGAGGCGAAGATGTTAACGGTCGCGAAATGGCAGCTTGCCAATCCTAAGCACAAACTCTGGGACTGGACCAATGGTGCATTTTACGCCGGAGTATTTGCTGCGTACGAGACGACAAAGTCGCCTGATCTGATGAACGCAATGTTGGAGATGGGCGAGAAGAACGAGTGGAAGCCGGGGCCCCGTTTTGATCATGCCGATGACATTGTGATCAATCAAACATATCTCGACCTCTATCGCATTAAGAAAGACTATAAGATGCTACAGCCGACGATCGATGTTGCTGAGCGTTTGAAGAAAGAGACCGGCAAAGAGGTCGAGAAACATGGCATTACGTGGTGGTGGTGCGACGCATTGTTTATGGCTCCGCCGACGCTTGCGAAACTCGCGAAGATAACGGGCGACAATTCGTATCTCGACCTGAACGACAAGCTGTTCATGGAAACCTACAACCGACTTTGGGACAAAGACGAGCGGCTCTACGCACGCGATGCGTCGTTTCTTATCAACGATAAAGGCGAAGGCAAACTTGAGGCGAACGGCAAGAAGATATTCTGGAGCCGCGGAAATGGTTGGGTTGTCGGCGGACTGGTTCGCTTGCTAAACGAGCTACCAAAGAAGCATCCAAAACGCGAGTTTTACCTGACTCAGTACAAACAGATGATGGAACGCGTCGCGATTTTGCAACAGAGTGACGGCCTGTGGCGTTCGAGCTTGTTAGATCCTGACGCCTATTCGGGCGGCGAAGCCAGCGGCTCCGGGTTCTACATTTACGCGATGGCCTGGGGCATTAACAACAAGGTGCTCGATCGTAAGAGATATCTTCCGTTGACCAAGAAAGGCTGGACGGCGTTGAATTCGCTCGTACATACGGACGGCAGAGTCGGCTGGACACAACCGATAGGTGCCGATCCGCGACGAAATTTTAATGCCGATAGCTGGGAAGTCTACGGAGCCGGAGCATTTCTGCTGGCCGGCTCCGAGATGGTGAAGCTCTAGGGATTGATCTTCATATTGACGACGAACTTCGCGGCCTTAACGGGGCCGCGGGTCGAGATCGCGAGCCGTACACCGCGTTCTTCGCGTTCGCCTTTGTCCACGCTTCCGGGACGTCCGGGAGCGGTCAACACGTTCGGTTCGATCACAGACTTAAAGAGATCTGACTGACCAACTTCAACAAGAAGACTAGGGTTTCCGGGTTCAAACTCGAACATACTCCCGCGTTCAACTATTGACGTATCGCTGTGAAGATACGACGTGATCACCTGTTCACGTTTCGTTTTGATCGTATCTTCGATCTTTATCTCGCCCGCAGAACTAAACGCAAATTTGCGGACGAACTTTTCAACACCGACCTCGTCCTTGTATGCCGGAGCCAGTTCAGCAGCGAGCGAAAATCCCTTGCTGCCAATAATTAGGTCGCGGATCAGTATCTTGTTCATCAGTTCGTATGACATACCGGCAAATGCATCGTGACCTTTGCCTTCGTCCGCTTGGCCCTTGCCGCCGAAGGTTACGGTATTGTGGTGCTCGGTCAGTGGCACGCCCGCATAGCCTGAATCTCCCGTCAGATATCTGCCGTTCGACCAAACGATAAAGCTACCGGCGTCAGGATGTGCGTGACCGCTGGACAAGCGCCAATCGGGAAAATACTTTATCTTTTTGGTCGCACTATGTCCTTCGGGCGGACCGGCTTTGAATGAAACGGCGGTCGCATTGTCGCCCCAATCGGAACGCCAAAATACGACCTCATGATCGGGGAAATAATGCCATTGGGCTTGGCTCTCGATCGGCACGGCCTTGATCGTGGGGTTGTACCAGATGAACGTCCAAACCTCCTCGGCGTTGACCTGTCCCTTGGATCTGAGCCAATCTGCGACGCCCTGAGCTTCGGCATTTCCGTAGCGGTTCGCGAGGTTGTAAAGAATGTTGTAATTGGTGCGAAACTTGCCGTTTATGCGTTCGCGTTCGTAATCGTTGCCCTTTCGAGCACGCGTGATCGGGCCTGCGTAGATGTCGCCATAGTCAAAATTAAACTCACCGCCCGGCAATGTCGAATGTGCGACGTATTTGTGGGCGAGCTTGAATCCCGGCGTCGTGGCATACAGATCTTCGCCCGTCGAACGCAGATGAACGTCCATATAATGCACGAGCCACGGCGTCGAGAATATCCAATATTCCATGCTCTCGTAGAAATAGCCGTCCTCCGTGTACGTCGCCAAAACACGGTCGTAGATCGCTCGCGAAGTTGCCGCCCAATCCTTCGCCTCATCGGTTTCGCCCATCAATGCATATGCCGTGACGGCGAGACCTGTGATCGGAATAAACGTGTGATTTTGGCTGTAGGCATATGATTTCCCCGATTTTGGTTTGAAGAATTCATAGAGCAGTCGAGCCTGTTTGATCAGCTTGCCGCGATACTTGTCACGTTCGGCAGGCGTCAGATCGTGGTAGAGCAGATCGTATGCCCAGCCCATGCCGTAGAGCAGATGACCGGCGGCGAGATCGACGTTTGGCTTGTTGTACGAATAACCCCAAACGTCGTACGTCACGGCTGCGTCCATATATTTCTTAGCAGCATCGAGATACTTTTTGTCGCCCGTTATCTTGTAAACGAATGCAGCCTCGGCGATGCCGAGACCGACCTCATTTTGAACACGTCGTTCCTCAGCCGGCGGCTTTGGCGGCTCGACCGTGAGTGCACGAACACGCGAAAGTGCCGTTTGCCACAGCTCTTTCTGCGTCGTCGCTTTGATCTTCAAGGCGTCGATCTCAGTCTGCGTCATATAGACGCGTGGGTGCACACCGACCAGTTCCGGACGCAGGCTCGACGGTTTGCTTTTCGCCAAAGCGACCAGCGGGTGCTCGCCCTTAAGACGTGCATTTGCCAACCTTTCGGCCTCGAGTTCTTGCTTATCTTGGCCAAAGGCGATGCCTGTGGCGAGAGTCAGAATTAGTATGCAGATAAATTTCATTGCAGTCATTTTGTTACAACCTCTATTTCAGAAACTTGACGATAAACGCAACGGCATCATCATTTACGGTCTTGCCGTCATCTTTGTGGCGTAGTTTGATCTCGATCTTCAGCTTGTCCATTTCTTCTTTCAGAACGGTCCCGAAATAAGGGTGATGGATGCCCTCGCTGACGGTCGTCGCATCGGTTTGCGGCGTCGCGGCGACACTGTAGAATGCCCAAACCGGCGGGTCGTCTTTGGTGAGATGCGAAAGCGGTGACACTTCCCTGATCATCTCTTTCGCTTTGTCAGATGCCATCTCTTCGGGCTTTAGTCCAAAGAAACGTCCTGTGAAAAAGCTATGCTTTAGCGTCGCCGGGCCGACTCGTTTGCCTACTATCTCGGGGTCGAGTGTCGTTTGTGCCGACCAGACTGCCATCACGCCCAGACGTGTCGATTGCCGCAGCACCGGATCGTCAGACTTTGGGTTGGCGAGATCCTTGTGAAATCCAAGCCACAGCGAAGTCAGTCCACCGGCCGAGCTGCCCATCGCTCCGATCTTTTTCTTGTCGATGTTCCACTCTTTCGAATTTGCCCTGGCAAATTGAACCGCTCGGGCACAATCAAGATAAGCCTGCGGATAAATATATTTCGGCAACAGGCTGTAATTGATCGCCATTACAGCCACGCCGTTTTCGAGCAATTGTTCGAGCAGCTTTGCCGAGAGATTTCCTTTGTCGCCGTTCACAAAACCGCCGCCATGGATGTAGACCATCAGACGCCTCGGCTTTTTCGATTTCGGTTTCCATAGATCGTAGACATTCCGCTCGAGCGGGCCATACTTTCCGTCGGCAATATCGGGCTTTGGCAGTTCAGCTTTGGCTGGTTCTGCCGTCTGCGCGAATGTCGTTGCCGATGCAAGTATCAGCAGAGCCAAACAAGAGGCGATCATGTTTGCGGTCTTTCTCATATTACTAATCCATCAGCAGTCCGCCGTTGATCTCGATCGTTTCGCCGCAGAGATAGCTCGCAGCGTCTGATGCGAGGAACGCGATGACGCTTGCGACTTCGCTTGACTTGCCTTCGCGGCCCATGGGAATAGCCTTTCGAAGATTGTCCATTACTTCCGACGCAGTAAATGTCTCGTGATACGGCGTGTCGATAACGCCCGGCGAGACAGCGTTGATCCGGATGCCCTGCTGAGCGAATTCTTTCGCCAGGCCTTTGGTCATTGTCAGCATCGCTGCTTTTGCCGACGAATAATGTATCGAACCAAGTGCACCGCCGTTGCGGCCGGCGATCGATGTGACGTTGATGATCACGCCCGAGCCTTTTTCGAGCATCTTCGGAATCACAGCCTGTGCGGCGAAGAATGAACTAGTGGCGTTTAGGTTCATCACCTCGTTCCAACGCTGTTCGGTCATATCGAGTGTTTTTAGGCGTTCGATCAGCGAACCGGCGTTGTTGACCAGAATGTTGACCGGCCCGAGACCGCTTTCGACACCGCGAACCATCTGAACGATCTCTGCATTATCGGTGACGTCGGCTTTGATAGCGTAAGCTTTGCCACCGCTTGCTTCGATCGCAGCAACCGCCGCGTCGGCACCGGCACTGTTGTTGTTGTAAGTGATCGCCACGGACGCACCGCAGCTTCCAAAAAGCTCGGCCGTTGCTCGCCCGATACCGCTTGAGGCACCGGTGACGAGGACGACCTTGCCCGAAAAATCAAAGAAATTATGCATATTTTGCTCCTGAGAAAACTATCTCGAAATTGCTACTTTTCTAATGTTACCGGCCAGTAAGAACAGCACCAGCGTTCCAATCGGGGCGAGTAATCCTGCGGACACAAGCACCGGCGTGTATGAAAAATTATCGACGACCCAACCGGTCGAAAAGATGAATATCATCGAACCAATTCCGGCTCCCGTGCCGCCAAGACCGGAAACCGAGCCGACTGCCTTGGTCGAATAAAAGTCGCTCGGCAGCGTCTGTACATTGTTGATCCAAACCTGAAAGCCGAACAGAACGACACCGATCAACGCCAATGCCGTCATCGAATCAGGCGTGTAGGCGGCGGCAATTCCAGCCGGCATCAGCAGTGCGCCAAATGCGATCACTGCCTTGCGAGCAGCGTTCACCGACCAACCTCGGCCGATCAGAAAACCCGACAACCATCCGCCAAACAAGCTTCCAAGATCAGCGGCGACATATGGCACCCAAGCAAACAGCCCGATCTGCTTGAGGTCAAAACCGTGCACTTTGTAGAGGAACAGCGGCAGCCACGTAATATATAGCCACCAGATCGGGTCGACCAAGAATCGTGCAAGTAAGATCGCCCATGTTTGGCGATATCGCAGCAGTTCGAACCAGCCAACAGGAGTTTCATCGGAGGCACCTTCTTCTATTACCTCGTCCTCTTTGATCAACGCTAACTCGTCTGCTGTCAACCATTTATGCGACTCAGGTTTATCGTAGATCAGCCACCAGACGATCAGCCAAACAAAGCCGAGAGCACCGGTAATGATGAAAACTTCTTGCCAATGGCCAAAATAGGCATAAAGTCCGACGATGATCGGCGGAGCGACGATCGAACCGATGGCGGCACCGCTGTTAAAGATCGCCATGCCGAAAGCACGCTGACGGGCCGGAAACCATTCGGCGACGGTCTTTGCGGCACCGGGCCAATTGCCCGCTTCTCCTAGACCAAGCACAAAACGAAACGCGCTAAGGCTGCGAATGCCGACGGAAAATGCATGAGCCATTGCCGCAACCGACCAGACAACGATTGACACGGTAAAGCCTTTCTTGATGCCGATGCGATCATACAGCTTTCCAGAAAGCGACTGGCTGATCGTGTACGCGAGCAGAAACCACGTCGCGATACCACCGAACTCGGTGTTCGTTAGATTGAGGTCTTTGGTAATGATCGGTGCGAGAACCGAGATCGTGAGCCTATCGATATAGTTGATCAGCGTCGCGAAAAAGATCAGCCCGACGATGATCCATCGCAAGCCCTTGATCTTTCTGCCGCCGTCTTTGTTTGTTGTTTCGTCGCTCATATCTTTGCCTCAGATCTCAGTCTAACCAACAAATTCTGTGAATTATATGTTAACCTTAACATATTCATGCACAATAAAATTGCAGCGCTTTGCAATGCTGTGCTATTGCCGCCTGTGCCCGGAAGATTCGCGGACAATTAGTTCGCAATCTAGAATTCGTTCGCGTCGTGAAATGTTTGCCTTTCCGGTTATGCGTTCGAGCAACATCTCGGCGGCGATCTGCCCTTCGGCACGCATTGGCTGGCGAACGGTCGTTAGCGAAGGCGACATTCTAGCTGCAAGCGGAATGTCATCGAACCCTACGATCGCGATGTCGTTCGGTATCTTGAGTCCCGCTTCGCTGATCGCTCTCATCGCTCCTATCGCTGTGAAATCATTTCTCGCAAAAACTGCCGTCGGCGGATCGGGCAATGAAAGCAGACGCTTCATTCCTTCGAATCCGATCTCCTCGGTCGAATAGCCAACCTCGTCGGCGATGCCTTCGCTGCGTCCGGTGATCAGTCGTTCGTCAACCGGAATGTCGTGTTGCTCGAGAGCATCAATGTAGCCTTGCAAACGTTTGAGATTTGATCCGCTGCGAAGATTTGCACCAATAAATGCTATGCGTTTGTGGCCAAGGTCGATCAAATGCTGCGTCGCGTCAAAGCCGCCTTTGAGATTATCAGGCGAGACAAAATCGATATTCTTATGTGTCAGATCTCGGCCGATCGCGACGACCGGAACATTAGTGTCGACCAGATCGCTAAGGTATCGATCGCCCGCTTCGTTCGAACGCGTCGCTACGATAATGCCATCAACACTGTGATTGGCGAGCGACTCGAACGCGATCACGTCTTCTTTCGCCCCCGATTCGCTTATGCAGATGAAGAGGTTGAATCCTTGCTCAAGCAGCGTCTCGCGAACCGCACGTGCGAGCTCGGTCGAGTACGGATTTGAGATGTCGCCAAGCACGAGACCGACCGTTTCGGTGAACTGCCGTTTCAAGCTGCGAGCCAAACCATTGCGACGGTAGTTCAGTTCCTTGACGGCTTTTAGAACCTTTTCCCGCGTCTCTTCGCTAACATAACCGTCGCCGCTGACCACTCGAGAGACCGTCATCGTCGCAACACCGACAGCCTCAGCGATGTCGCTAAGAGTGGTCTGTTTCTTCCTTGACGAGCTCTTGATAATCAGGAGAGTATGTTAACGATAACTTATCGTAAATGCAAGCGGTTTCGTTCAAAGATCAACCGTAAAAACGAAATTTAGAAAAACGTTCTTGCCGTCACTAAAATCGGTCGTGCCAACGTTAGTCATTCCGATACGTTCGTAGAATTTCTGTGCGGTCGTGTTTTGCTCCCAAACGCCCAGCCACAAAGCTTCGCGGCCTTTTTCGCGGCCGATCTCGCAGCATCGGTCGAACAATTGGCGACCAATGCCGCTGCCTTTCATACGTTCGAGCACGTATATTCGGTGAAGCTCGATCGCGTGGCGGTCAGCCATGCATTTGACAAAGTTGTTCTCGCGAAGCTTAGCAAACCCAACAGCTCGCTCATTTACCTCGGCGATCAGATACGTCGAATTCGGGTCCTCGTACTCAGCCCTAACATTCTCAACGCTATAAACCCGAGCACAATAATCTGCGAGGTCAGCCGACGGATCGAGCTCAAAATAAGCCTCGTAACAAGTCGCCGTCCCAAGCGCCGCAAGGATCGTGATGTCTTGCTCCGTTCCCGCTCGGATGTTCGCTTTCATGTATGCAGTTTAACAACAAAACCACGATGTCTGAAGAACGAGTCGTTTGGCCAATCAGCCGGCTGAAAATCGACTCCCTCGGCCAACCTAGATCATTAAGGAATTTTATTGATACGATGTGTCATCTGTGGTATGCTAAGTCTTGGTCGCAGTTTGTCCGTAAGCAAGATCTTTGACAATGATTGCAGTCGCTCTCACGAGGTATTTGAATCTTTTTTTTGCCAAGCTGTAAGACAATGTCTTACATTTTTTTCGATTTGGGCAAAAATCGTGTGTCCTGCTCTTGTAACACTATTTCTATCAATAGTTTAAGCGTTCCACGAACAGATGGAACGCTCTTGGAACGATTTTGCGAAAATGATCTGTAACTGTTGAACACACTAGAGTTACGCATTCCAGGGTATTTTGGAACGCTTCCGGAACGTTTTTCAGGTCGTTTCATGCTAACTGTTGATATGATTACAGCTATAGAATTCCGGCGATCGAATCGTTCCATCGCAAAACTCCGTATTTGAACTCGTGAAACATCTCGCGGACAGCAAGAACGCCGCGAACGGTCGGGACAGCCCGAACGCTGCGGACAGCAATTGAACAAAAGAAAAAGGCTGTCTTCTCAGACAACCTCTTTCGTGATATGGCTCCGCAGGTAAGACTCGAACTTACAACCCTTCGGTTAACAGCCGAATGCTCTGCCATTGAGCTACTGCGGAATATGGCACGTCGCGGCGTGCGCCGAAACGAACCTAAAGATTAGGAAAGCGCGTGGCGTATGTCAAGCGCGAAGTTTAGCGCTTTGGCTTACGCTACTTCTCGGTTATTATCGCGAGTACCGAAATACAATGGCACCGATCACTCCACAACTGTTGCTCGATCATCTTCGCTGTGTTCATAAGGTCTGGCGCGATAAGTATGGACCGCAAGCGGAGAAAACCGACGATGACAATCCATTTTTGAAGCTGCTTTGGGATCGTGGCATTCAGCACGAGGCAGACATCGTCGCGAGTTTCGGTTTCGAATATCTCGACTTAGGTCGTGTTCCGGAGCATGAACGGATCGTTGCGACAAACGACGCATTAGCTGCCGGTGTTGAATACATCTATCAAGGTGTTCTCGCCCACGGCGACCTTTACGGCATTCCGGATCTGCTGCAGTATATCGACGGCGAGTACGTTCCGATCGAGATCAAGTCGGGCTCTGCGACCGAAGGCTCAGCCGACACTGCGGACACTAAACCTAAGCGTGAATATGGCGTTCAACTCGCATTGTATGTCGATATCCTCGCTCGTAAGGGCCTAAATCGCTCGCGCAAGGCGTTCGTGATCGACACGACCGGCGAGCGTGTTGAGTTTATGCTGGACGAGCCGTTGGGGCCGCGGACGCCGTCGATATGGGACCTTTATCAATCGACGCTTGATGAAGTTAAGCTGTCGCTTCGCGATGAGTTTCACACTTCGCCGGCCTTGAGCTCGACGTGCAAAGACTGCGGCTGGTACAAATCGTGTTCGTCGTGGGCGAAAGAAAATGATGATCTGACACAGCTTTACAGTATCGGGCGGGTAGCACGCGATTCGTTTCAGCGGTCGTTCGAATTGCACGGTATCGATGACATTATGAGGCTCGATCCAGACGATCTAATTCGCCAGAAGAAAGCTGACAAGTCGTTCCTAAAGGGTGTCGGCGAAGGAACTATCGCAAAGATCTACACACGCGGACCGCTGCTGAAATCGAACGGCAAGCCGATCATGCACGCGAAATTTGAGTTTCCCGAGGTCTCGACCGAGTTGTTCTTCGACATCGAGACCGACCCGACGCAGGATTTTGCGTATCTACATGGTTTCTACGTCCGCGACAAAGATGGCGAGAGGTTTCAGCATTTCACTGCGACCTCGATCTCGGCTGAAAACGAACGCGAATACTGGAAACGCTCGATCGATTTTATGATGTCGTTCGATCCGAACGATGTCGCGATATATTACTATTCGCCCTACGAGCGAACGACGTATCGGCAATTGAGACGCAAGTATCCGGACGTTATCAGCGAAGAAGACCTGGAAGAATTATTCGCCCGGCCGACGACGATCGACCTATTTAAGGACGTCATAGAAAAGGGCACCGACTGGCCGCTCTCCAGCTACGGAATTAAGTCGATCGCTCAACACCTCGAATTCAAGTGGCGAGATGAGACGCCGTCGGGAGCTTTGTCGATACAGTGGTTCAATGATTATCTGAACACCGGCGACGAGGCATTGATAAACCGTGTTCTCGAATATAATGAGGACGATTGCAAGGCGACGATGGTCGTTAAAGATTACCTACAAAAGCGAATGGATGAAATATAGCTATGGCATACGAACCTAAGACCAGGAAGACAGAAGCAAGTGTTGAGGCATTTCTCGATTCGATCGAGAACGAGACGCGTCGCAGGGACGGCTATACGACGCTTGAAATGTTTGAGCGGTTAACGGGCGAAAAGGCGAAGATGTGGGGGCCGGCGATCATCGGCTTTGGCGATCAGAAATACAAATATCCTGATGGCCGCGAAATGGATTGGATGATCACCGGATTCTCTCCGCGTAAGCAGAATATGACGCTATATGTCGTATGCGGCTCGCCCAAGCAACCGGCATTGCTCGAAAAGCTTGGCAAACACAAGACCAGCGTTTCATGTCTTTACATCAATAAACTCGCGGATGTCGACCTAAAGGTTTTGGAAAAGGTTATCTACGACGCCCACAAGTATTCGAAAAAAAAAGGCGGCGGCTGTTAGCGTTTTATGAGATCCAATATGACGTCGATCTCGCGGTCGATTCCGTTCGCGATGTCGGTCGGCTGGCGTTTGACCAAGATATCAGGCACTACGCTTTCGTCTCTGCGAACTTCGTTCGGCGATTGAAAGAACATCGGAATATCGACCTCGACCTTTGAATTCGGCAGCGAAAGAAATAGATAGTTCCCACCGTTGATGCCTTGTTTGTTGCCGCCGGTCGTTTGGCCTACGATCGTGGCGAGACGGTTTTGTTGAATATAATCGAGGAATTGAAACGTCGCCGAGGCGTTGCTCGTATCGCTGATGATGAATGTTCGACCGGTAAATCGGTTTTCATACGGCTCGACCGACGGATAGTTTTCGCGGCCTAATATCTCGAAATAATTGTCGTCAAACTTGCGAAACATCGCGGTCGGAACGCCGTTGTTCAAGGCCGCCAAGATCGCTTTGTCGTAGGTCGTGATGTATTTTGCCAGCTCCGGCTGAGGCGATATATTTCGAACAAGCCGACGGCCTGCGGCATACGGGGCGAGTTTGTTTCCTGCCAAATAACGCGAGATCTCAAATCCAGGATCCATATCGCCGCCGCCGTTGCCTCGGACGTCGATGATCAGATTCGTGATGTTCTTTGCTTTTAGCTCGGCGAAAGCGGCCGCGAGAAACTCTTTGAATTTGATGGTTTTGAGCCGCCATGTGATCGAATTTGCCATCTTCAGATAACCGACTGAATCGCTTCGGATCTCAAATTTCCAGCCGTCATCGTAAGATGGCGTTGGTCCGTATCGCCTCGCCATCTCGTCAGTTCGCTCGGCTTTGGTCATCGCTAGAATCGCGATCTTTTTGCTTTGAGAAGCACCTACGGGAACGACTTCGAGATCCAAGACCTCGTCTTTTATCGGGAACATCAGCGGAAAATACATGTCGAACAAAGCGTATCGCTCGGCCTCGCCACGAGATAAGCTGATCGAATTGATGCGATGTTCGAGCGTGCTTGTGCCGTCGGCTTTGGTAACAGTGAGCAAGTTGTCGATGACCTTCGCCGCCGAAACACCATTGATCGACGTGATCTCGCTACCGATGCCGAGTTTGGCCGATGAGGCGTTTGCCGTGATGATAATTCGTCGATCAATAATGTCGAAATAGAACGGCAGGTACGTTCGACCACCAAATAATCGCGACCTCAGTGCTTCGTACTGGTTATATGGATTTGTGTAAGTGTGGCCGCAGTTGAGCTGGTTAAGGAGCCCGGAAACGATGACGAAGAAATTGCCTTCAGGCATCTGCTCGCTAAGCTTACGTTCAGCTTTCGCGAATTCGGCATCGAGCGCGGTCTGTGTAATGTAGCGATAGATCCCTGGATGCAGCGTCGTTAGTGAGCGTTTCAGGATCGCGAGATCCTCGGTCATTTGCGTTCGTGTAAGACCGATCTGTTTTGGCGAAGTATCGCTCAGACGCTTAAGTTTGTATTCATTTCGAAACTGCCACGGGTCGCGAGTTTCTTTTAGTATCGAGAGCGAATCTGCTGAGTAAGTGATCGTCTTTCGAGTTCGCTGCACGTCATTGCCGTCCTGAGTTTGGCCGAGCAAGACCATCTTTCCGGCCTCGTTCGATTCGATCGCGAACTCGGTCTTGTCCTCGACAAATTTCTTCGCCGCTAGATCGATCCGCTCGACGCCGTTGGCTCGGTAAATCTTGCCAAAATCGTCGTACAGAGTCCTGATAGTCGCTGAGTTACCGTCGGCTGATGGTTCGATGGTAATGAGCACGTTCATCGTGACGCGTTTGCCGCTGGTGTAATCGCTGTATTCGAGCGTGCCTTTCCATTTTCCGGCTACCTCCGTAAAGAAAGTCGTCTGCTGTCCAAATGCCGACGTAGCGGCGAGAAATAGCGTTGCGAATGCGATC
>JAEUQI010000005.1 GCA_016789145.1 Blastocatellia bacterium | reverse complement strand
ATCGAACCCTTTTCCGCGAGAAATCCGAGTTATGCGAGAAATACGAAAAGATCTGCAGTATTCGTCGAACTTTATAGAGTCCTTAATAGCGAGTTCTATCCCAACAACTTCTTCACTTCGTCAGCAGTCAAATCACGGCTCTGTCCGGGTTTTAGATGTGGATCGGCGATCTCGCCGATCTTGGTGCGGCGAAGCTTTACGACGCTGTGGCCGATGGCGTCGAACATTTTGCGGATCTGTTGGTTGTGGCCTTCGTAGAGCGTGACCTCGTACCAGCCGTTGTTTTCGGTATGTTTTAGCTCTTTGATCTCGGCAGGAGCGGTCTTGAAACCGTCTTCGAGTAGGACGCCGCGACGGAGTTTGTTGATGGCGTTGGTGTTCGGCAGGCCCTTAACTTTCACCTCATAAACCTTGGCGATCTTCTTTGACGAGGCGACGAAATTCGTAAATTTGCCATCATTAGTCAAAATGATCAGGCCCTCGCTGTTGTAGTCGAGACGGCCAACCGGATGCAGTTTGCCGCGTCCTTTGACGAGATCGACGACGAGCTCGCGGCCTTCGGGGTCGGCGGCTGATGAGAGATAGCCTTTTGGCTTGTTGACCAGAATGTAAAAATCTGAACGCGTCGCAAGCTTCGTGTTGATAAGCTTTCCGCGAACTTTGATGTGGTCGTTCTCGGCATCAGCTTTAGTGCCGAGTTCCGTGATCTTCTTGCCATTGACCGTCACCTGGCCATCAAGGATCAGCTGCTCAGCGGCACGCCGCGAAGCAATGCCCGCTTGGGCGATGAGTTTGTTTAATCTTTCTTGCACAAGAAGAGTTTACCGCAGAGTCGCCGAGTTTAGCATTGACCTCGGACCCAACACCGCGTATTTGAGCCTCAGCGGTTTAATTTACAAGGTCTTCGAAGTCTTCGATGCTGGGCAGTTCGGTCAGATCCTTGAGGCCGAATTGTAGCAGGAAATCCTTCGATGTGCCGTACATCATTGGGCGGCCGACGGTTTCTTTGCGGCCTTTGGCGACGATGAGGCGTTTGTCGAGGAGCGTTTTTATTGCCGAAGTGCTCTGCGTGCCGCGAATTTCGAGGATCTCGGGCACGGTCACGGGTTGTTTGTAGGCAATGACGGCAAGCGTTTCGAGCGACGCTATAGAGAGTTTTGCCGATGGGCGTGTTTTGAGGAACGCACGTATCTCTTCGTGCAACTCCGTGCGTGTTGCGAGCTGAAATCCGCCCGCGACCTCGCGTACCTGCAGGCCGCTGCCGCGTTCTTCGTAATCGGCGACTAGCTGTTCGACGGCGGCTTTGACGGCACCTTTGTCTTCGCCGAGAACCTCGGCAAGCAGCTTGGCCGAAACAGGTTCTTCGGCTACAAATATCAATGCCTCGACCAATGCAACGAGTTCGGCCGGCGTTCTAATTGGTTGTTGTTGAACGGCTTCGTCCATAAGATCAAACTTTTTTCAATACTATATCGCCAAACGTCGATGCCTGCGTCAATTTTACGTCGTCGGTGCGAACGATCTCGAGCACGGCGATGAAGGCTGTCACGAGCTCGCGGCGGTTGTGCATTTCTTCGAAGAACGCGAGCAGGCTGACTTCGCCGAATTCGAATATGCGCTTCTTCAGTGACTTGATCATATCCGCGAGCGAAACTTCCTCGCGTTCGATCTCCATTTTCACGTCTTCTGCATGACGTGCGGCGATCTTTTGGAAAATGGTCAGCAGATCGAACACGCTGGCATCAACCTCGGCGTTGTTTTCGTCCGATTCGATAGGGCCTCGTGTGAAAGTCGCGGCCTCGATCTCACTGCGTTCGTGCAGCATGCCGGCGGCGGACTTGAATTTCTCGTATTCGAGCAGCCGATCGACCAACTCTCGTCGCGGATCGTCAAACTCTTCCTCCGATTCCTCGGCTCGCGGATCACGCGGGAGCAGCATCTTCGATTTGATCTCGATCAGCGTCGCCGCCATCACAAGAAAATCAGCCGCGACGGCAATGTCGAGCTTTTTCATCAGCCGAATGTACTCAAGATACTTCTCCGTGATCTTGGCGATCGGAATGTCGAAAATGTTCGCCTGTTCCTGCTTGATCAAAAACAGCAACAGATCGAGCGGACCGGCAAAATCGCCGATCTTGACCTTCAGTTCGTCGCCACCGCGCAGGATCTCGGCCTGCTCGCGGTGAAAATCGAATGAAAATTGATCTACGTTCTGGTCCAAGACTTTTGATTGTAAATTGTAAATTGCGAAATTGTTAATTGGTAAACGTATAAATTCTACCAATTAACAATTGACCAATTTACAATTGACAATGGTACATCTCAAAACGGCTCGACGGCGTGAGCTTTGAGGTCTTCGAGCGAGACGACGGTCAGGGCGGCTTCGTGTGTGGCCTCGAGATAAACTCGCGGGGCCATGCCGGCGTGCAAAGCCTCGCGCCAGCGGAGCATGCACAGGCACCATTTGTCGCCGGCAACTAGGCCCGGAAACTGATACTGCGGCATTGGCGTAGAAAGGTCGTTGCCGACGGCTTTTGAGAATGCGAGAAACTCATCCGTCGCCTCGATACATACGGTATGTCGGCCCGTATCATCGACGCCAGTACGGCAATAGCCGTCGCGATAAAATCCCGTCATCGGATCGGTGCAGCAGCTTTCCAGCACGCCGCCGAGAACGTTTTTTGGCTTTGGATAATGACCATTGCCATTGCCATTTCCGTTTGTATAGCTCATTTCTTCACCTCGGTGCGTGCAATTTTCTCGATCGTATTTCCGTCGCCATTATCAGTGACGGACGGACGCTTAGCGTTAACATAACGCACGTGCTTAAGCGAATTGTTCTCGCCATTGATGACAATGGACATTACCGCGTCAACGCTGATCTCGTTATCGTTGCCGTTTACAGTGATCTGACGGCAGCTGCCTTTGATCGTGACCACGGTCCGATTGCCGTTGAGCGAGACGTTCTCAAATTTCGAACAATTTGCCGACTTGGTCTTGTTGCCGCCGGCAAGACTGATCGACGCCATCGGCTGATTTGTATCGACCGTCACGCTGTCGGCGGGATCGATCGGTTCCTCAGGCGGCGGAGGCGTACGCGTAGGCGTAGGAGTGCCGGAAAACTTCTCCATCTCGTCTTTAGCTATGCCGCTGCGAAGGTCGCAGGAGCCAACTGATATTAACGCTATGAGCAATAGCAATGCGGTAGTTACTCTCATTTACAGTATCTCCAGAGCCCTTTCGATCGGCCGTGCAAGCACTGCCTTGTCCCCAACCTCGACGATCGGGCGTTGAATGATCGACGGAAACTTTACCATCGCGGCAATGACATCCTTGTCGCTCGAATTTTTGTCGATGCCGGAGAGTTTGAAATCAGGCTCTGCACGACGAAGCACATCCCAAGGCTTCATGTCTGTTTTCTTGAGCAATCTCGTCAGTTTCGCCTCGGTGAAAGGCTCGACAAAGTAATTGACCTTTTTCCAATCAATGCCCTTTGATTCGAACAACTTGTTCAAATTCCGGCACGTCGTGCAGGTTGGTTTTTCGTAAACGGTGATCTTACTCATATGATCTAATATTTCTGGTTGAGGGCATCATTTAACCATTTCATATTCTTGCCCAAATACTTTTGAGAGAGGTCGCTCAGAGCCTTCCCCTTACGAATTGATTCAACAAGTTTGACTTGATCAGCGGTTTCCTGTTTTGCCCGACTTTCAAAATAGGCACTTTCGGACAAGTCTCGGTGAAGTCCGTTAATCCACATTAAGGATGCTAGTAACTCGGCACTGTCATTTGAGCCCAGAGATCTTTCCCAGTCCTCTTTTGGACGATTAGCGGTCGTTGGCCCGATTTCGTGATTTGGAAACTCGTAATTATTTCGGACCAACTGGCCATTACTATCTTCTAGCCGAATCAGCCTCAAATCAGTGCCGATCAAGGCGTAGTATTGCGTCACAATGTCACTTCCATTCATTTCCGGTTCGCTCGAAACAGTTATCGACTCTCTTTCGATCTCCTTTTGAAATTCGATTCGTTGGCCTCTCAATGATATTCGCCAGCCGCTATTAAATTTGATCGACTTAACATGAGAGCCATGTTCGTTGAAAAGGTTGACGAAAAGCTCGGAGTTTCCGGGAATCGTAAAAAGCTGTTTTTCCCCGATTAGGGCGTAGAAAACTTGCCGTTTCTCGTTTGAGATCTTTCCAAAAACCGTAAGGTCGCCCCAACCGCCTTTCTTGCCGACTAAGCGAGAAACTGCTAACTCCAGTTCTGGGTCGTTGACTTTCGATAGATCTTGGTTTTCAACTGATAAGAGTCTCCGCCACGCGCTCTTTCGTGCGTCGATCGCTTTTTGGGCACTGCCACTCGATTTAACGGAAACACCTATTGTCTGGCAAAAACTGCTCGTTACGCCAGAGCCGATCAAGAAACAGAATAGAAATATAAAGACGTAAGAGATTCGCTTCATAAATTAGTTATGTGAGAGTCAGATGCAATTCTCGCTATCAAATTGGCAAGAGCGGTCGCTTGACAGCCGTCGTTAGCTAATTCCAGTCTTTTGATAGACATCTCTTAGCGTTGCGTTGGCGATCGAACGCGCACTATCAGCAC
The DNA here is from genome assembly GCA_016789145.1 of Blastocatellia bacterium. GTDB lineage: Bacteria > Acidobacteriota > Blastocatellia > Pyrinomonadales > Pyrinomonadaceae > OLB17. Next base: position 58,148 of record JAEUQI010000005.1, on the reverse strand, counting down.
CTGTTCGTAATATCTCTTTCACTGTTTCGTCATCAAACTGCTTGATGCGTTCCTGAAAGGGACGCATGAATTCGATCGTGGCCTCGGCGAGTTCGCCTTTGAACTGGCCATACATTTTGCCTTCGAAATTGGCTTCGCATTCCTCGGCGGACTTGCCTGTGACGAGTTGGTAGATCGTCAGAAGATTGTTGATCGCGGGGCGTGATTCGTCGAATTTGATGTCAGTTCCGCTGTCGGTTACTGCGCTTTTGATCTTTTTGGCGATCGTGTCGGCGTCGTCAGTCAGGAAGATTGATGCCTTAGGATTCTCGTCAGATTTGGACATCTTTTTCGTAGGGTCTTGCAACGATTTGATGCTGGCACCGGCCTTGGGAATATAGGGGTCGGGAACCTTAAATGTCTCACCAAAATCACGATTGAACCGAACGGCAAGGTCGCGCGACAGTTCTAGATGCTGTTTCTGGTCCTGGCCAACCGGGACGAGATCGGCTTGATACAGCAAAATATCGGCAGCCATCAAAACCGGATAAGTGAAGAGACCCACGCCTGCGCGTTCGCTGCTGCCTTTCGAGGACTTATCCTTGAACTGCGTCATTCGCTCAAGCTCGCCCATTCGAGCGATGCACGAGAGGACCCAAGTCAACTCCGCATGAGCAGCAACATCGGACTGTATGAAAATGGTCGACCGCGACGGATCTACGCCCGCTGCGAGGTAAACGCGAGCAAGGTCAAGCGTCTTCTGCCGCAGCGTCGCAGGGTCTTGCGGTAGCGTGATCGCGTGCAGATTCACGATGCAGTAGAACGCCTCGTAGTCGTCCTGCAACGCCACCCAATTTTTGAGTGCGCCGAGATAATTGCCAATATGAAGCTCACCAGTAGGCTGAGCGCCGCTGAAAATTCGTTTCTTCATTTAACTAAAACCACGGAGTAACCAGTAAATACCTCACCAAAACATAGAACGGATACATGATCGCACCAACGATGCCCATGTAGACGAGGACGATCAAGATCAGAAAGCCCCATTGTTCGAGCATGTCAAAGATCGGCTGGAAGCTTGCGGGCAAGAACGTCGAAAGCACCTTACTGCCATCGAGAGGTGGGAAAGGCAGCAGATTGAACACCGCGAGCGACACATTGAGCATGATCAGATAATTGAGAAAGATCGAAACTACCTTGTACATGCCTTCGAGTTGCGTTCCGAGTGGTATAACGTTGGTTTCGATCAACGTCTTGAATATCGCAAAGCCGATAACCGCGAGTATCAAATTTGCCAGAATGCCGGCGATCGAAACCATCACGTTCGCCTGTTTATAGTTCGTCCAATTTCGCGGATTGACCGGCGTAGGAATGCCCCAGCCGATCAGCGGCACGATCGTACCGGTCGTGAATGTGACGACAAAGCTAACGATCGGGATCAGCAATGTGCCGATAGGATCGGTGTGTGCGACCGGATTTAACGTCACGCGGCCCAGCATATAGGCGGTGTCGTCGCCGTATTTCCACGACATCCATGCGTGGCCGCATTCGTGAGCTGAGATCGCAAGCAGCAGCACAACGAGGTACGCCACAAGATTGCTGACCAGATTAATTACATCGGCATTGTCCATAAATTGCTCAAATCGCAAATCTATTGTCTTAACGGCTAGATTGTGACATTCTTTTAGTTCAAAATGAAGTTTACGAGATTGATAGTTCGCCGTTGTTTGCGGCGTTGCCGCTAGGGGTTTATGGACAAGAATATCGTCATTATCGCGAGTGATTTTAAGGGCGGCGAGTTTATTGAGGAATGCCATTACGCCGGCTGGCATGTTACGCTCGTGACGCGCAAGAAGCTGCTTGACGAGGCATGGCCGTGGACGGCTATCAACGACGCGAAGACAGTTCCGGATGACGCCCAGACCGGCGATTACGTTCGCGCAGCGACGAATGTCGTCGGCGAACGCCCGATACACAAAGTTGTCGGGCTCGATGAGTTCGATGTAATAACCGCGGCTCTCACTCGCGAACATCTACAGTTGCCGGGCATGACCAGCTCGTATCTTCGCCGTTTTCGCGACAAGCTGACGATGCGAAACCTCGCCGCGTCTGCCGGAATTCCGTGTCCCGAATTCATCGGTGCTTTTAACGCTGCGGAGATAGCGAATTATCTTGAGACCGTGCCGGCTCCTTGGGTCGTGAAACCTCGCCACGAGGTCTCAGCATTCGGCATTCGCAAATGCCATACTGCCGACGAGGTGTGGGCAGTGCTGAACGAACTCGACAGCCGCAACACCTGGCGCGACCATCCATCGCAATTTCTGATCGAACGCTTTATCGAGGGCAACGTTTTTCACGTCGATGCGGTCGTCAACGGCGGCAAGGTGATCGCGGCCGGCGTTAGCCAATACGGCACTACGCCGTTCAACGTTTCACATCATGGCGGCGTGTTTACGTCGTTCATTACGCCATATCGTTCGAGCGAACGGAAGGAACTCGAGACGATGAATCGTGCTTTGCTGATGGCGTTCGAATACGAACGCGGCGTCACGCACGGCGAATTTCTGCAATCAAAAGAGACCGGTGAATTTTTCCTGCTCGAAGTCGCCTGTCGCGTCGGCGGTGCCTACATCGCCAACGTGCTTGAAAATGCCTGCAACTTCAACCTCTGGCGCGAATGGGCAAAGCTCGAGATTGCCACTCGCGAGAATCCGTACAACTTGCCCAAACTCCGCAAAGAATTCGCCGGCGTCGCACTCGCACTTGCTAACACCGAGGAGCCGGACACCTCGCACTACACCGACGACGAGATCGTATATCGCATCAAAAAACCACGCCACGTCGGCTTCATCGTCCATTCACCAAAGAGCAAACGCGTCGATGAAATGCTAAAAAGCCTAACGGAACGCATCACTCACGATTTCCTAGAAGTCGCCCCTGTTAAGGAACGGCATGATGATTAAGTCAGTGCTGGGCGGGCCCGAGATCCTAACCCATGGTCTCAATCGACATTTCCCGGAGCTTCTCAAATTCGAATCGACGGCCGAGATGGAAGCGTCGCCATTGTGGGCAGATATCCGCGAGGAAGCGGAGCGCGTGCTCGATGCGGTCGTCGTGGCGGAACCACCTGTGGTAGCGGGTGGTTTATCGCCGGCTAATCCTCAGCCGCCGGCAACCGAGAATGGTTCTGACATAAAAGCCCTCGCCTGGAACCTCGAACGCGGAAATGTGTTTGATGGTATTGTCGATGCACTTAAGAATAACAATGAGCTGAAAGACAAAGACGTTTTGCTGCTCACCGAACTTGACTACGGCATGGCTCGGAGCGGGAATCGGTTCGTTGCTCAGGAGATCGCCCATGAGTTGGGCGTAAACTATGCGTTTGCAACGGTTTACGTGGCACTGCAAAAGGGAAGCGGCGTTGAATCCGAAGTCGAAGGCGAGAATACTTTGTCGATCCATGGCCTCGCGATGATGTCGCCGTATCCGATGAAAAATGTCCACGCCGTGCCGTTGCCGAACGGAAAGGACAAGATGTGGGGCAAGGAAAAAAGGCTTGGCCGTCTTCGAGCTTTGATCGCCGATATCGAGCATCCGTCGGGCACATTTCGCGCGGTAACGGTGCATCTCGACGCACATTGCTCGCGTGCTCATCGGCGGTTGCAGATGAACATCATCCTCGATCATCTCGACACTCTGCCAAAATTGCCCACGTTGATCGGCGGCGATTGGAACACCACTGGCTTTAACTCGCAGAGCGGAACTCGCGCAATTTTCGGCTATTTCCGCCGCGTCGCGATGGGCCCGAAGAACGTCGCTCTCAACCATCTGCCGCACCCTGAACGCTATTTCGAACGCCCGATGTTCAACGACATAGAACGCCGCGGCTACAATTTTCGCGACCTCAACAATATCGGCACCGGCACGCTGCATTACGACGTTGGCAGCATCGAAAAGAACACAAACCTCCGCGATTGGGTACCGGAATGGTGTTTTCCGTTCATCTTCTGGGCCGCCGGCCGTGTCGGCGGAATTGTACACACACGCCTCGATTGGTTCACGGCCAAAGGTATGTTGGGAACCAACCCACAATCGATCGCCGGACTCGTTGATGACAGCGGCACGCCGCTTTCGGATCACGATCCGATCACCGTCGAACTAGTCTTAGACTCAAAGGAAAGTTAGCCGCAGATGGGCGCAGATAGACACAGATATTTATTGGAATTTATCGATCCAACTTATATTTGCGTTCATCCGCGTCCATCTGCGGTTAATTGTCTTAGCAAGCATGGTGTGGTCTAATTCTGTTATGGAAGTTGCTTTCAGCCAAACGCTCAGCTTTGACACTGACACATTTGAATACGAAGTAGTTGCCTCCGAGAACGGCAATGCTACGATCATTAAGTTTCCGGTCGACGAGAAACAGGTATCGCCGGGCGATGCCGTTGTCGTCGTTTCAGGCGAAGAGATCGCCTTTCACGGCATGATCGGCAAGATCGAAGAAGGCTACGCCTACGTCGCCGACCCAAAAGGCTCGCTCCTGCCCGCCGGCGTCCAGTAAGGTTGCACTTTTTTTGATTTCCTTTTAAATTTGGTGTCGTGGGGATGTAGCTCAGCTGGGAGAGCGCCGCGTTCGCAATGCGGAGGTCGGGAGTTCGATCCTCCTCGTCTCCACCATCACTGCCCCTATCTTGTTCTTTAGTTGTCAAAGATCAACTATCTCGTTTATTCGCTTACAATCCGCCCGACCGGATGGCGACCGATCTGCTGGTCGACGTAGAAGCGTGAGCGTTCGTAGAAGAACTGCAGCCTTGCACGCGGGTTTTTGGCGAAGGATTCGTCCTTTAGTTTTGCTTCGAATTCCGCTTTGAGCCGTGGGTCTTTGTCGAGCATTTCTTTGGCGAGTTTTTCGATCTGGTAGCTTTCGCCATACTCTTTTTGCTCGAAAACAGAGTTGAAAAATCCCCAATAGACCAACGAATCAGGGCCTGCAGGTTCGAGCAGATGGATCGCGACATTCGCCGCTGGTTGGTTTAGTCGGACAATGACCGAACCTGCCGCATAGCTACGAGTATCCGTTATTGGCAATGGTTTGCAGGTCAGCGTAATGCGGCCCTCAAACGAGTTCGTCGACCATTTCGGCTCGGTCAAACGATAGCTTTCGACCTCGATCGTCTTTGCGGTTTTAAGCGTTTCGTACTCTATGCCGTGCAACTTTAACCGCTCGATCACCTCCGTATATTGCGGCGGAATAATGTACGCGATCGGCGTTGTAACGCTGCGTTCGACCTTACCCTCGTCAAATTTCTTTATCGTATAGGTCTTCGGCGTATTGCCGTAAACGATCATCTTGCCGCCCGAAATTGCGCTGTCCTCGACCTTGTACTCAAGGCCTTTGAACTCCATCTCAGTCGCCTTGTCAGTTACGCCAACGGCAAGAGGGAACTGAGTGCCAAGAACTCGAGTCGTGTTCTCAAACTCCGCATGTCCGATCGCTAAAGCTAGACTTTTCCTCGATCTGCCGATCTCCTCAATAAAATGCCTTAACACATCATACGTCCCGCGAACACGCGAGCGATACGGCTTGTACACGTGCGTTTCGATCAGCAATCCCGGCCGATTTCGGATGGCGGCATAGCCGGTCGCAAACCTCGGTGTCGCAACGAACGTTGCAATGCCGCTAGTGATCTCGCGTCCGGCAAACTCGACATAACGCGTGATCAGATTGCCGTCTTTCTCGACCGCGGGCACGACCTTGCCGTCAAAATGCTGGTCCATCCAAGCCCTGATATTCGGTGCGACTTCCTGAAAATGAGCGTATTCGTAGCTGATGTTGTACTGAAAATCGGCACCGTTCGTGACGTGGCAATCGATAAAAACGTCGGGCGACCATTTGTTCCACAAACCCAAAAAAGCACGCGTTTCCGGAGCGTCGGCCTTCATATAATCGCGGTTTAGATTGAGGTTCATCGCGTTCGCACGAAAGCCCATCTCTTCGGGGCCGTTCTGATTCATACGCATAAACGGCGAACGATTCTCGTGCCCATCGACGTTGTAAATTACCTCAAACAGTATGACGACGTTATCCAACAACGAAGCCCGCGTTTTCGTGATCGCGATGTCGCGAAACAAAGCCAATCCCGCATCTTTCCCGTCGATCTCGCCTGCGTGAATGCCGGCCTGCACGAGCACGACGGCCTTGCCCTGACGCCTAGCGGTCTCCGGCGCAAACGCCCCGCCGCTCGCCGCGATCAACAAAGGCATCTCACGACCTTCGCCGCTCTTGCCATAACTCTCGTAACGGATCAACCCGCGCGAAGCCGCCGCCAAACGCCTCGAATACGCCACTGCCTCAGCATAAGTGCTCGTCTTCGCATAGTTCGTCCGCTCGGCAGTCGTCTTCCACGCCTCGGGTACATTGCCCTCGCTGCTCTGCCCATAGACAGCAAATACACCGCAAACCAACATCGCCAAGACCAAAATTCCACGCATCATCATTCCCCGATTATACGTGATTTCGCAGACGTGGCGGTCGGCTGGGTCCGTTTTCGAGCGAATTTTCAAATATCAATCGGCTCTCTGTTCGAGAAGCCTTCGTAACTGCTCAATGTGGTACATCGGATCTTCATTCGCGATCGATTCGTTGGCCGTCAGCAACCGCGGTAACGGTCGCGATGCTTCGTCGGCCCGACGCTGTTGTTCGCGACGCACAAGCGACCGAATATACTCACTGACAGTGCTGCCGTCGCTCTGTTTGCGTAGATGATCGTACATCCTTTCCGACATCGATATTGTCACCAACTTTCGCATAGGTCTGCCACCAAATCGCCTACGTCCGGTGGACACGCGTTTGGCCCTATTTTAGCTAACTGGCGTGTTTCCATATGTTTACGCACATTCGAAATCAATAGTGTCCACAAGTGTCCACCGCGTGTCCACACGCTGTCCACGGACCATTATGGACGTGTAAACTATTGCAAATACAGTACCTATCTATCAACGCTGACTAAATTTCGCGATCTCAGCAAAAAAACTTTAATACACGTGTATTACAACCAGCCGACAACCATCTCATACGACCGATGTCGCGGCTATGAAACAGAATACCATATATCTAACATCGAAGTCAACAAAACTCCCCGCCACCCTTTTCGTGAACGGCGAGTAGTTGTTGTGATCTAAGAATAGGTCCTATACGTCCTATAAGACCTATTTGACCCCACCGATAATTACCTTATAATTTTCGCCATGAGCAAAGGCTTCATCCCTCCGCATGGCGGTTACCAAGACCTGCTAGCGTTCAAGAAAGCTCGCATTGTTTACGATGCGACGGTCTTTTTCTGTGATCGATATATAGATGTACGTTCGCGAACTCACGATCAAATGGTGCAAGCCGCCCGCTCCGGCAAACAGAATATCCTCGAAGGCAGCCAAGCCAGCGGAACCTCCCGTGAATTCGAGATCAAACTAACCAACGTAGCACGAGCCAGCCTCGAAGAATTACTAGAAGATTATCGCGACTACCTAAGAGTCCGCAGCCACGAACTTTGGGACAAGAATTCGAAACAGGCTCTCTACGTCCGAAAACTCGGCTCCGACAAAGATGCGTCCTACGAGACCTACCGGACTTATTTTGAAACGAGACCAGCAGAAGTCACCGCCAACATCATCATCTGCCTCATCCACCAAACAAACTATCTACTAGACCAACTAATCCGCCGCCAAGAACAAGACTTCCTAGAAAATGGCGGTCTAAAGGAAAACATGTTCAAAGCAAGATTGTTAAGACGCGACGAGCAACGACGAGAAAAGTAAACAATCTTGGCGGCATCCGACTCATTGACCCTTAAAAAGCCTCGCCGATCACTCGGCGAGGCTTTTCTACTGACTACTGGCTACTTGATGCTGACTACTCAGCTACTGCCATTTCTTTGTCGGCTTTCTTTTCGCGTTTGATGCCGCCGATCTGTACCAGGTTCTCGCCTTTGATCTGGTTTTTTTCCATGACCATTTGGTTGTAGAGTTTACGCATCATCTGCATTTCCTCTGCGGCGGTTTTGGGGCCTTCCATTTCGGGTTTGTTCGGGCGAGCTAGGTCGACTTCGTTCAGGATGAGGTTGTGTTCAGCGCTGCCGAGTTCGACGTTCTTACCGCGAGCGAACACATCGTGGCGGCCGTGTTCTTTGTACCACTGGGCGACGGTCGCATTTTGGTGCATGTGTTCGATGATGTTACGCCATCCGATGCCGGTGTTATAAGCACAGAACGAGATCTCGCCCTCTTGCGTACCGTAAGGGATGATGCACATTTCGGTGCGTCGGAAATCGTAGTTGAACAGATCCTGGAACCACATACCTGCGATAAAGAGGAAGTTCCAAGGGTCCTGACGACGTTTCTCGATATCTTCGATGGTACGGCTACCGTCGACCTTACCGTAGTCTTTGCCGGTCAAGCCGAACGATTTGTCGAACTTCTTGAACATCGCAATGAGGTCAAAGCTCTTAGGAGCACCATACGGATTGTAGTTCTTCAGAAGAGCGAGGCCCATCATAAAATTCGAGAACCACTTGCCGCGGTTGGTGTCGGTGATGTGCTGCATGTCGGTGACGAGGCCCTTAATATTAAGGAACTGCGGCACCGGAGCCATCTCTTTCGTTTCTTTGTGTACCATCACAGCCGTGCCGACGCCGCAGTTCGGGTGGCAACCGCACGAAACCTGTCCCCATTCTGCTTCGGGGCCGTGAACGACGTCCGCGAAATCAGCGAATGCTCCCATCAGCGAGAGCGGGAACCAGTCACGGGTCGGTTCGGTGATGCCGACCTGGCCCTTAACATCGTGAGCCAAGTGAGCCAGCGTGTAACGCTGCTGCAGGCGACGCTGTTCGGTGATCAGCTCGTCGCGGCCGGTGAACGACACAGGCTGGAACGCGATGAACGAGATCTTCTTAGGATTTTCCATCGCAAAGCGGATGATCGATCCGACCTGATCGTTGTTGATGCCGTTGACTAGCGTCGTGACAAGAATGATGTCAACGCCGGCTTCGTGGAGGTTGTTGATCGCACGAAGTTTGACGTCGAAGAGGTTGCCGATCTGGCGGTGCGAGTTGGCGTCGTTGCCGATGCCGTCAAACTGCAGATAGACGAAGCGAAGGCCGGCTTCGGCAGCTTCGCGACAGAATTCTTTCGATTTGGCGAACTCGATACCGTTGGTCGCGGCCTGAACCGAGTTGTAACCAACCTTGCGTGCATAACGCACTGCATCGAGGAAGTAAGGGCTGAGCGTCGGCTCACCGCCCGAATACTGCACCGACATCTGACGACGCGGCTTGATCTGGATTGCGTTGTCGAGGATCTCTTTGACGTCTTCCATCGAGAGCTCGTGAACGAAACCGACTTGGTTAGCGTCCATGAAGCAGGGATCGCACATCATGTTGCAGCGGTTCGTGAGATCGACCGTCAATACAGCTCCGCGGCCGTATTTGACCGACGACGTGCCGTGATTGTGCAGCTTCTCATCGTTGTGAGCGTCCATGTCGCGGCCGGGGAATAGGCCTTCGATGTGCGTAAGGAATTCGCTGTCGATCGCCATCATGTCCTCAAAATGACCATGCTTCGGACAATCTTTGATCATCCAAACCTGACCATCACGCTCGATGATCTGAGCCTTGATCTCGCCGACCTTTTCGTTGATCAGCAATGAAACGTCCTGCTCGCCGCTGAGGATCGACTCGCGGGCTTCGATAACACAGTTAGGGCAGAGCGAATCGGTCTGACGCGGGAATCCAAGCGTCGGCTTTGATTTCTGCCATGATTTTAGGATCGGCTTGTCAGCCCATTTTGGGGTAAAGCTAGGGTTCGGCTTGTACTGATTAACACTTCTGATCGCATTAAACGCCGCACCTGCGACAACGGACAATCCTTTCTCAACGTGCTTAATAGGTCTCATAATTTCTCCAGAGATATAATCAACGGCCGGAAGCTCCGGCCATATTTTCACACCATAATATGGCAATTCATATGCCATATATCTGAAACACCTGAATTGGCCGTAAAGTGCTGATTTTGCGGGTTTTGGGGGAATTGCTGACGCTGCCCGCTTGGCGCGCTGTGTATCATTCTGACACCACATTTATCTATACAATGTGTCAAGTCCGAAATTGACACATATCAACCTCGATGTCTTTTGCGTCAAAAGTCGTTTCGATTAGAGGGTGGTCCGTATAGCGCTTAAGAGCGCTTTAGGTTTCGTCTCCGGCAAACGGTTGCCTCAATCGAGAAGTTGGGTTAACCTCAATGGAAACAATATTTAGGGTGACCAAGCTTGCTCGATTTCGGTTTTCCACAGGTGTAAGCGCTCCAATGACGCGCCACCTGATGCGCGCGACTCGAAGTGTTGCAAATAAATAATTTATAATTTTTGCAATTTTTGCTTGCAATGCTAAATTTCTTATGCTACTGTTTCATCACTTCAAGGGATTTACTTTTTGACAGGACTTATTACGTGAAGCGGCGAGCAGGCACTTTTTCTGTGCTAACTGAGCCCGACTTGCTTCGGACATAGAGGCTTTCGATGGTGATCAAATTCGGAACGTCGGGTTGGCGAGCGATCATCGCAGATGAATTTACCTTCTCGAACGCCGGTCTTGTTACAAATGCGATCTGTGGATATTTGAAAACTAGTGGTTTCGATGGCGGCAAAATAGCCGTTGGTCACGATTCGCGATTCATGGGAGAGAAGTTCGCCGATGTCGCCGCAGCCGTGGCCGCACGATGGGGCTTCACGGTTCTACGATGTACCGGCCAGACACCGACGCCGACCTTATCACATGTGATACGGAGCGAAAAATGTGCAGGCGGCATTAACTTTACCGCTTCGCATAATCCGCCGGAATATCAGGGCATTAAGTTTTCAACTGCGGACGGAGCCCCGGCTCTGCCCGAGATCACGAAGCAGATCGAAGCTTCGATCGCGTCGGGAATTGAAACTCAGAACGCAGACGGTGGCTCGATTAACGAACATGATCCGCGACCTGCTTATATAGAAGACCTGATCGCCAAGATAAATTTCGAGGCGATCGCAGCTGCGGGGGGCAGATACGCCTACGATGCGCTTTGGGGGACGGGACGCGGTTACCTTGATAAGATATTGCGAGACCATGGACTTGAGGTCGAAACGATACACGATTGGCGTGACGTGACATTCGGCGGCAGGTCGCCAGAGCCAGGCGAAGATCACCTTGATGAGCTTCGTGAAAGCGTTAAAAACAAAGGGCTTACGCTCGGAATTGCGACGGACGGCGACGGCGACAGATTTGGGATTATTGATAGCAACGGCGATTTCATCACGCCGAACAGGCTCGTCGCCTTATTGACAGATTATTTGGTTGAAAGCCGCGGTTGGTCGAACGGCGTTGCCCGTAGCGTCGCGACATCGCATCAGGTTGACAGAGTTGCTGAGGCAAGAGGCCTCAAGTTATATGAAACGCCGGTCGGTTTTAAGTTCATCGGCGAATTGATAAATAAAGATGAGATCGTGTTGGGCGGCGAAGAATCCGCAGGGCTTTCGATCAGAGGTCATTATCCGGAAAAGGACGGCATCATCGCCTGCCTTTTGGCTGCTGAAGCAGTCGCTGTTCGGGGTGCAAGTTTGACAGAGCAGCTCGAGCAATTGTTCAAGCGAGACGGCAAGCTCGAATCAGGACGCATCGGCGTTAAGTTGACAGACGAAGTAGCGGCATCGCTCAAAGCAAAGCTTGCGGAGGAGCCTAATGAGGTCGGCGGCCGCAAAGTCAACAGAATTGACAGGACTGACGGAGTAAAGTTCTTGTTTGAAAACAATGCGTGGATGCTGATGCGGCCTTCGGGTACCGAACCAATGGTTCGGATCTATGCGGAAAGCGAGAGCGAGGCCGATACACAGAATATTTTGGATGCAGGGCGAAATTACCTGCTTGGTTAGTAGATGAGAGCGAAACGACGAACAACCAAGGCTACGAGAACTTCGGCAAAGCGTCCGCCGTTGTGGGTTGGTGTTGTTTTTATATCGCTTTTTGCACTTATGATCGGGTTGACGGTCAATTACAAAGCTTATTCAAAAATGAGCGGCGAAATGAGCGAGCACGATCAACTTAATCAAAAGATCCAAAGCCTAATGGACGAGAACCTGCAATTGCAGGACGAAATACACAGTTTAAAGACCGATCCGAAAGTGATCGAACGCGAGGCAAAACGCCTCGGGATACCTCTAGGGGGAAAATAAAAGTTTCCGTGTGACAGGTCGAGTACAGCGGAGAAGCCGATCTGTTACACACTTCATGCCAATAAAATAGCTGCCTTTTGCCTATCTACTCCGCGCGACCTACAGCATATCCTATCTGTTGATCTGTGGCCGCAAGCTTCCCGAAGCTTGCGGTCACTTTCCTTTTCTGTCGTCAAATGTCTTGGATCGGCTCGCCGTGCTTAAGACTGATCGGAATAACTCCGGCCCAGACATCAAGGGCGTAATCGGCCTCATCGTCGACCGGCGGACCTGATCGAATCTTCGCGGAGGCTTCGGTTAATGGCAGTCTCAATACGCTAGTAGCCTTCATTTCGAGTTCGGTTGGCGGCCGAACATCTTTCCAACGGTCCGGCACAAAATGATCGGTCAACGCTTCGAGTGCGGCCATCTTTTCGGTCTGGACTGTCACAAGCTCTGCCTTTCCCAGAATAACGACCGAACGATAGTTCATCGAATGGTGAAACGCCGAACGTGCCAGCACCAAGCCGTCAAGTAAGGTCACCGTTACGCAAACATCTACGCCTTTCGACAGTTCGCGCAACATCCTACTCGCCGCCGAGCCGTGAATGTAAATGAGATCATCGACACGAGCGAATCCGGTCGGTATAACGTAAGGTTGACCGTCAACCACAAACCCGACGTGGCAAATGATCGCTTCGTCGAGGATCGCGTCGATCGTCTCGCGGTCGTAATGACCGCGCTTTGGGATCCGCTTAACTGTCGTTCGATCTGAGCTGCTATTTCGCATTCATCCAATTATCGCCAACGCCGATCTCTACTACTAGCGGGACGTCGAGCGTTGCTGATGCTTCCATTTCGCGTTTGATGATGGCAGAGACGGCATCGATCTCGGCTTCAGGTGCTTCGAACAGAAGTTCGTCGTGAACCTGCATTATCATCTTTGTCGCAAAGCCCTCGCGTTTCAGGGCGTCGGCGACGCGGATCATGGCGATCTTGACTATGTCGCTCGCGGTGCCTTGGATCGGCATGTTTATCGCCTCGCGCTCGGCACGCGAGCGAACCGCGAAGTTTCGGTCGTTAATCGACGCGAAGTAACGGCGTCGGCCAAATAGCGACGCGATGTAGCCCTGTCTTCGAGCTTCTTCAGGAATACGATCCATATAAGCCCGAATGCCTTTATAGGTCGCGAAGTAGTCGGCGATCACTTGCTTTGCCTCGGCTTTGCTTATGCCAACGCGAGTTGACAGGCCGAATGCCTCGACTGCGTAGGCGATGCCGAAATTGACGATCTTGGCGAGGCGGCGCTTTTCTTTGAGGTCTTTTTCGTCGGTTGCACCAAAGACAAGACGAGCGGTTTGGGCGTGGATGTCCTCGTTGTTCTTGTATGCCTCCAGCATTCGTTCGTCCTGCGTAATGTGTGCCAGGATTCGCAATTCCAACTGCGAATAGTCTGCCGAGATCAGCTTGTTGCCTTTCTCAGGAATGAACGCCCGACGTATCTCTTGGCCAAGTTCGGTGCGAACCGGAATATTCTGTAGGTTCGGCTCGGTCGATGACAAACGTCCGGTTGCGGCGACAGTTTGGTTCAACGCGCCGTGAATTCTGCCGTCGTCAGCGATCATTCGCGGCAACGCGTCGGCATATGTCGCACGCAGTTTGTCCATCTCGCGATAGTCGATGATGTGCTGTGCGATCTCGTATGTTTCGGCAAGCTCGACGAGTACGTCGTGACTTGTCGAGACCTGGCCGGTCGCGGTTTTGCGGCCGGTTTCGATGTTCAGCTCGCCAAATATCTCGCCGACCTGCTTAGGCGAACCGATATTGAACTCGCGTCCGGCAATGGCGAATATCTTTTTGCTCAACGCAGCAAGGTCTTTCTGGATCGTCGCTGAGAATTTTACGAGGCTTGGACCATCGACCTTCATTCCGACGAGTTCGATGTCAGCTAGAACTTCGATCGTAGGCATTTCGATCTCGTCATACAGATTTTCGATGCTGCTTTCTCGAAGTTTCGTTCTGATCAAGGGCGCTAGTCGATCTACAAAATCTGCATTTTCGGCACAACGAAATGCTGCCTCAGACCATCCTTCGGGAACCGAGAATGCTGCATCAGTATCGGCGTAGATCTGAGCCAAGAACGCGATCGGATAAGTTGAGCGTGTCGATTCGAGCAAGTAGGCACCGATCAAGATATCGTCCTTGATCTTCACCGGACGAGCGCCGATCGCTAGCAGGGAACCGAGTTGACGTTTCGCGTCGTAGGCGGTTTTTGCGAGATACGGATTCTCAAGAATGTCCTTGATCGGGCGATATCCACGCTCTTTGTCGCCGTCGAAATTCTCGAAATCGATGTAATATGCCTCGCCGTTCCCGATGCCAATTCCGATCCCGAGCGGTGCCGGTTTGCCGTAGCAGCTCGCTTTCTCGTTCGAGTTGGAATCGTTGACCAGGTAACTGAAACGTTCGGCTTCGAATATGCGGCGAACGAGTTTATCTAGTGCGGGCCGATCGTTTATAACGGCGTAAGTGCCAGCGGTTGCAACAGTTGCAGGCTGCGAGTCAAATAGACTGCCACTCGTTTCAGCGACCGGTTCACCTGTATGTGTTGGCATATCGATCATGCCGGGGCCTGCGAACTCCTTCGTAAGTGTCTTGAACTCAAGCTCGCGGAATAGCTCGTATGCCTTTTGCCGATCAGGCCCTTGCGTCCGTAGTGACTCGATATCGACCTCGATCGGAACCTCACAATGCACGGTCGCCAGCTCAAGCGATTGTTTGATGATCTCTTGATTGTTCTGCAGGCTCTCGCGATAAGTCTTGTGCGATATCTCGGCGGCTCGTTCCATCGCACCGAGTGCTGAGCCGTACTCGAGAACGAGTTTCAAAGCACCTTTTTCGCCGATGCCGGGAGCTCCCGGAATGTTGTCGACGGCATCGCCCATCAGGCCGAGCAGGTCGATGATCTTGTCGGGCGGTACACCAAATTTGTTCTTGACCCAGGCCTCGTCGCACCATTCGATCGGCGGCACCGGAACCTTGCGTTTGAGATTTTGCGAATTTTGCCGCATCGCAACGACGTATGGATCCGTGACGAGTTGGCACAAGTCTTTGTCGTTAGAAACGATTACGGCTTGCATCTTTTTCTCGATGCATTGTTTCGAGACGGTGCCGATAATATCATCGGCTTCATAGCCGTCCATCTTTAGGATCGGCACGTTGAACGCTTCGCAAACACGGATAATGTAAGGCAATTGAGACGCAAGATCGTCAGGCATCGCTTCGCGATTTGCTTTGTAGGCCTCGAACGAATCGTGCCGAAAGGTCGGTGCCGCTGTGTCCCAAACCGCCGCGATGTAG
Source organism: Blastocatellia bacterium (assembly GCA_016789145.1). GTDB lineage: Bacteria > Acidobacteriota > Blastocatellia > Pyrinomonadales > Pyrinomonadaceae > OLB17. The sequence continues at coordinate 42,574 of JAEUQI010000005.1, read as the reverse complement.
TCGGGCTTTTCGTCGTTTATCAGCTTGCGCAGCATGTTCGTGAACACGAACACAGCCTGAGTCACTTGGCCCTTGCTGTTGTGCATCGGCTCCTGCCGCATGCCCATTGGAGCAAAGAACGCACGAAAAATGTGCGACATCGCATCGATCAAAAATACGCGTTTCATTTGGCTAAATGATAGATAATCGTTCGTGACTAAACAAGCTGTTCGGCCTGTTTGCCAAAACTGTTAGCGGCAATTCTTTTGCAAGCGTGATCTCGCTATCAAAACCTCGAGCGGCAATTGGAAATAATTGTCGATAAACGGCTTATGGACTATCCGTGACGTCGAGACTTCGAAAATGTGTGGGAGTCGAGCTTTTCCGTTATTTGAGGTGTTTCTCAAAAAGAGCAAAGATCCTTTCGTATTCATCAGCCCAGCTTTCGGGGCGGACGAAGCCGTGGTTTTCGCTCGGATAGAACATAATGTCAAAGTACTGCGTTTTGCCAAGGCGAATCAGCTTTTCAACAAGTTGAACGCTGTCCTGAACATGTACGTTGTCGTCTGCCATTCCGTGAAGGATGAGCAGCGGGCGTTCGAGTTTGTCTGCGTAGGCGATCGGCGATGAACGTTTGTACGCTTCGGGGTTTTTATCAGGGAAACCAAGGCGTTGTGCCGTGTAGCCTGGTGACGAAGCGTAGTAGTTTTTCCAATCGAATACAGGCCGCAGAGCCGCTGCTGCTGCGATACGCTCCGGGGCACGCATGGCGAGCATTCCTGCCATAAATCCGCCATAGCTACCGCCGTAAACGCCGATGCGTTTTTGATCCACGCCGTAACTTTTGACCATATGATCTATAGCATCGATATGGTCGTCAAAGTCTTTGCCGCCCAGAAAATCGTAAACGTCGGTTCGCCAATCGCGTCCGTAGCCCGCCGACCCGCGAAAATCGATGTCTAGCACGACGTAACCCTTCTGGGTCAGCATCTGGTTGAACATGAACTCGCGGTAGTAGTTGTTCCAGCCGTTGATCGTGTTCTGCAGATAGCCCGCACCGTGGACGAAGATCGCCATCGGATACTTTTTCTTCGCGTCGTGGCCGGCGGGAAGATAAATCTTTGACTTGATGACCTTGCCGTCACGGGTTGGAATGTCGATGAATTTGGCGTCGCTCCATTTACGCTTTAGGAAAGCGTCAGGCGTCGTTCGCGAGAGCTGAACCGAGCCTTTTATACCGCGACAGTTGAAGCACGCAGGCATCGAATACAACTCTTCGGGAGCATTCCATTTCGAGAAGCCAAAAATAAGTGTCGGCTGCTCGCCTTGCTCAGCGATCTGCGGATTCGTGATCATTCCATCGCCGACGCTCCCGAGTTCGAAATGCAGTTGTTTCTCCATATCGTAATGGAAAAATCTACGTTGAGCTGTGTTGCCTTCGGTCGAGATAAACACGATATTCTTGCCGTCTGGCGTCCATTTCGCCCATTCGGCTTGCCAGTTGCCGGTCGTGATTTGCTTAACCTTCGCATTTCCTGTGACGGATATTGTCGGTGGAAGAACGCGAGTGCCATTAACCGTATCGCCTTCTCTGGTTTGTGTTTCGAGTTTTGCAAGGTAGAAATGATTAAAGCCGCTTTTCTCGGAACAGAAAAACAACTGAAACGGATCGGTCGGGTGCGGTTCGAAGATCGCAGATTTCGGAGCCTGCCATTTCGGGTCGGTGTCGTCATCGACTGTGATGATCGATTCGTCTTTGCTTGCGGCGTTGTAAACGTAGAACAGTTGTCGCCGCTTTGTGTCCTTGTCAACGCGATCGACGATGAGGCTGCGGCTGTCCGCGGCCCATTTGATCTGACGGAAATTGCCGACGCCTTCTTGCTTCGGCAACTTGATCTCAAACGGCGTGTCGCGACTGCCATCAGTCGCGGTTACGAACAGCTTCTGCTCTGACCAACCACGCCGAAACGTCGGAGCTTCAGTGAATTCACCTTGATAATTCGGCACGATCAGCGGCCGGAACTTCGACGAATCCGACACCGTGTAGGCGACCATCTTGCCGTCTTTCGACACAACGCCACCACCGACCGAGATGAATCTCGTTGGATCTGCTTCTCTGGTTAGCTGCGTAACCGTTGCATCGGAAATGTTGAGAACAAAGAAGTTGCCGCTCTGCTGATAAATTATGCGATCTCTGTCGATGAATCGTGCTCCAAATTCAGGCGACTGCGTCTTTGTGTAACGCTTAACTTTGTTAATGGTGTCATCGTAATCCATTTGAGCGACATTAATTCGATTCTCCGTGCCTGCTATCTCGTCGAGTAGACGTTGGAACCGTTCACTCGATCTAAGCTTCGGGTATAGCTCATTGAGCTTAGCCAGCTCTCGAAGGGCGTCAGAGAAACTCTTGTTCGCTGTTGCAATCGCCGCCTTTTGATTCTGAGACCTTTGTCCTTCAGTTCCATTTGGTTTCGCAGAAATGGCGTCCATAAGGCGCGATCGCGTATCAGTGACTTTTCCCATGATCTCATTCTCCTGAGATCCGAGATCCTTCATAGCTTGAACTAAGTTAATTGAGAGGTCTGCTCGACGCTGCATTGCGGACTCAAGGTTCTTCCACTTTTGTTCGGTATACGGCGAGCCATAGCCTAGAGTCATCACAAAAAGATCGCCGCTTTGAGTAAACAACAACCGCTTCGAATCAGGAGACCATTCGAAATTGCCGAGTGCATTTTCTCTCGCACGAACAAACTCATCGCGAGTGTTCAGCCCGTAATCGAGCTTGTTCTCACGCTCAGGCCGCGGCGGTACCGGTGGCAGATCGCTGAGCCGCAAAATGATCTGCGGCACGCCGCCATTCGCATCGACCATATATAGGTCACGCGGCAATTTGCCCTCAGCATTCCAAAGGAAAATGACCTTCTGTCCATCAGGCGACAGCTTCTCGCCCTCAACCCGCTGCCCCGCGATCGAAGGCTCCGCCATGATCTCGCGGACGGTGAGGTTTTGTGAGTAAGCGATTGATGAGAGAGCAACGGCGATGATCGCCACGTAAAGGTTCTTAACTACTGTGCGTTTCATAACTGAGTTTCGATCTTATAGCGAACCGGCCGCCCGCTGACGCAGGCGGTTCTGACTACGGCAATTCCAGTGCCTTTGCTCGCATTACTTCCTTTTGCTCGTCGGTTAGGCGGCCGTATTCGTAGATGGCGTTTTCCCAAGTGCCGTACATGGCGTTTGGAAGGACGAGCCAGCGTTTGCCCCAATCTGCTTTAGTTTTATCAGTTTCCGCGAAGCGATCTGCGACGCTTTTACGTTCAAATACGTCAGAAAAGTCATCTAGGTTATCGCCTATCAGGAAAACTATCCGATATTTCTCACCAACGAAATCGCGTCGGGGAGTTTTGGTCGAGATACTGTTTCCCTTGTCGTCTTTTTGCCGAAGCAAGACGTTTTCAGTTCCGATGTCGGTAAAGCCTGCTCTTTTTAGATTGTCCATCGTCGCTTGTTTCTGGACCTCATCGCGGTTCGAGACGTAGAACACTTTGATGCCTTTTGAAACAGCGTAATTCAAGAATTCGACCGAGCCGGGAATCGCCTTAGCCTTTCGCATCTCGCCCCAGCGGTACCAATCATTGAGGTTGAACGGAATGTTCTTCGTGATCTGCTCTGCCTGTGCCGGTGAATTGTCGAGGACGGTCTCGTCAATATCCACAACGATCGCTCGAGGTCTGCTGCGTTCGGCTTTTGGAAGTTTCTTGACATTCTTCTTATCAAGGTCGGCATCTAACTGCCAGCGAGCGAGGTTGAATGCTTGATAAGCAAGTGCTCGATATTCGGCGGCTTTCTGCATATAAAGCGTCGCACCGATCTGATATTCCGAATCAGCCTTTGCCGCCTGCTGAGCATTGATGTTCGCTGCGAACAAGAATGCGATTACGATCGATAAAACTCGTGATCTCATATTCGTTAGTTGTGTAGCTCCGTTTTGAGCATTATAAATGATTTATGTGCGAAGAGCCGAAGGAGAAACTTGAATGCGACGAAACGGTCGAAAAACGCTCGTACTATTACGATGATGCCCATGGTTACGAAGATTTTGATCCGGAAGCCGATGATGACGAAACAGAAAAAGAGCCGCCAATTGAATGACGGCTCGTTTCATTTCAGATCCTAGCGAACTAGAACGTGAATCTAGCACCGAGTTGTGCCGTGAACGGGCGACCGATCGGTGGTCCAAAACCAGGGCCGTAGAGTGACTGCGGCAACATGAACGTCGAGGTTCCCGAGCCCGGCGTTGTAGAAAATCCGGTTCGCGATCCCCACGCGAGGTTCGTTGAGTCAAACAGATTGAAGAAATCGACAAAGGTCGAAAGCTTGAACCTGTCGCCAAAGCTGAAATTCTTTGTAACGCGAAGGTCGGTATTGAAGAAGTTTCCACTTCGTTCTTCTGCCTGACCATTGACGATCACAAAGCCTTTGCGTTGGCTATTGACACGCGACTGTGTACAACCGAACGGATTCAGAGCCTGTACGGCAGCCAGGCTGGTACGGACTTGGAACACCTGTAACGGTGTGACACCTTGACAAAGTCGGTCGATAGCAGCGAGACCATCACCATTCACGTCGTATCCGAGGATCGGCGAGAACGGACGAGCGGTCGCGAACTGAAGAACCGGAGCCAGCTGAATATCCCACGGTAAATTCATCACGCCGCTGATAACGATGCGATGACGTTCGTCGAGTCGGGTTGGGCCAAATTCGTTCTCCGCGAACTGTTCGCCATCAACGACGGCGATACCTGTTCCTGAATACGAAGCTGTAGGCTGTCCGCCCCAAGCTCTCGAACTCGCGATGACGTGAGCCACGTTCAGGAGGTACTTTCTCGAACGGTATTTCAACGTAGTCGTCCAGCTATCAAACAGCGACCTATTGTTCGTCGAGAACATCAAGATCTGAGCCAGACGGTTAGCAGGCATACCTGCCGCAACGAATGCAGGTCCAAGAACACGCGAAGATGCACCCTGTGGGCACTCAGGGCGAACCGTCGAGTTGCCGCCAAAAGCAGGATTACAAACGCGCGAATTGAGCGGATTCATATTGCGGAATCGCGGTTCGAACAGGCCAAGCGTGTGTACGAAGTCACCCGATACTGACCAATTCTTGCCAAACTCATGCTGGAAACCGAGCGTGAATTTCTGAATGTAAGGCTCGGTTGCTGTCGGGTCGTTGATACGTCCTACTGAGCCTGTGAAGAGGTTCGAGTAGTCCGCATTTGCCGGCACGGTAGGCAACGGAGTGGTTCCATATCGGAAATTGAAGAGCGGCGATGTCGGGTCGGGGTTGCCGGCCGGACGCTGCAGGTTGATCGCAGTCTGAAAGATCTGCGGCTGCGACTGAACGGACGAGAACAGCGACAAGTTCTGGAAGATCTGGTCATAAAAGATCCCGTATCCTCCGCGGATGACCGTCTTGCCTTCGCCGGTCGGGTCGTACGCGAAACCGATTCGCGGCTGGAATTCGGTCCAGCTCGGTGTCGTACGCGTCAATGCATCTTGATCTTGAGTCAAACCACGCGCTATCGGGTGATTCAGGTTGCGGAGCAAGAGCATCGTTCGGTTTTGATCCTGAGCCGGAAGGTTGCCGATGTTGGCGTCCCAACGAAGTCCAAGATTCAACGTCAATTTACGAGTCGCTTTCCAGTCGTCCTGAACGTAGAACGCGAGCTGATGAAGCTTCTGGAAGTGCGAGCTTGCACCATCTGAGTAGGTCAGAGACTGGAGCAGGTCAGGCTGGTTAAATCCACCTGTTGCCATGATCTGATCTGCCGGCAGACGGAACGTCAAGCTGTAGCCACGTACGCCGAAATAGAAATATCCATCCATCAGCGTGTTGATGTAATTAACACCAAACTTCACCGTGTGGTCACCTTTGATCCAAGTCGTGTCGTTACGGAACTGATGCTTGGTTTCGATGGTGGACTGCGGTGTGTTCGCGTTCTGACCGATCGATACACCGTTCGGGAAGTTGAGGGCGAGACCGACACCGGAAGGGTTCGGCAGGATCTCGTTCACAAAGTCCTGGAAATGATAGGTGAAAACATTCACCAACGTCGGTCTGATCTGAAACGTATGGTTTACCGCTAGGCTGTACAATCGATTCTTCGATTCGTTACCGCCACTCAGATCCGTACGAGCAGGGTTTGCGACCTGATCGTTCGGAGAACTGTTGTCTTGGAACGAGAAGCGATAGAACATGCTTTGCTTCGTATTGATCTTGTGGTCAACCTTGACCGTCAGAAGCGTGTCGTCGTAGGGATTGGGGATCTGGTTGACGAACTGAACGCCCGGGATCGCCTGAAGTGATGCGACTGCTCCATTGAAGATCGGCGTTTGAGTTCTTTCGCGGAAACGTTCAATGGCTCCGAAAAAGAACAGCTTGTCTTTGATGATCGGTCCGCCGATACTGCCGCCGAATTCCTGGCGGTTGTATTCCGGATTGTTGCGCAGAGCCTGCTTGTCAAAGTAATCGCGAGTGATCATCGCATCTTCGCGGAAGTTTCCAAAGATCGAACCGCGGAACTGATTGCCGCCACTCTTGGTGATGACGTTCACGATGCCGCCCACCGCACGACCTTGTTCTGCCGTCCAGCGATGCTGCAATACCTGAAATTCCTGGATCGATTCGTAAGCAAAATTCTGCAAAAGGCTGCCAACGACGTTATCTTTGTTGTCGCCGCCGTCAACGTTTACGTTAACGCCGCGGCCATCGCCGCCGTTGAATGCAACGGTGCCGATACGCGTTTTGGTCGGGTCAAAATTACCGACGGGACGAGCCTCAGGGGCAACGATCGACAAATTCGAGAATGTACGGTTGATGATCGGCAGGCCCTCGATCTCTTTAGGGCTGACGTTGGTGTCAATGTCAGAACGACTCGTTTCGACGAGTGTATCCTGAGCGACGACCTCAACTACCTCAGTGATCTGTCCCGCTTTCATTTCGATACGCAGCGTTCGGGTGTTACCGACGTTGAGTTCGATGTCTTTAGTTACCGATTTGCTGAAACTCGACGCTTCAACAGTAACGGTGTAATTGCCTGGAGGCAGTCCCGGAATGTTGAAATCTCCGGATTCGTTTGTGGTGGTCGTGCGAGCACGATTGGTTGCATTATTGGTTGCCGTTACTGTCGCTCCCGGGACCACTTTGCCCGAGCTGTCTTCGACAGTTCCGTTGATGTCGCCGGTCGTGACCTGAGCAGTCACGATGATCGACATCGCTAACAAAAGGCACATCGCCGCAAGAAACCTGAATGGTTTGGAACAATGGCACATATCGTTTTCTTCCTCCTGTTGTTTCTGAATGTCTTAATGTAGCGTTGAGACGTTTTTTACAAGGCAAATCATATTCCAATACGATTAGCCTTTATGTTACAAGGGTATTACAAGCACGTTGGAGAGCCGATTCTCCAAAAAATCGGAAATGTCACTAAATTACTGAATAATTCCCGATTCTGGTCAGAATTCAGGCAGAGCTCGTGGGAGCGAACCGCAGCTTCGAAGTAGGTCTATTTCTTAGGTCGTTCGTTGGATTTTAGGACTCGTTTTCTGAGTCTGATCGCCTTGGGCGTGACCTCGATCAGCTCGTCATCGGCGATGAATTCGAGTGCTCGTTCGAGCGACATTTCGCGGACGGGGACGAGACGCATTGCCTCATCGGCTGAGGTCGTTCGCATGTTGGAGAGCTTCTTTTCTTTAATGGCGTTTACGTCGAGGTCAACGCTGCGAGCATTCTCACCGATGATCATTCCCTCGTAAACCTTTACCTGCGGCTTTACGAACAGCGTTCCGCGTTCTTGTAAATTGTAGAGAGCATAGGTGTTAGTCTCGCCCATTCGATCGGCGACAAGACTGCCGGTTTGACGCGAACGCATTTCGCCCTGCCATTTGTCGAATCTGAGAAACAGCGTATTCAGCAAGCCCGTGCCCTTGGTCTCGGTCAGGAATTCGCCGCGGAATCCGATCAGCCCTCGCGAAGGCGTCTCAAATTCGAGGCGAACACGGCCGGAACCGTTGTTGATCATCTTGGTCATCTGGCCCTTGCGTCGGCCCATCGCTTCGGTGACGACGCCGATGAATTCGTCTGGCACGTCAACCACGACGAGCTCGATCGGTTCGAGAGTCTCGCCGGTCGTCTCATCCTTCTTAGTGATGACCTCAGGCTTGGACACCTGAAGTTCGTAGCCCTCGCGGCGCATCATTTCGATAAGAATTGCTAGTTGCAATTCCCCGCGGCCTGAGACCTTAAATTGTTCCGCCGCTTCGGTTTCCGAGACTCGCAAAGCGACGTTACCGAGCAGCTCCTTGTCCAGACGATCCTTGATCTGACGCGACGTGACGAACTTTCCGTCGAGACCCGAGAACGGCGACGTATTGACACCAAATATCATCGAGATCGTCGGTTCATCAACTGCGATGACAGGCAGCGGTTTCGGATTGTCGGTGAGCGTGATCGTTTCGCCGATCTCGACATCGTCAAAGCCAGCAAGTGCGACGATCTCGCCAACGCCGGCCTTATCGACCGTTTTTCGATCGAGACCTTCGAATACGAACAGCTCTTTGACGCGAGTCTTTACCAACGACCCATCGCGTTTTGACACGGCGACTTCCTGATTCTTGGCTATCTCGCCTGAATAGATACGGCCGATAGCGAGGCGTCCGACAAACGGATTGTAGTCGATATTTGCGACCAATAATTGCAGCGAATCATCGCGTTGAGCCTTAGGTGCCGGAATGGTCTCGATCACTTGATCGAACAGCGGAATAAGGTTTGTGCTCTCGTCCGAAAGGTTCTTCTTCGCGATACCGTCGCGTGAGATCGAATACAGAACAGGGAATTCGATCTGCTCGTCGTTCGCTCCGAGGTCGATGAATAGGTCGTAGATCTCGTCGAGGACTTCTTCCGGCCGAGCATCTTGGCGGTCGATCTTATTGACGAGGGCGATCGCGGGAAGCTTAAGTTCGAGTGCTTTTCGCAATACGAATCGCGTCTGCGGCAAACAGCCCTCGGCAGCGTCAACAAGCAGCACGATGCCGTCGACCATTTTCAAGACGCGCTCGACCTCGCCGCCAAAATCGGCGTGGCCCGGCGTGTCCAGAATGTTAATTTTGTAATCGCCATAACGAACCGACGTGTTTTTCGCCATGATCGTGATGCCGCGTTCGCGTTCGAGATCCATCGAATCCATCACTCGGTCAACGACTTCCTCGTTGTCGCGGTAAGTGCCCGATTGAGCGAGCATCGCGTCAACCAACGTAGTCTTGCCATGGTCAACGTGAGCGATAATTGCGATATTGCGGATCTTTTCTGAAGTCATCATAGTCGTAAATCCCGGCCCGAAGGCAAACGATAATGATGTACTATTCAGGGAGTAAACGCAATTCGCTCAAATGGCTGGTTCGGTCGCGAACAGTAAGACCGCAGTTTCCTTGATCTTTTGGCGGCCGCAAAACAGGATTTTTATTGAAATAATGTATCATCTGTGATAGTATCGATTATAGTTGCAAATCCCGCAACCGCTTGATCTTTGACATTTTAAACGGACCGCAACAACGATGCTTTTGACTCGATCGATCGTCAAGGCTTTTTCGCCCAGTAAATACAGCGTTTTCGAGGTGCTGTGGCACAATGTGGCACAGTTTTTTAGAAAAACCGCGAAAATCGACACAATAATGTCGCTAACTTGTTGATTATCAATGACTTCCGTGTCCACGAACACCTGTGGACACGCCGTGGACAGCCGGTGGACAGCCGGTGGACACGGCGAGGACAAAAATAAAAGAGGCCGCCATTTCTGACAGCCTCTCATGATCAACGAGCCAAGATCTAGCGATCTGATCGTCGGCTAACGGTGAGGTTATTTGTTACCTCAAAGACGCCGGTGATGCTGTTCGCCAGCACGTTCAGCAGGTCGCTATCGGCTTTCCGCGAAACGTTGCCTTCGAGCGTGATACGTCCGCGGTCGACAATGATGCGTACGTCCGGGTTGTTTTCGTTAAAGTACTGTGCCGGGCCGCGGCTTGCGAATAACCGGATCGCTTCTCGGCGAATTCGGTCGTCAAAGGGCGACGGCGGCAGCATTTCGATCTTGTTGATCACGCTCGAGACGCCGTCGATGTCTTCAACGACATTCTCTGCCTGATCGATCGTGCCGAGCGAATAGACCTTGCCGTAAAGCGTTACAACAGAACCGTTTACCGTATAGGTAATGTTGTCAAAATAGCTGTAGTTGGTCAGGCCACGCAGCTTTTTAGCGATCTGCTGCTCAATCGTACGTCCGCTTGTACCCTTCGGTGCAAAGTTCTGTGCATTGATCGAAGCAGTTAAGATCGCTGCTATAGCGATCGTTAGAAAACTCTTTATTCCTAAATTTCTCATCTTCAAGTACCTCCGAAAATCGAGATATCTCCTTTTCCACTTCGTTTGACGAAGGAATTCAGTAAAAGGGTGTATGGAATTAAGAAAAAAATGTAAAGATTCGCAAATTCTAACCTTTCGACTGGCGGATCGCCTCAAAAAGGACGATGCCGACGCTCGTCGCTAGATTCAGACTACGAACGTTTGGGTTTGACATTGGTATCGTCAAGCAATTGCCGGCCTCGGCCGCGAGAAGGTCCTCAGGAAGCCCGCGTGTCTCGGGTCCGAAGACAAGACAATCTCCGTCCAGAAATTGGGCCTTTGTGTAGCTTTGCTCAGTCTTGGTCGTCAAAAACCATAACCGCGAAGTCGGCAATGCCTTTCGAAGAGCATCAAGGTCGATATGGCGGCTGAGCTTGACGAATTCCCAGTAATCGAGCCCCGAACGTTTCAACGTACGATCGTCCATTCGAAAACCTGTGACACCGACAATGTGAAGATGTGTGTCTGTCGCAGCGCAAAGACGGGCAATATTGCCGGTGTTTGGCGGTATCTCGGGTTCGAACAAAGCAATATGAAACATTAGTATCTTATTCTAACCAAGCATCTTAGAAACACAATATTTCATCAATCTTCTAGCTTTACGTTTACGGGCAATGCCTGTTCTGTTCGGTTTATGCTAAAATCCGCAATTGCGTCAAGCCCTTTCAAATTAGGTGAGGAGTATTTAGTGAAGTTCAGAATTCCGACTTTCGTCTTGGTTGCCATACTTGTTTCTGCCGTTGCCGCGGCGGCACAGAGCCCATCGCCGACGCCGTCTCCGGCTAGCCCGACAGCATCGCCAACGCCGACCCAACTTATTGACCCTAAGAATACGGCCACGCCGGCAACCGGCTTGCAGGTCGTTGAATCCGCGATCTTCATTTACGGCCTCGGCGGCGGACGCGACCGGCTTGACCAAATCCGCAAGACGGTCGTCGAGCGCGGTAAGTCGAAAGTGACGGGAGCCAATGGCCGAGTCGATCCGGCTACGTACGTTCGCTATACGCTCCGCGGAGCTGATCTGTGGAAAGACAAGATACGCCTCGATCAAGAAGTGCCGAATGCGAGATTTTCGCTGATCACTGATAATGACAAGGTATTGCTTTTCTTTAACAACACATTTTTAGCACCGAGCGACGAAGCGGCATTGTCCTTTCAGAATTCGATCTATCGGGGTCTGGACGGGCTTTTGCGATATAAAGAGAACGGATCGACTGTCGAACTTGCGGGAAAAGAAAAGGAACTCGGCGTTGAGTTTTACCTCATCGACGTCACGGACAATAAGCAGCGGAAAACGCGCTATTTCGTCAGCGTAAAATCATTTCGGGTGATGATGCTGACCTACGAGGAGGCCGGCGTAAAATATAAACGGAAGTTTTACAACTACAATTACGCCCAGGGAACACTCGTTCCCTACAGAACCGTTTTGACCGCTAACGGCAAGATCGTCGAAGAAACGGATATCGGTACTGTAACCTTCGGACAGAAGATCGATGAGAGTATGTTTAACGTTAGCATTGAGTAGATCTAGATCTCTGCAACAAAACGGGCCGGCCAGCGTGATTAATGTCGCGGGCCGGTTTTTGGTTTACGCCGCTCGTTGTTGTAGAAAAGTATGGATGCATGGCCTACGATTCGACCGGAACTCAAGCTGCGGAGGTGGCCACTCTCACAATGGCTGACCCGAAGCGAACCGATCATGAGATCGTCGACGCCGTTCGCGGCGGTGACGAGGCGGCGTTTGGCGAGATCATCGAACGCTATCGCGGGCCGATAACAAACTTTCTATATAGATTTTTGAATGATTACGAAGAGGCTGTCGATCTCGCGCAGGAATCGTTCGTTCGCGTCTATTTCGCACTCGACCGATACCATAAGGAGTATGCGTTTTCGACATACCTTTATCGCATTGCCAGCAACCTCGCGATCAGCGAATTGCGGCGGCGAAAACGTCGACGGCTTGTTTCGCTCACAGGTCTGTTCGGCGGTGAAGATGAACAGGACGTAGAGTTTCAACCGCCAGACACGCGCGTGTTGCCCGAGGATGAAACTATCGACAAAGAACGCGAGCAAGTGATAGCCAAGGCGATCGCAAGCTTACCGGACAAGTATAGATTGCCGATCGTGTTGCGAGACGTTCAAGGACATAGTTACGAAGAGGTCGCGTCGATATTGGAACTTGGGTTAGGGACGACCAAGTCACGTATTAGCCGCGGACGCGGGCTGCTGAAAGGTAAACTCGAAACTTATTTTGTTAGTGATGGGAATTGAATTCGAAAGCAAAGACGAACAGAGAGTGAGCCAAGTGCTTGCATCGCTTTCGCACGTGGAGCCTCCGGGCGATTTCGATGTGCGAGTGCGTTCACGCATCGCCGCCGGAAAGCCGTTATCGCCGCGCTCGTGGTTTTGGCCGGTTTTCGCCGGAGCGGCTCCGCTGCTTTTGCTGGGGGCGGTTGGGGTCTATTTCATAACACAGCCTGAATCGACGGTTCCGTCAGGTATTGCTTCGGCTCCTTCGATCGAACAAGAGAAACCATCGTTTGATCCGGCGAATTATGAGCCTGAGGTCGCGACCGGCAATACAACTGACACCTCTAATGCCGAGAAGATGATCGTCAAGCCACCGGACGTTGACAACAAAATGGTCGTTCCAACCGATCAGCCTCGCGGCCCGAACATTGGCGGCGGATCGTACGAGGACACTGTTGATGTAAAAAAGACGATCACTCCGAGAGGCATAAATGTGAATCCGCGTATGATGCCTAAGCCGCGTGACTTCGACACACCTACGGTAATTCCAATAAAGGATGTTCTGACACAGATCGGCGTCGATTCGCAGGGGACTTCGACAGGAATGAAGGTTGTTTCGGTTACAGTTAACGGAGCCGCAAATCGGCTTGGGCTTAAAGCCAACGATGTTATCGAATCGATTGACGATAAGCCTGTTAACGAGAAAACAAGCTACAAAGGTAAGTTTGCCGGCAAGAAGATGCGAGTCATTCGCGAAGGAAAACCGATCGAGATCGACCTGAGCAAACCATAGTTATTCATCGATCTCGGGAGGCGTGAGATAAAGTCCCCCCAAGTACAGAACAGCCGCAAAGAACTGCACATAGCCTGTTGCGGCCGCGTATCTAGGCAGGTCGAGCAGCCACGTGAATGTCTCTTTCCCCGGATTTTCGATAATTCGCTGGAGCCAGTTGCCTTCGCTCGGCCCGACAAGGTTTGCCAAGACCAAGTATTTCGCCACGAACGCTAATGCGAACATCGCGGCAAGGCTTTTCAAGAGTTTTGCGACGTCAAAATCTGAGAACAAGTTGTTCCACAACGTCCAAACAAAGCAAAAGCCGATCACCCAAAAAGGAAGACCTTGCTCAGGCATTAGCGAATTGAATATCTGAACGGTCGCCGTGAAAAGCGTGACCAATATCGCCCCATTCGATACATTCTCCAGCGTAGACTTTCGTTCGGTCAACCAACTCTCGAGCCGCAAGAGTCCCGACCGGAAGAACAAGACCATAACTGCCGCCGCAAATACCAAACACAACAACGGCGGCACCAGAAAGATGAACGCACTATCTTTCTCACCAAACCTAAGCCCGCCGAGCAGTGTTACGGTGAGAAATATTAGCGGCAAAATAATGTATCGAACGCCCAAAGCATTCTGTCTTTCAGGTTCGACGACTATGATGTCGTTCTCAACCTCAATTATCTCGGTGCCATGGCTCATTTTCGTTCTCGAGTCAGCTTAAACGGATTCAGATCATCGACCGTAAGCTTGAGGCCTTCTTCTAGCTCTTTCTTCAACTCGGACGCAGTTCGCATCGTCAATGCGGCGTCGGTTGAGCGATAATTCGCGTCGATCGCGATCACGCGGTCCGCGGCCTTGAGGCCTTCAGTGAACAACGCGTCGTCGTTCGAGACGCGTCCCCAGCCCTGTCGGTAGTAGCTGTAGGCGACGTAAAACTGCGTCGCCGCATCACGTTTTTCGGGGTCTGCTCTGTCGAATGCGACTCGGCTACCAATATAGTCTTCGCTGCGAAATAACGTTAGCCCTCGTTCGAATTCTGCTTTTTCGATCGAATAGGTTCCAATGGCAACGCTGCCTTTGGTCGTGACCTCGGCGAGCGTTTTGGGCTGCGACCAGTAGAGAAACGCGATGAAAGTCAGCCCGATCGCAACGATAGCTGTCGATATTATGTGCAGATAGGGCTTTTTCATTGCTATAATCGTGTTGCTACTCAAGAATACACGTTCCTCGGATGATCTTTCTATGAAAAAGTTCGCTTGTTTCGTTTTTGTCGTTTCGATGCTCGTCGGTTCGGGCTTCGCTCAAGCTGTTTCGGCCGATCTTGTGATCAAAAATGCCAATATTCGCACTATGGACCCGAAGCGTACGATCGCTCGTTCGATCGCGACGCTCAATGGCAAGATAATCGCCGTTGGTTCTGATGCCGATACGGCGAGGCTTGTTGGCAAGAATACTCGCGTAATAGACGCGGGCGGCAAGACCATCATTCCGGGATTTAACGACGCTCACGTCCATTTCATGGAGACAGGCTCGCAGCTTTCGAGCGTGGATCTCCGAGATGCAAAGACGCCTGAAGAATTTGTTAGACGCATCAAAGACTTCGCGGCAAAACTACCAAAAGACCGCTGGATATTGGGTGGAAAATGGGACCACGAGAACTGGACGCCTAACAATCTGCCAACCGCCGCGATGGTCGATGCCGCGACGCCGGACAATCCGCTGTTCATCGACAGACTCGACGGCCACATGGCGTTGGCGAACAGCCTGGCGATGAAACTCGCGAAGGTAAATAAAGACACGAAAGAAGTTGCGGGCGGCGAGATCGTCCGCGATGCGGCAGGAAATCCGACCGGCGTATTCAAAGATGCGGCGATGTCATATATCGGCAAGGTCATTCCCGAACCGTCATTCGAGCAGAAATTCGAGGCGACCGTCGCTGCAACTGAACACGCCGCTTCGCTCGGAATAACGAGCGTTCAAGATATGTCCACGGGCAATGACGTCGGTGTTTTTCAGGAAGTCTTGCGTCAGGGCAAACTCAAGACTCGCGTCTATGGCTGCTCGCCGCTTGATGGTTATAAGCGATGGTCGAATGCGGGCGTTCGTTATGCATTTGGCAATGCGATGCTCCGCGTCGGCTGCTTGAAAGGCTACACAGACGGCAGTCTCGGTTCGACGACGGCGTGGTTTTTCGAGCCGTATTTGGACGATCCGAAGACTTCGGGATTGCCGATGGGCGACGTGCTGACGACGATGAGGGACGACATTGCCAACTCGGATAAAGCCGGTTTGCAAGTCAACATTCACGCCATCGGCGACCGTGCGAACGCCGTTATTCTCGATTATTACGCTGACCTCGACAAACTGAACGGAGCCCGCGACCGACGTTTTCGCATCGAACACGCTCAGCATCTGCGGCAGCAGGACATCGCGAGATTTGGAAAGATCGGCGTCGTCGCGTCGATGCAGCCGTTCCACATCATTGATGACGGACGCTGGGCCTGGAAGCGATTGGACGAGAAAAGGCTGAAGGGAACCTACGCGTTCCGCACGCTGCTCGACACCGGCGGCGTGCTGGCGTTCGGCTCCGATTCGCCCGTCGCACCGATAAATCCACTATTCGGCGTTTACGGTGCCGTCACACGCCGAACGCTCGACGACAAGAATCCGATGGGCTGGATTCCCGAACAAAAGATCACCGTCGACGAGGCCGTCCGTGCCTTCACCTACGGCTCAGCCTATGCCGAATTCCAAGAAAAGTGGAAAGGCACCCTCGAAGTCGGCATGCTCGCCGACCTCGTCATCCTCTCCGACGACATCTTCACCATTGACCCAACCAGGATTGGTCAGGTGACGGTGTTAACCACAGTTGTGGACGGCAAGGTCGTATTTGAGAAAAAGTGACGATTTTGAGGTTGGCAATTGCAGTCTTATTGCTGGCCGCATCGATGCCGGCGCAAGCATTTGCTGATCTCATAATCAAAAACGCTACGATCCGCACGATGGACGCGAAGCGGACTGTTGCGAGTGCCGTTGCAGTTAGGGATGGCCGCATTGTCGCGGTTGGGAGCGATGCGGAGATCGCGAAGTATCAGACCGAGAGAACTCGCGTTATTGACGCGAAGAAGCGGCTGGTTCTGCCGGGGTTTAATGATTCGCATGTGCATCTGACGGGCGTTGGGAATTGGTTTTCGCATCTTGGGTTGGCTAGGGCAAAGAGCAAGAGCGACGTGATCACGGGTATAAAGCGGTTTGCGACTTATTTGCCGAAAGGGCGTTGGATTTTGGGCGGGAAGCTCGACCCAATGAATCTGCCGACGCTGGCTGAGATCGACTCGGTTTCTCCTGACAATCCTGTTCTCATTTGGTTCAATGATCCTAATACGGTCGCCGTGAATTCGCTGGCGCTCAAGGCCGCGAAATTGCCGCTCGATACGCACGTTTTGAGAGGAAGTCCGTTGCAGTTCGCTAAGCGTGCTATACCAGCGAATAACGCGACGAATTGGGGCGAGATCATCGAAGCGGCGAGCAAATATGCGGCTGCAAACGGAGTCACGAGTATTCAGGACGTTCATTCGGACGATCTGCGAATCTATCTGCGTCAGCTAGATCGACAGGGCAAGCTGCTGACGCGAGTTTACGATTGTGTTGGGCTTTCTAACTGGGAGAACGATACGCGCGTCGGCCTACCTGAGAAAACGGACACGGCTATGGTTCGCGGCGGTTGTTTGAAATGGATGGCGGAGGGCGTGGACGGCGAAGAGGTCGAGCTTGGCAAGCGTTTTGCCGCTGCCGATAAAGCCGGTTTGCAAGTTCTGGTTCACGCAATCGGCCCGCGGTCTAATGCTAACACGCTCTCAGCATTCGAGTATGTAGCAGCTCAAAATGGCAAACGCGACCGCCGTTTTCGCATCGAACATGCGACAAGAATGCGTTCCGCGGATCACGGTCGCGTATTGCGAAATGACGTCATAATGTCGATGCAGCCGGCGTTGTTCGGTATTGGTTCGGATGACTTTCGTACGCTGTTCTCGCGAAAGACTCGAGTCGCATTTGGCTCTGACGCCTCGATGATCGACATCGATCCGCTCGAGGGAATTCATGATGCCGTCAATTTCGGCCCGAGTTCTATATCAGTCGATCAAGCTGTTGCCGCATACACCTTCGGCTCGGCTTATGCCGAGTTTCAAGAGCAAGAGAAGGGAACTATCGAGGTTGGGAAATTGGCAGATGTCGTCATGTTGTCGAGCGATATATTTAGGATCGATCGATCGTTCATCCGAGATTCGCGAGTAGAGATAACGATCGTAAATGGCCGCGTCGTGTTCGAATCGGGAGAGGACCAGTCACAAATGCACTGATTCGAAGGTTCTTTATTCGTGCATTCGTGGCTAAATCTCTTATACTAAAGATTTGGAGTTACGAAATAGATTTATGAAAAAAGTACTTATCTCATTCGCATTAGTTGTCGCTGCGGCGACTGTTTCATTTGCACAGGGCACTGACAAACCTGAGCTTAACAGCATGGGCAAGCCTGTCGTTAAAAGCAAGGACAATGCACCTGTGGAGCTAAAGGCCGGCGAGACGATCAAACGCGGCGACGCGTTGGCTTCGGGCGTCAAGAAAACGACGATCGAGAAGGTCATGAAAGACCCGAACAAATATGCTGACAAGACCGTCGCAGTTTCGGGTGTCGTGGTTCGCTCGTGCAAGAAAGAAGGCTGCTGGATGGAAATGGCAGACAAAGAAGGCGGCAAATCGGTTCGCGTGACGTTTGGCGACCACAAGTTCTTCATTCCGCTCAATTCCGCAGGCCTCAATGTTAAGGCACAAGGCGTATTCAAAACCAACATTTTGCCTAAGGAAAAGGTCGACCACTTGGTCAAAGATGACGGCGCGAAATTCGACAAGATCAACGCGGACGGTACCGTGACCGAGGTTGCGTTCGAGGCGACTGGCGTGGAATTGACCGGCGTAAAGAAGTAACGTCGAGCCAACTCTTAGTGGAACCATTCAACATCAGAAATATCACGATCGACCCGCCATTGGTACTTTCGCCAATGGCGGGCGTTACTGACTATACGTTTCGCCGTTTGATCAAACGTCGCGGCGGCGTGGGGCTCGTTGTGTCAGAGTTTATCTCGGTCGAGGGGCTCACGCGGCATAATCCGAAATCGAAGCGGCAGATGCGTTTTGATGAGGACGAGCGGCCGTACGCTGTGCAGATCTTTGGCGGAAAGCCCGATCGAATGGCGATGGGAGCCGAAATGGCCGAGGAAGTCGGTGCTGATATTCTCGATGTGAATTGCGGGTGTCCTGCTCCTAAGGTTGTAAAGAATGGCGGCGGGAGTGGATTGCTCCGCGAACCGAAATTGCTCGAATCGATCCTGAAAGAGATCAAAAAGGCGATCACGATCCCGCTCACGCTCAAACTGCGTACAGGCTATACCGAAGCTTCGATCAACGTGGTCGACGTTGCTAAAATGGCAGAGCAGTGTGGCGTCGAGCATATTCAGGTGCACGGACGCACTCGCGAACAAGGCTATAAGGGCCTCGCTAATTGGGAGATCATTCGCCAAGTGAAAGAGGCCGTTAGCATTCCGGTTTCTGGGAACGGCGACATTACCTCGATCGAATACGGTATGAGGAAATGGCGAGAGAGCGGTGTTGACGGCATCTTGATCGGCCGCGGTGCGATGCAGAATCCGTGGATCTTCCGCCAATTTGCTGACGTCCTGGCAGGTCGCGAACCGTATCAACCGGACGTTGCTGAAAAGAAAGCGGTACTGCTCGAATTCTTTGGCCTGTGCCGCGAAGAAATGCCTGAGATCGTAAGTCTTGGCAAGATGAAACAGCTCGCCGGCCAGTTTACTAAGGGTCTTGTCGGCGGGGCACAGTTTCGTCAAACGCTTTATCACTCGCATTCGGCGCAGGAAATTCTCGACAATATTGATATTTACTTCGAGACACTTAGCCAACGAGCAACTTTTGGTGACGGCGAGGTTGAATCCGACGCGGATATTGAAATGACGTCGTGCGACGCACCGGTATTGCCGACGATCGAGCCGCCCGGGCGACTTTCAGCGGGAGTTTAGCATCAAACGTTTTACAGAATTTACAGTATGAACACCAAGAACTACTCTATATTGCTTTTCGGCGTCATTTTGCTTGTTGCGAACGCCATATCAGCTCAAAAACTATCGGCTGACGAGATCATTGCCAAGCACCTCGCGGCGGTTGGTTCGCCTGAAAAGCGAGCCGACGTTAGGACGCTGATCGCCGCCGGTGCCAGCGAGTTCGAGGCGTCATCACCGGTTGTAAAAGGCGGCGGCAAGAGCATCGTTGTTTCCGACGCAAGCAATCTGTTTTTCCTTATTTCACTTAATTCGAAGGAGTATCCGTTCGAAAAGGTCGGTTACTTCAATGGTAAGGTCGATCTGCCGTATATCAATTCGGGTAAAAGGTCGCTTCTGGGCGATTTCTTGGCTGAGCATTCGAAGGTTTTGACCGAGGGATTGTTCGGCGGCGTTCTTTCGCGTCGCTGGCGGATCGCAGAAAAAGATCTGCCAAAACTCTCCACCGCCGGAAGCAAGAGCATCGATAAGCGCAAAGCGTACGCGATCGAATATCTTTCAGCGGACCTTGGTGCTGATTTTACGATCAAACTGTATTTCGATGCCGAAACTTTCCAGCATGTCAGAACGGAGTACCGGCGCGAAGTGCGTCCGCGGTCACCATCCGTGGGACGCCAGAATCAGATCACTAATGCAGAATTGACGCTCACCGAAACCTTTTCCGAGTTCAAGTCGGTAGATGGCCTGACGTTGCCGCATCGGTACGAGGTCACCTTTGAGTCCAACAGCAATACGTCCGTTCATCAGAATACCTGGCGGATCCTGGTGCAGAAGTACATCGTCAATCAGGCTCTTGCTCCTGACTTTTTCACTTTCGATATTAAATGAGCAGGGTTTCCCAATTCGTGTTTCAGGTTTCGGCGGTGTTCGCTTTCGGACTCTTTACTGCGGTTCTGCCGCAGACGGGCAGTCCCACTCAGCAGAATACTGAAGTCGGGCCCATCCGTTCCTCGGCCGCGTACAGCGTGGTCATGCTTCGTAGAACGGAATTAGAAGCCGACCTTGTTTCATTTGTTGAGGACTACACCGAAGAGAACCCGCGTGTCATCGATGCCAGGTTTGAGTTGGCGTCGATAAATAAGGAGGTCGATCGAATGTTCACGATCTCGCCTTCGGAAACGCAGCGTTTGACCGAATCAACCGGAAAGCTGATATTGCGAAAGGCTGAGTTGGAGACTGAAAAGAACAGGCTACTTCGAACCTATAAGCAAGACCATCCTCAAGTAAAACGAATAACCAAAAAGATCGAGATCTTTCAAAAGGCCTTAAAGCAGATTTTCGGCTAGAGATTTAAGACGATGATCTTCGAAAGCGATCTGTGTTGGTTTAGCCGATAGCTGTCAGGCTCTTCCATCGCTCCTGGTCCGGTTGCGTCAAGCCTGCAAAGAATTTTATTGAGACGCTGTTGCATCTGTGGTATACTGATCAATGGCCGCGATCAACTCGGCTCCTAGTTCTTTGACATCTAAATGCAGAAACACACACGAAGAACGTCGATCAAAATGCCATAGTTGTCTGCCAAGCTGTAAGACAATGTCTTACATTTTTTTCGTTTTGGGTAAAAAATGAGTATTGCGGTGTCGTAACATCATTGTTATCAAGTACTTAAGCGTTCCACAAACCTCGGGAACGCTGCTGGAACGATATTTCGAATCTCGGTTGTAACTGTTGATAGCAATAGAGATATGGCGTTCGAGTAAGATCGGCGTTTCACCGTAAATGAAACAGAAGCGTCGGCAAAAGAACGACGCAAGAGCTTTTTTTCGAAAGTCGAGACAAAAGGAGCCTTTTGCACGCGTAAGTCATTCATTAACAATGACTTCCGTATCCACAGGCTCACGTGGACACGCCGTGGACACGCGGTGGACATTCCAAACGCTTCGAACGGCTGTAAGGCGCGAAAGGCTGCCTTTTCAGACAGCCTCTCGATGTATTCGACTGAATTAATGAATTACAAGATCAGTTTGCGGTCTTGTCTTTTCGTTCGTCGGCAAAGAGTATGGGCGATACCATCGGACGGTAGGTGTCGCTGATCTTTATGTAAGAATCCGCACGTAACTTCGTCAGGAATTTCTTTGATGCTTCAGGAAAACTTTCTTGCAGCATTGCTAGCCTTACGGCGTTCTCCTTGAATTCCGATTCGTCACTCGCGGCCTGTCGGTCATCTACACGTAGGATCGATAGCCCGAGTCCTGATGTTTCGATCGGTTCAGAATAACCACCAATGCCCACGCCCTTCAGCGGTTCGGCGAATCGCGGATCGAGTTCCTTCAATGGAATCGTCTCACCCTTGCCTTTGTTACTTGCCGCATTTGGTCTATCAGAATTTTCCGCGACGAGCTTGGCAAAATCAGCACCGCCGCGTAGCTGAGCAAGAAGGTCCTTGGCTTTTTGGCGAACAGCGGCCTCGTCACGACCTGCAAAGCTCAGGAACAGTTCGCTGATCGTAATAGACTCCTGCTTGGTGAACTTTGATTTGTTCTTATCATAATAAGCACGGAGCTGAGCAGCGTTCGGCGTCCAATACACTTTTGATTGTACCTCGCGTTCGATCACACGCTCACGAGTTGCTTGCTTACGCCAGACCTCGCGCATTTCCTGCGGATCGACATTCTGACGACGCATTTCTTCGTAGAGAGCGTCGACCGATTTGAGATTGAATTGTTTCATCAGATCCAAGAATCGTTGGTTGAGGCTTGCCTCGACCTCATCATCGATACCTAGTTCTTTGGCTTTCTGAAGAAGCAGCTCTTCGTTGATCAGATTTGCTATTAGTTCGCCCTGCTTCTCATCGCCAAATTTCTGAGCTTCTTCCCGCTTCATCCCTTCGGCGACTTTCGCGTCTACTATATCCTTCAATTCACGGCGTACGCGCGACAGCGTGATGACACCGTCGTTTACCTGGGCAACGACCTCATCAACGACTTTGGTTTCGGTCTCTTGTCCAAAACCGGGAACAATGGCGACAGCAACCAACAGAAACAAACTGACAAAAAACTTACGCATAAAGTAAAGATCTCCAATTCGGAACCAAACAATGGTTATATCGTTCGGGCGTTCGATTTGCAACTTGTAGTTTGATGCCAATTGCTAGGCATCGGTTCGATAGATAGGTCGCCATCAACAAGAAATTCGTGAAAAACATTGTTGATTGATCATTTCCTTTTGATGTGGGCACTACCTAGCCTGCCTGTCCTAGATGTCAAAGAAATGCTCAAACTGTGATCGGCTGAACGTCGAACGTGTCGCCGAATGTGTTTCGTGCGGCGGACACCTGCGTTCTATCGATGAGCCGAAGCACGGTTCGATCAAGCGGCGGGCGTTGGTATGCATTCTCGTCAGTTTTGGCGTTTTGGCGGCCTTCCATTTGTCGTTGGTATTCTCTGCAAAGCCATTGACCGGAGAACAGTATGTTCTTGTCGCTGATGCGATCAAACATGTCGAGATAAGCGGATTCGACCGCGAGGCTTTCCTTTTGCGAAATGTTTCGACCTTTCGATCGACAGATAACTGGCTGAACTCGTCAGTCGCTAAGGAAAACGCCTATGCCGCGACAAATTTTCCTTTCGGCATCGTCACACTGTACTCCGACTTTTTTGCATATCCGAGCGATGACGTTGAACGAGCGGCGATATTGCTGCACGAGGCCAAGCATGTTCAGGGAATGGACGAGCATGATGCTTATGGATTCGTTTGGCGAAATCGATACAAATTGGGCTGGACACGAGAAAGGTATCTTGATTCACCGGTTTGGCAGAATATTCGCAAACAAACTCGGGACCATGTGCCGGAAATTTTTACCTGTCCGGAATTCGAAGCTTCAGATTGCACTGAGACTAAGCTGCATAGCTCTATTTCCGGATTGCTTCCAACGCCCTGATCGAGACAACGATCGGGTCGTCACCCGAGACGATCGCAATTCGCAGTATCCCGGCGGGCGAGAAGCTTGAGCCTTCGTTATCGCTGAGAAATGCCATTAGTTTTTCAGGTTCGACCGACGCATTCTCACCGAGTTTGATCGCGACGCCGCCGCTGGCTTTGTCTATTGAGACAATGTTCGTGCGTTCGGCGAGTTTTCGTAGACGTGCATACTCGAACAGATGTTCCACAGAGCGAGGAATGCGGCCGTAGCGGTCTTCGACCTCGGTGCGTATGCTGAGAAGTTCGCTTTCATCGGCGGCAGACGAGATGCGTTTGTAGGTTCTGAGACGCTGACTTGCTTCGACGATGTAATCCTTCGGTATCGAAACATCGATGCCGAGATTGATCGAGACGCTGACGTCATCGGCGATCTCGTCGCCCTTAAGTTCGGCGATGGTGCGTTCGAGCATCTTTGTGTAGAGGTCGAAACCGAGAGCGTCGAGATGTCCTGATTGCTGTCCGCCGAGGATATTTCCGGCACCTCGAAGCTCGAGATCTAACGCCGCGAGACGAAAACCGGCACCAAGATCTGAGAATTCGCGAATTGCAGAGAGCCGTCGTCTCGCGATCGGCGTCAGCTCCAACTCGCTTGGAATCAACAGATACGCGTACGCTCGCCGATTCGAACGGCCGACTCGTCCACGCAATTGGTAGAGTTGCGACAATCCGTAGTTGTCCGCCCTATTGATGATGATCGTGTTTGCTCGCGGGATGTCGATGCCGTTTTCGATGATCGTCGTGGCGACGAGAACGTCGTATTTGTAATCGACGAAATCGAGCATCACCTCTTCCATTTCCTTCTCGTTCATCTGGCCGTGTCCGATGGCGACGCGGGCTGCGGGAACGATCTTTTGGATCAAGGCGGCGATGGATTCGATCGACTCGACTCGATTGTGAATGAAGAATATCTGGCCGCTGCGTGATAACTCGAGTTCTATCGCAGACCGAATGACGTTCTCATTGAACTGCACGACCTGCGTATTGATCGCCAGCCGGTCACGCGGCGGAGTCTCGATGATCGACATGTCACGCATCCCAAGCAGCGACATATTCAGCGTTCTCGGAATTGGTGTCGCCGACAGCGTGAGTACATCGACCTTCTTTTTTAGTTGTTTTAATTTCTCTTTGTGGCCGACGCCGAAACGCTGTTCTTCGTCGACAATGACAAGCCCAAGCTTTGGTAGCTTTACGTCGTTTGAGAGAATGCGATGCGTGCCGATGACGACATCGACCTCACCTTTCGCAGCGGCCTCGGCCACGGCTTTCTGTTCTTTTGTTGAACGAAACCTCGAAAGCAACTCAACCTTGACCGGAAAAGCTGCGAATCGTTTCTTGAACGTTTCGAAATGCTGGTATGCAAGCACCGTCGTCGGCGTCAGCACAGCCGCTTGGCGTCCGTCCATTACAGCCTTGAACGCCGCACGCATCGCGACCTCTGTTTTGCCGTAGCCAACGTCTCCAATGATCAATCGGTCCATCGGCATTTGTGATTCCATGTCCGATTTTACGTCCTCGATCGCTGCGGCTTGATCTACTGTCAGGTCCCAAGGAAACGCATCTTCGAACTCATGCTGCCACGGAGCGTCGGGCGGAAAAGCATGGCCACGCACCATCTTTCGCTCGGCATAGAGCTTGAGCAGTTCGTCCGCCATATCGCGCATCGCACGTTTGGCTTTCGCTTTAGTTTTCTGCCAGCCCATGCCGCCAAGACGCTCAAGCGACGGCGAAGTTGCCTCGCCCGACGAATATCGCGAGACGAGGTCCATACGCTCGACCGGCACGAAAAGCTTCGCGTCGTCGGCGTAGATGAGCAGCATGAACTCGCGGCTTTGCCCTTGAGAATCAATAGTTTGCAGACCGTCGAAGCGGCCAATTCCATGATCGACGTGAACAACGTAATCGCCGGCTTTGAGGTCGCGGAAATCGGAGATAAATGCTCCTAATCGCGATCTCTGACTTTTGCCTTTTACCTTTTGGCGTTTGCCTTCCGCTGCGGCTGCTTCGCCGAAGATATCGCTTTCCGAATAGACAAGCAGATCGCTCGCTGGCAATTCAAAGCCGGACGAAAGCTCGCCGATCTTGATCGATTCGAGCGGCACGAAAATGCTGTAATCACGAAGTATCTCAGCCAAACGCTCTGCCATTCCGGGCGTTTGAACGACGATCTGCGCACGTTTGTCGAACTCGCCCGCGAACGCCGGCAGATCGCCGTGAAACTTGCGAGTCGAACGCGATCTTATCGAAAGCTCTTCGACCTTTTTCGCAGTTGGAAACAGGAAAAGTGAGGCGTCTGAGCCATCAAACTGTTCGTCCGTAGCCGATGCTGCACGTCCAAGCGAGCGCATCTCGATCAGACGGCGCTTATCGAGCAGGTCGCGAAGCTCCGCCGGCATCACGAACAACTCATCGATCTCAAGTCCGAGGTCGCCGCTCTCGATCACGCCTTCGCGGCTGCGAGCCAGGTGGGCGTAGAGCTCCTGAAGCGAGCCCTCGACCGTGGTCGGTTCGTCGATGACCAGAATATGGTCGTCGATATGGTCAAAGATGGTTGCGGTGAGCGGTCTGACGAGCGGCAGCAGAAATTCCCAGCCGGAAAACGTCTCACCGTCGTCTGCAAAATCGGTTCGATCCTTTAAATTCCGGCGAAATTTCTCGTCTGAAAATCGCTCAGCGGCGAAGAACGACCAGTCCTTCATGTCCTGCGGACTAGCCAAAAACTCACGTATCGGCGGGATCGATACCGACGTTAGCTTTTCGACCGAAGTCTGAGTTTCCGCGTCGAACGAGCGGATCGAATCGACCGTATCGCCGAAAAACTCAATGCGAACAGGCATTTCAGCATTAGGCGGCCACGTATCGACAATGCCGCCTCGCATCGAAAATTGTCCGGGGCCGAGCACAGGATCTTCGCGAATGTAGCCGCACGCGAACATACGCTCGACGAGCAATTCCGGTGCGAAATCGGCATCTCGGACAAGCTCCGCACCAAAATCGCGGATCGTCTTTTTTGAGACTGTTTTTTGGACAAGCGATCGGGCAGAGAGCAAAACTATATCAGCCGACGCCTTCGACATCTGCCACAGCGACAGGGCACGTTGTTCTTGCGTCTCAGCGTGCGGCGAGACGCCTGAGTATGGATCTGATTCAAACGAGGGAATTGCAATAGTTTTCGGGCCGTCGTCCTTGGGCTTTGCGAGAAAGAAATCGAGGTCGTTCGACCAAGCATCGAGCGATTGGTTTGAATCTGTAACTACAGCAAATCGCTTGCCCGTCGCCTTGTGAAGCTGTGCTAGCACGTACGCTTTCGCGGAGGTTGAGGTCAGGCCATCGAGGCTGACAATGCGAGAGCCGGAATCGATTGCAGCGATCAGTTTTGATATTTCGTCAGTCACAGGTTCTTACGGTTACGCGCGCAAAGACGCAGAAAACGCAATGGCCGATAGGCCTCGCGATCTCATGCTGCGCCTCAATCTTGACACATCTCGGTGCCGTGAGCGAACCGATCTATGATTTCGTTATCTCGCCGGTTTCCGCCTCGGGTAGATAAAGGTCGCTATTTTCGGTCCGCGTCCCGGCGTCTGCGTCGGGCGTAGGCACCAAGATCTTGTTTGAACGAAACTTTTCGAAAATGCTGTAGTTTAGATCGCTTTTCAAAGCTCCGGGTCGATGAAAGCGTTCCTTGCTCCAGACTAGCAATTCGAGTTCGATGCCTGCCGAGTCAAATTTGATCATATTTACCTTCGGAGCCGGCTCTGATTCAACATCAGGGTTCTCGTTGGCGGCGTCGATAAGGAGTTGCTTTACTTTATCGATGTCCGACTCGAGATCGACCGTCACCGGAATGCGAACCCGCGACATATCATTCTTATAGCTCCAATTCACGACATTTTCGGCAACGAGCTTACTGTTGGGGATTATTATCGTGACGTTGTCGTTTGTCCGTATACGAGTGCTTCGCGGTCCGATAGCCATTACTTCGCCGGTCACCTTATTTGCCTCGATACGGTCGCCAACCTGTATCGGCCGCTCAAAAAGTATGATCAAGCCGCTGATAAAATTGCTCGCAATGTTTTGCAAACCAAAACCGATGCCGATACCGACCGCACCACCGATCAACGTCAACGCCGTCAGATCGATACCGACCGTTTGCAGGATCACGATAAATCCGATCAGCAGGACAATATATCGAGTTACCGTGCCGATCGCTTGCCTCGTACCACGAGGCATTGATGTTTGCCCTAGTATTCTACCGACGAGCAGATTCTTAAACATGCCGGACACTAAGAAAAGACCGTACGTGAGTAGTATCAAATAGAGTATCCGAAGCGGTGTGATCGAGGTTTCGCCGAGTGAGAATAGGTTGTAATTCAGAATATCGGAAAATGTGGTAGCGAAAAGCAGCATTAGTGGATTCTAACATTTAACCTGATTTTCAGTCGAAAATGCCTCGAACCGCGCGTGTCTGCGTCAACGTGAATTGCGGATAGAATAGGTAGTCTGTTCTAATCTAAAGTTCGACATTTAGTTTGTCATCCGATCAGTTATGAGCATTCCTGCACTTGAAGAGATTATCGAACCGAACGACCAGACCGAGGCGAGAAAGGCGTCGCTTGCGGCAATCGCCGATCTTGTCGGCAACGTCTATCCAAACAAATTCGCACGCACGAACATCAGCGGCGGCGAAGATACGCTGACAGCGCTGAAACAGTTTGATAAGGTCGCCGAGATCGAAGCAAAAATGGCCGAGATCAAGGCGTCGCTTAGCGAAGGCGAACGTCCGCCGGCTGATAAGAAAGATGCTCTCAATGAAGAACTCAAGGCTCTCGGCACCGTTCGAATCGCGGGCCGTTTGACGACGCCGACGCGCGGGAATTTCGTGCATCTGACCGATGGAATGTCGAAGCTGCAGGTCTATGCGAATAAGAAAGGCCCGCTTGCATTGGTTAAGAACGACGGTGCGGACACGATTGATGAGGAAAACGGCTGGGCTCTGTGGCAGTTGCTCGACCATGGCGATCTGATCGGCGTTGAAGGCTATTTGTTCATCACAAACACCGGCGAGGTTTCGGTTCACGTCGAAAAACTTCAGTTCCTCGCCAAAGCAATGCTCCCGATGCCCGACAAGATGCACGGCATCGCCGATCCTGAACTACGCCGCCGATATCGTTACGCCGACCTCATTGCTTCGAGTCTTCAGGTCGAGCACGACGGGCTGACGACGCGCGAAGTTTTTGAGCGCCGAGCAAAGTTGATCACCGGAATGCGGCGTTTCCTGGACGATCACGGCTACATCGAGGTCGAGACGCCGATGCTCACGCCAAAGGCAACCGGAGCCGCCGCGACGCCGTTTGAGACTTACCATAACGCTCTCGACATTCCGCTCTACGCCCGCATCGCCCCGGAATTGTATCTCAAGCGGCTGACGGTCGGCGGCTTCGAGAAGGTTTACGAGATCAACCGCAACTTCCGCAACGAAGGCCTCTCGCACAAGCACAACCCCGAGTTCACGATGCTCGAATTCTACTGTGCCTACATGGACGTCAACGGCATGATGGACTTCTGCGAAGAGCTGATGCAAGACGCCGTTCTAAAATCAACCGGTCAACTTCAAGCCTCTATCACCAAAGAATATGCGGGAACAGATGAAAGCCCGATAATTGTGGATTTTGGGATGTTTGAACGACTTACAATGAAGCAGGCGATCGTTAGGTATTGGGATAAGCTAGGATCGCGTAACATGTCTCGCGGAACAATTGACGAAAGCTGGTTAGAAAATGTTTCGCAACTGAGATACTTAGCCACATACATGAGGCTTAAGAAGGAAGTAATACTACTGAGCGATGCCTTTGAAACGGATGGTGGGTTGGAGAAAAAATTCTTCATGAACTTTCTTCCGAAGGGCTGGAACAGGGACCGAATCGAAGAGATTGACAAAGAACGAATATCACTAGCCGAGGAATTTCCAAGTTGGGCAGACGAACTAACGTTTTCTTATTTAGAGAACCACGCACCGAAATACCCAGATGTAGAAGCAGAGAAGGGAGCAATTGTGTTGGAGCTATTCGAAAGTTTTGTTGAACGGTTCCTTATACAACCCACATTTATTACTGACTATCCGAAATCCATTTCGCCCCTCTCTAAAGCCGATCCGCGGAATCCTAACGTCGCGGAGCGGTTCGAGCTATTCATAAACGGTATGGAAGTCGCGAATGGTTTTTCGGAGCTTAACGATCCGAAGGAGCAGTACGAGCGGTTCGTGGATCAGATGGCTCAACGCGAAGGCGGCGACGAAGAGGCGATGGTTCTGGACGAAGATTACATCCGAGCCCTCAGCTACGGCATGCCGCCCGCCGCCGGCATCGGCATCGGCATCGACCGCCTCGTCATGCTTCTGACAAACAAACACTCGATCCGCGACGTGATCCTTTTCCCACATATGCGGCCAGAGAAGAGAGAAGGGGAGAAAGGGAGCGAGGGAGAAGGGGAGAAAGAGGTTTAGCCGCGGATCTACGCAGATTGACGCGGATCTGAAGGCCATTAATCAAGAGTTTTATCTGCGTCGATCTGCGTGAATCAGCGGCAAAATTTCTTTTTTTGACGGGGTTGCGATGAAAACGCATTGAAAGCAATTACATTCACAACATTCGCCCTCGTCGCTTTTGCGTTCAACTCGATCCTTTGTCGTCTTGCGTTGCGAGGTGACGAGGCTGATGCGGCGGGATTCACTGCTGTGCGGTTGGTGGCTGGTGCTGTGGCGTTGTGTCTGATTCGGTATGTTGTGTCTGCTCGGCGGGATGCCCTTACTACCGTGCGGGCTTCTGCAATAAAAGGCACGTGGCCGTCAGCGCTGTTTTTGTTCGCGTATGCGGTTTGTTTTTCGTTTGGTTACTTGAATTTGACTGCGGCGACGGGGGCTTTGGTGTTGTTTGGGTCGGTGCAGATGTCGATGATCGCGATCGCTATCGGCAAAGGCGAGCGGCCGACGGCGTTTGAATGGTGCGGGCTTGTCGTTGCGGTTGCGGGCTTGGTTTATTTAGTGTTTCCGGGGCTTGATGCTCCGCCTTTGTTGAGTTCGTTGCTAATGGCGGCGGCGGGAATGGCGTGGGCGATCTATACGTATCGCGGCAAAGGCACCACCGACGCCATTGCCGACACGACAGGGAACTTTGTTCGAACGCTGCCATTCGCCGCTATTCTCGCGGCAGTATTTTATCCAAACCTAAACCTCACGCCTCGCGGTTTTGTGCTTGCTCTTATTTCGGGGGCAATAACTTCCGGAGTCGGCTATGCGTTTTGGTACGCGGCGTTGAAATACCATAATTCGACAAGAGCCGCAGTCCTGCAGCTCGCAGTTCCCGTGATCGCGGCTGTCATTGCGATAGTTTGGTTGGGCGAAGCGATGACCGTCACGTTCGTTGTTGCGTCGGCGATGATACTTGGCGGAATTGGATTAACGATCGTTGGGAAGAAACCCTGACTATTCATTCACCATTACTTCAACAGGATCGATCGATGACGCTCGCCATGCTGGATAGAGGGCGCCGATGAGGCTGCCGCCGATGGCGATAGCGATGGCCCAGAGAATCCAACTAAGGCTGAATTCGAATGCGAGCTCGAAACCGCGACCAATGGCCTGAGCCGCGCCGAATGCAATTATGAATCCAAGTATCGCTCCCAGAATTCCGATCATCAGAGCCTCGCCTTCGATAGTCTTTATGATGAAACTATGCGAAGCCCCGAGCGATTTGAGGATACCGATCTCTTTGCGGCGTTCGGTGATGGTCGTGTACATCGAGAGCAGGACGAAGATCGTCGAGACGAATGCACCGAGACCGACGAGGACTTTCAGGAACGTGTTAAGGCCCGGAATACGCTCTTGAGCGTCGATGATTAGATCGCTTGTCAGATTTACCTTGTTGCCCGGCATCGCGGTGTTTATCGCAGCGGCGACGGTCGCGGGATCGACGCCGTTTTTGACCTTGACGAGAATATAGGTAGCTTTATTCTCCGATTCGAGAGCGGCTTGCAACGCGGTCAACGTCATCTTGATACGCGAACCTGACGGCGGAGCAAAGACGCCGACTACCTTGTATTTCTTATCGCCAAACAATTCGATCGTGTCGCCGAGTGCGACCTTGTCATTACGCATCTGACGGTCGTCCAGTATGACCTCATCGTTCGCAGCCGGAGCACGCCCGGCGGTAAGATACATGCCATTCATTGCGGCAAATGCTTCCCACGGAACGCCTTCGAGATTCTGAACGCCCCAACGGCCTTTTGCACTCGGGCTGATGTAGCGGCCGACGGGCACGACGGATTCGACGCCTTCGATTGCCTGAAGTTTCTCGACAAATCCCGTGTTAACGTTCATGTTAGAGCTGCTCATCTCCATGCCGCCGGGCTTTGAAAAGACGACCTCGGCCTTCCAATTGTTGGCCCGCTTTGCCATGTCCTCGGTCATTCCGCGAGCGAGGCCCGTGAATAACACAACGAGAACAACGCCAAGCGAGACGCCGACGATGCTGATAAATGTGCGAATAGGACGCACGCGAAGATTTGCAAAAACAAGCTCAAGCATCAGTAATATGAACGTCGGGCTGTCGCTGAAACTTTGAGAAAACAAGTGCGAACGCAACCGCAATCAACATCAGAATTATACCGTCAACACCCCAGAATTTTAGAATGCCGAGGTCTTTTCCGCCGCCGTATGTCCACGAATGGCGATAAACCATCGCCCAACCGATGAGCTGCGAAAACACGCCCCACGCCGCGAAGGTTACGACGACGGCGAGTATCTTCCGGCTATGTATCATCGCCGCGATCTCATTCGGCAAGAACATTAGGAATTCATAAACTAACGCCGGCAATTTGCGGATATCGCTAAATATCGAGCGGCTTTCCAATTCGCCGACGATCAAGACGTTGCGACGCATTATGAACAGTACGAAAAGCGAAGAGAATATCGAAAAACAGACCGAGCGAACGATAGCTTTGTCAGTCAGATTCGCGGTCGCGGTAAAATAAACAAATCCGGCCGACACCGCATATTCAACCAAATGACTGACGGCAGGAACAACAACTAAGATCGACGCCGAAGCTTTCCATGCCGGCTCAACCTTACGAAACGCCTGAATTACGTAGCCGGTCAGTCCTGCAAATAGAAAACGAAAAATGAACTGAACAAAAGCAGCGGCAAATGCTAGCTTTAGGCTTTCGCTGGCGGCAAGATATGTAATCAAGAATACCGGTGCTCGGAATGCGGAACTCAGGATCGCCCCTTTATAGTTCCAACACGAGATCAACAGCCAAGGCTCGGAAAGCAAATGCGCCCACGCCTCGCGCAAAGTCTGCGGATTGCTGACGGTTACGTGTTGTTCGGGTGCGTAGGTGTCCATTCTCGCGAGATCAAACGTCGATAAACTCCAGATAGTTTACGTTTTTCGTCGCCTCTCTGTTAGTGAACAGATCATTTCGTTCGCGAAAATCTGCGTACATCTTTTGGTAGGTATCGATCAGGCGATCGGTCGATGCCTCGCGAGTGTTGGCGAGAGCAGTGTCCACGGCGTTCGCAATGCGGCGTTTACGTTCTGTCGCGTTGCTCACGATCTCGCGAACAGCATTTGCGAACTCTTTGCCATTTGGCTCAACGAGCCATGCGTTGTCGCCATTTGCGTAACTCAAAATGCCGCCTGCGTTCGGTGCGACGGTCGCGACGCCTGACGCCATTGCTTCGAGCGGAGCAATGCCAAATGGTTCACGTGGATTTGGATGAACGAAAACATCAGCGTTCGAATAGTAGTTTGATAAGGTTTCTTTGTCGAGATGACCAAATTGCACGATTCGCCGTTCGCCGAGCTTGTCACCCTCAGTTTGCAGCCAATCGGACAACGGTCCGGCACCAGCGACAAGCAGGCGATAGTCGCGGTCGTTTTCACGCGAAAGTTCCGCCATCATTTCGACGAGCAGCGGTATATTCTTTTCCGGTGAAATCCGTCCGGCATATAAAAGAACCGTAGAATCTTGCGGAATTCCGGCACGCACGCGCATCTCGCGGCGAAATTCTTCGCTCTTTCTATCGGGAGAGAACTGCGAGGCATCGACTCCGCGAGGGCAAACGAAGACGCGTTCAGAAACAGGAACTCGGGGAGCTTTTAGCCATCGCCAGCACTTGTTGAAGAACCATTTCGAGCGTCGTGGATTCTTTTCGATCGAAACCGAATTCACAAACTCCTCAGCAGTGTATGTCGAATTCGCAATGTGATAATCGAAACTCGGCATCGTGTAGTTGCCTATTACGCGACGCGCGAACCATTTTCCAAACTTACCTTCGGACAGGAACGAACCTATGTTGTCGTCCATTCTTTCACAAGAAAAATGTACAAGCATCGGCCGACCGATCTGTTTGAATTTGTTTGCTCGGATCATGATGCCCATCATGCTAAGCGTGTATTTGTCCGTTACCTCGACGATGTCTGGCATTTCGGCAAGCATGATCTTGCGGATCAGGGAGTCGTTGTTCATGTACTGCCAAGGCAAGATTATTCGATAACGCTTATCAAAGACCGGCGAGTATTTTGCGGGAACGTAGTAGATCTTTGCGTAATCGTTGACCTGCTCTTCGCCCTCCGTTTCGCCGGGTACGATGAGGCGAACCTCACGCTTGCGACGTTCGGCCGCAGCCATCAAGTTATTGAACGAAGTACTGATGCCGCCTGAATTCTTGTGATAATAATTGGTTATGTGAACGGATTTCATTTGTCGTCACCGTTCTTAGAATTGCGTTTCTTCCGGATCGTCCAGACCAGCGGGAACGACAAGAATTCGAGAGCGATCCACGGCATTCGCTTCAGATCACGCCAGATCGACTGTTGGCTTTCGTCCTTTACCAGCAAGGCTCCGCGACGCATTGCGAACAAGTTGAAAATAGCCGAAACCGCCGATACAAAAACTGAGATCGCGATCGCACGGCCTTTGCCATTGACGCCGGTTTGCTGATCGTATGCAGATTGAACAAAGTATTCGACGATGTGGCTAAACGTGGCGAGTACGACTGGTACGGTTAGCACGGCGTGCCATGCCGGTTCGACCTTGCTGTAGGACTGAATGATCGCACCGTTGACACCACCGAAGATCATTCGAAATACCGATTGTGTCAAGGCCGCGCCGATCGCCAACTTTAGACCGTCCTTTTTAAAGAAATAAGAAAAGAAAAAGATCGGTGCCCGGAGGGCTGCACTTAGGACTGCCGATTTCCAGTTCCAACGAAGTATGACCGTGTCGAAGGGATGGCGCAGCAGGTTCGCCGTTACGGCCCAGACCGTTGTTCGCGGCGATGGGTCGATCGGAAAATCATCGATCTGAGCCTCAGTCGTTTGCATTCTTTTCGCTCTTCTTGCGTTGTATGTCGATAGCTTCGCGGTAGGATTTAAAGACGCCGCTAAAGATCGCATCCCACGAATTCGAAACTGCCGAATCGCGAGCCGCATTCTTCATAGTAGCCAATTTTTCTCGATCTCGGTAAAGCTCAACGGCGAATCGAGCGTAATCTTCCTTTTCTCTTGCTATGTGCCCGGTGATGCCGTCCCGGATAATGAACTTTGGCCCACCTTTATCCGATACAATTGCCGGTACGCCTGACGCATTCGCCTCTTGGGCAACATTTCCGAACGCGTCTGTTTCGGACGGAAATAGAAACAGGTCCATATTCGCGTATGCCTCGGCAAGCGGTTCACCGCTTAGAAATCCTGTGAGGGTCTTTCTTTTCAGATTCTCTTCGAGAAACTCGCGTTCGTTACCTTCACCGACCACCAGGAACTCATAATCTTCGATACCAGCGTCGATCAGAGCCTTTTCAACGTCAACCAACACTCGCACGTTCTTTTCCGCGCGAAGCCGGCCTACAGAGCCGATTCGAAAAGTGTTGTCACTAGCTGTCCGTTTCTCTGGCGAGAAATAGCTCGGATCGACGCCGCGGCCCATCAACTTTGAGAGCCTGCCGGTTCGTCTGGCGAGTTCATCGACAAGTTCTTGGTTCGGTGACAGAATGACATGCGGTATCTTGTAGTACAGCATTGAGCCGCCTTTGATCTTCTTTTCCGCAAATTTTGCCATCGGGTCAACGCCAGGAAGCCAGCGAAGAATGCGCCGAATTCTACTAGACGCAAATTCATGGATGTTAGTGTGCCACGAGCCGAGAGCCGGAATATTGAGTTTCCACGCGAGCAAAACTCCGATAATGCTGATGTCGTTAAGGCCGGTAATATGGACAACATCGGGTTTGAATTCCTCGACCTTTCGCCGAACAGCATTGTATTTGCGTAGAAACAACGGATCGAAGGCTAGGTCCTCGTCGAGCAGAATAGCGAGCGGCGAACGTTTGAATGCAAAATGCGTCACACTGCCCTCAGATTTCTCTGAAGTCTCGGGTGCAGCATGAATAACGAGCATCGGCTGGTCGTTTCGTCCAGCAAAATCAACTAGTCGTCGGCATGTCATTGCGGCGCCGTTCACTTCCAGGTACGAATCCGGAAAGAACGCGACGCGAGTTTTTTGATTCACTATGGTTCCCAACAATAATAATGGCGGGCAAGCCCGCCGTAATTCAAACAATTAGTATAACACTAGAATTAGATCGTTTCAGAAGACAAACGAGCAGGAAGGTCTCCTAGGTCCGGGGATTCAAACTTTGTAGATGCTCCGTCGACCGGAACGCGGTCGTCCTTCTTGCGTGCAAGTCGAAAGACAGGCCGCATTGCTGGACTTCCAAGGAAGCCTAGTGTCCATATTGCAATTCTAAGCCAAGCCGGTCCACCTCGTTCCCAGCCGTGTGTGGAGAGGGGAACGATGCCTTTACCATTATCGATATCAAAAAACACTCGATCGAACCAACGTTTGCGGCCTTCTCGAAAATGTGGGTAGTGGCTTAGGATCTCGGAAAAAGATTGCAGTTGGCGCGAATGGAGTGGACGCTCATATTCAGGCATGAGAGCGATCTCAGAATGCTTGTCTGTTCGGATCTCATCAACAAATTCTTCAAACGATGCCGAATTTGTTAGATTGATGACCGTGTTAGGTTTACAGCCATGCCGGTCCCCGCCAGTCGCAACAGGAATACCGAGAGCCTCCGCAAGCTCGATAACAGCCTTATTTTCTGACCAACTTCGAAAACCATTGACCTCGAAGGCATGGATCCATCGGCCGTGCTCACGTATGAAGTTCTTTAGCAGTAACTCGTGACGCTCCTTTCCGACCATCTCAATGTCCCAGATCGGATGGTTGAGAATTACGAGAACTTGAGGTAATTCGTTTAGCATCGCGAAAAGCTCGGTCAATTCCTCATTACTGTGCCTCGACTTGTCGAAAGTATAATCGATAAGTGTCGTCGATAGTTCAACGGCGCGATCTTTCGGCAAATTGTGAACACCCACATGGAAAAAACCGTATTCGAACGGTACAGTCCATTCCAACGAGATCGGAACCGTCTTTTCCGAATTAGGTTCTGAAAGACCAAGATTTGCCTCAATACAATCGTGATCAGTGACAGATACAAATGGTTCTAATCCAATATCTTCGATCTGTCTTTTCTCAATATCGTAGACCATCTGCCCGGTCAACGGTGGTGACCAATAGCCTGTGTCGAAGTTGGGGTATTTTCCTTCTCGTGCGAAGTATTTCTTCTTCTCCTTCTGCCAAAAATGAGCGATTATTGGGAGTTTGTCCGCATAAACCGGAACAAAATCAAGCATTTCCTTTGAATGTTCTGTATGGCAATGCAGCGACACTCCAACCTTCGCTCGCGACGAAAGATCGTGTTTTTTTCGAAGAATATTCAGTTTTGTCCGCTGTAATGTCATTGGCCATCTGGAGGGCATCTGCCTACCTTAAGTTCTAGAAGCTATCAAAATCGAGACCGATTGTAAATGTTCGACCGTGTCGGTGTCACAGTGATGTAAGATGTAGATACAAGTCTTAGGGTTCGGCGTAAAACATCACAAATATCAAGAAAGTCTGTCACAAATGCTCGAGGTGTGGTGTATTAATTTCAGTAGAGAATATTTTCGGATGATTTCCGAAGTAGAGGTAATTATGAGCTGGATATATACATTGATATTTTCGAGTCTTATCGCGGGAGCTAACGGTGACGCTCCAAGGATCAATACCGCGGCTGCAGAAACTCCAGTCGTTCTGGCTGAGGTAGTCGTTAACGAGACAAAGCGTATTGAGAAGTCGTTCCCGCTAACGGCAAACGGCCGATTGAGCGTTTCAAACGTCAATGGCTCGATCGATATCAAGGCTTGGGAAAAGAACGAGGTTCAGGTGGTCGCGACGATCACGGCGGATTCTGTCGAACGTCTAAACAATGTTGAGATCGTCTTCGACACCAAGCCCGATTCCGTCGATATCGAAACCGATTATGGCTCGTGGAACCGAAGTTCGACCGGAGCGTGGAAGCAGGGCGAGAACGTCAGCGTAAGTTTCGTGATCATGGCTCCACGCGGTGTCGTGTTGAATGATATCGAGACAGTAAACGGATCTGTAACGTTGGCGGACTTCACTAACATAGTCAAAGCGTCGGCAGTTAACGGCTCGGTCAGGGCCTCGAACATTCGCGGGACATCCAGTCTCGAAACTGTAAATGGCGAAGTATTTGCTGAATTCGAACGACTTGAATCATCAGGCAAAATAGCTCTGTCGACAGTTAACGGCAGGGTCAATCTCATTCTGCCTTCGGATGCGAATGCAACGCTAAAGGCGGATTCGCTTAACGGTAGTATTACCAACGATTTTGGGCTGCCCGTTCGCAAAGGCAAATATGTTGGCCGTGATCTTTACGGCAAGATCGGCCGTGGCGACGTCTATATCAAGTTGGAAAGTGTAAATGGCACTTTAAACGTCAGTCGTCGAAACGACGGCAAGCAACTAAGCCCGTCGGTTGACCTATTGCCAACTAAGGGCAAAGATTCCGACGATGATTTTGACCTTGATATCGAAGACCTTGATGCGTCCATTAATGCCGCCGCAAAGGCAAACAGGGAACTTTCAAAAGCCGACCGAGCGTTGGCTCGTGGTGCGGCGCAGACCGCAGCCAGGATCGCGGCGACAGCACCTGAAATTGCTCGCCTTGGCGTGGACGCGGCAAGATTCGAGGCTGAAAAAGCAAAACTTGCTGCAAAAGCGATCGATCTGAAAAGCATTGAAAAGATGAAAGTCGATACGGAAAGGCTTGCCGTCACGATGCCGGAGATCGCCGCTGTCAACTTTGCACCATCGATGCCTCGTGTCGTTAAGCAGTCCAATACGTTCAATGTAAAAGGTAAACCCAAAGTAACTGTTGCCGCCAACGGTGTCGATGTTCGTATCATCGGCTGGAATGAGCCGACGGTAAAGTATTCTCTCGTCGAGGTCGCTAGCAGCCGCAGCCGTGAGAATATCAAGGTAATTGAAAGCAATAGCGATTCGAAAGTTGAACTGACCATAGATGGAACTGCCGGCGTTAGGCCGGCAGGGATGCGATTCGAGCCCAAGCTTATCGTCTATGTTCCGCGATCTGCCGACCTCAAGGTCACGACCGAAGGCGAGATCCGAGTCGAAGGCGTCAGCGGAAAAGTCGAGGTCGAGGGCGGCGAGCAATCGGTCAATCTTCGTGACATCAAAGGTGAACTTACCGTTTCATCGACCGAGGGCATCATCAGACTTGTTGGTTTCGACGGCAAACTGAATGCGTCGTCCGACAGCGGGCTTATGAGCCTCGAAGGTTCGTTTTCATCACTGGACGCACGCTCCGACACCGGCGAGATCGTCCTCACACTGCCATCGACGTCCAACGCTCAGATCAACGCGGTTGCCGAAAATGTTCGCTTCGAGGGCATGAAACCTAAGCGTGGTACCGGCGACGACACGTATCGAATTGGTAGTGGCGGCAACGTGTACACCATTGAGACCGCGAAAGACCTAGTCGTACGCAGTACGGAATCAATAACCACAATTCAATGATGTTCAAACCGGCTGATTCTCGCTATACAGCCGGTTTTGATTGAAACTTATTGACTGGAAATGCGTTCTAGTCAATAGAAGTCCTTTTCAACGGCCAAGAATTATACATTTCATACACCTTGTCGAGTCGTTGGATCCATAGGTGAAATAATGAACAAACTAGGCATCATACTTTTACTGCTCGCGTTATTTGGCAGCATCTATACCCAAGATTCGACCCTCGCAAGTAGCAGCGGACCGGCAGCTACGACCGAGATAACCAAAGTCGGCAAGGTCGAGATCCCTGCAGAAAAACGCCGCCCGATCAATATACCAAAGGTCACTTCGAATATCGTCGTCGATGGCAAGATCGACGAGGCCCTTTGGAAAGACGCCGCCGTCTTTAAAGATTTCTACCAAACTAACCCCGGCGATAACACCGCACCATCGAAACCGACAGAGGTTTTGATGATGTACGACGAAAAGCACCTTTACGTCGCATTCAAATGCTGGGACGAGAAAGACAAGATCCGAGCCACGATCGCAAAACGCGATAACGTTTTTGGCGAAGACAACGTTCGCATGTGGCTCGATACCTACAACGACCAAAAACGAGCATATGTCTTTGGTTTCAATCCGTTGGGCGTCCAGCAAGATGGCATTTATACCGAAGGCCAAGGTGCTGATTTCTCCGTCGATATCGTCATGGAATCCAAGGGCGTTATCGAAGACTGGGGCTGGTCGGTCGAGGTCAAGATCCCATTCAAATCTCTTCGCTACGCAATAGGCAAAGGGAAGAACTGGGGCTTTAACGCAGCTCGCAACATCGATCGCCTCAACGACGAATTTGATCAGTGGCTTCCCGACGACCGCAACGTCTCCGGCTTTTTGATCAAGCATGGCAAGATCACCGGCCTTGACGGCATTAAGTTCGAAAAGACGCTCGAGGTCGTACCGTCGATCACGGTATCTGAAACCGGACGTCGCGAACGCACTATCCCGCGCTATTTGCTTACCAACAACTCCGTCGATCCGGGCCGCTTTGTAAATCAACCTATCAAGACCGATATCGGCGTGACAATGAAATACACGCTGACGCCATCGATCACGCTTGATGCGGCATACAATCCCGATTTCGCGGAGATCGAAGCGGATGCCGCGGTTGTGACGGCTAATCAACGTTTCCCGATCTATTTCGAGGAAAAGCGTCCATTCTTTCTCGAAGGGGCTGACATCTTCCGGTCGCCGCTTCAGGTCTTTTATTCGCGAAACATCGTCGATCCTGACCTCGCTCTTAAGCTGAGCGGCAAACAGGGACGAACGTCATTCGGTTTCCTGACCGCCATCGACAAAGCTCCGGGCAATTACGCTGAAGATGATCGTAACGACCCAAGTGTTCGTCCGCGTATCGACGAGTTTATCGACAAGAAAGCGATGTTCGCCGTCGTTCGCCTCAAACAAGACATCGGCAAAGAGAACAACATCGGCTTTTTCGGCACTTTTCGCTCATTTCCTGAACAGAAGAATCTTGTTGCAGGATTTGATGGGCGATTCAAATTCACACCGAAAATGACATCGCAGTTCCAGGTCGTCGGCTCGCATTCGCGTCGTTGCACATTCGAGAATGACTTCGAGCCGACCTTAAATCCGGTTCAGGCGTTGTCTAACCAACAAACCTGCGGCGGCGGCAGTTTCGGCGGCGTAACTCAACTCGGCAATCAGTTCAATCGCTATCGCACGGGCAATGGCATTGGCTACTACTTTAACCTCGACTACACCACCGAAAAGCACGGTTGGTTCATGGAGGTCGGCGGACGCAGCAAATACTATCGTGCCGATTCCGGCTTTACTCGACGCGTGAACGCGAATTTTGCGTTCTTCTACAACCGTTTCGCAACGAAATCTGACGCGAAGAAGAAGATCATTCGTGCACAATGGGCACAGTTCTCGGGCGTCGATTACGATTGGAACGGCCGATTGATCCAATACAACGCCGGGAACAACCTAAATCTAACGCTGCAGAAGAACACCTACCTCTTCGCCGAAGCCGGCACTTCGTACGAGAAAGTTTATGAAGACGAATTCGGCCTTAAACGATCTCCGACTCGTCCGCTGGGAACCTTCTTCGGCGAGCCATCGCGAGCGGTTTGGCAGCAATATGTTTCGAGCAACATCAATCAGGTCGTCAACAAGCGATTTAATTACGGTGCCTTTGTCGGATTTATTCGCAACAATTACGACTTCTTCTACTTTGAGCCGAACGGCCTGCAAAATCCCGGCCCCGGTTTCCAATTCGACGCAAATATCTACATGGAATACAAGCCGACCGATCCCCTTCGAATGTCGATCAGCTACAACAAGAGCCGGCTGGTGCGAAATGACAACAAGGTCCGATCGTTCGATGCTGACGTGATATCGGCGAGATCGACTTACCAGTTCTCGCGTTTCGTGTTTGCTCGAATGCGGCTCGATTACAGTTCGATGGAAAAGGGCTTTGGCGGTCAAGCTCTTGTTGGC
Organism: Blastocatellia bacterium; assembly: GCA_016789145.1. Classification (GTDB taxonomy): domain Bacteria; phylum Acidobacteriota; class Blastocatellia; order Pyrinomonadales; family Pyrinomonadaceae; genus OLB17. The sequence continues at coordinate 565 of JAEUQI010000005.1, read as the reverse complement.
TGGAATCCGAGCCCCGGCACGGCGTTCTACGTCGGTTACAACGATTCGTTCAATTACGGCGGCCGCAGCCCGTTCACGGGGCAGCTTGAGCCGGGATTTGAGCGAAATTCGCGTACGTTCTTCATACGTGCCTCTTACCTCTTCCGAAAAAGTTTCTAACAATTGTTCCTCCTGAACGCTGTGATCGCGGCGGCCTCGTTCGGGGCCGCCTTCTTTGTGCCAAAATGTTAAGCGCATGTTCTTTGCAGTCGCATAAAAATTAAGCAAAAAGTTCTTGTAATTTCTTAAGCATTCGTGTATAACTCTATAGAGTTACTGCATTTCTCGCCCTTAAAGGCAAAACAAAAGGAGATAATTATGAAGTTAGCCAAGAACTTTCTGGTCGTTGCTCTAAGTGTAAGTTTAAGCAATATGGTATTGCCAATGGTGCTTACGTCAACGACGAATGCCCAGACTGCGAACCTAAATATCGCCCTCCAACGGGGTTACCGCACCGGTTATTCCGACGGCTACATGGCCGGCTATCGCGATACTATCGACACCTTGGGCCGCGACCATGCTCGTC